>JBCCLI010000034.1:0-27255 GCA_039026975.1 Bacteroidota bacterium | reverse complement strand
GGCTGCTTAATCTCCTGGATAGTATTCTCCTTAGAGATCCTTTCTTCTGGGGTTAAAATTATCCTCAAGATGGCCAGAGGCATATAGATACCCGTTTCCAGGGATATATAATCTGAGTGCAGGAATATCTCCATAGAGAATAGAAAAATCCTGGGCGTCTCTTAGCTGAAAGGATATTTCTGGGCAATGACCCCACGAAACACGCGGGTCAATCTTTACGGGAATAAAATTAATAGGTAAAAAGTAGAAAAGTATCTCATAGAAGGCATTTAAGCCATATTTCCTGAAAATTCTCTGGTATTTTTCTTGTACCTAAGGGCAGCTGTGAGTTTCTTGTATGCCTCTGAGAAGCTAATTACCTGAACGCCTTTTTGTCTGTTTTGCTTACTGATCTCATAGATGGTGTTCCACTGTTTAAAAAGGACCTTATAAGCTTCCCATAGGGAGAAATCAGGATCATATATGTGGGTAGGCTCCGACTTCACTCCATTAATTTCGAGGATTTTAAACTTCTCACCTTTCTTAAGACTTTGGAGGCTTTCGCATCTAATATCAAATCGGCCAAAGTAGATTCCATCAAGCTGATCACTGATTTTATCAAAGGTGGCAGCCAGCTCATTATCTATTAGATGATTCCCATTAAGAAACTTAGTTCCTCTACAATGATTTCCTATGGCTACAAGATCTACTTTTTTACCCTTGGGAGGTATCTCTTGCCAGCTCTCCTCAAATCTCTCTTTCAAGCTATCATATTGCAAAAAAGCCCGAGGGTAATCTAGGATGAGTGCTTCCAGTGTTTTTTTACCGTCCCCTTCCACATGTAAAAATTCTTTTAAGGTGAGGGAGCTGATCGTTCCTTTCTGTTGCTCGGGGTACCTGTAGTATAGGACGCTAACCTCCTCCTGGTAGTGTACATATGCCTGCGCCAGAACCGTAGCAGGCACTGCCCTACGATAATCAGCCAGAGCTACTTCATCCTGAATCTTTTCCACCATGAATCCCCTTTCTCCTACATCAGGTTTTAAAATGAGCGGGAAGGTAATCCCCTCCTTCTGTAAAGCATGCAGTACCTCTTTATGGCTTAAGTGTGGAGGAAGATATACCGTTTCAGGTAGGTATGTACTAGGTATTTTCTGGAGAATATCATATTTAGATTCTCCCATGAGACCTCCCATGTCTATCCCCGGATTAGTAGCACTAAAAAAGCCCATGGTTCTGGCCCTGACGGAAAGGACTAAATAGTAGAGATATACTGGTGTATACACCAGGTGCATAGGCCAATACTCCCAATTCAGCAACCTAATCCAGAAGGTAGAATGCTGCATTTTATACCTGATACTGTGCTGGAGGCTCCTCATGGCAGATTCATTGCTTCATCTGATAGTTTATGGTGGAAGGTGCAAACCCAAAGTCTGCCGGTATCTCCAATTGGGGCTGTAAGTATAATAACCCTATCCTGACTACCGCCATATGATGGATGGTATGCTCTAAATTATAGATAAGTTCCCTTTCTAAGGAAGTAGGTACCAAGGAGTAGGAATCCTCTTCTGCCGTTAGGCGTGTTTCAAGGATAAGGTTCTGATCAGGGGACAAGCTTCGGAGCTCCACTAGTAACCCATCCACTACTTCTGAAGTAAACGTAGGGTCTGTTTCTATCTTTTTTTCCCTAATCCTCTTATCATAATTAATAACTCCCTGAGGCAACTGGTGGAGAAGACACTGATAAAATTCTATCACATGCCTGGTATGCTGTCCTATGGAAGATCCGGAAAAGATAGTGAGTTTATCTGCGTACTGTTCAGGGTCTAATTTCTCCAGGTAAAAGTGAGTTTGCGACAGCGTCGCGGTACATGCCTGGATGATGTGTTCGAACATAAGTGATGACTTTACAAGAGTTACCGCTAATCCCCTATCCTACTCACATATAGCCATGTACACCCATGTAAAGCCTTTCAGCTTAAGTGTTTTCATGAATATATGCAAAAACCTAGATGTCAAGGTAAGGGTTTTTTTGCAGATCAAAAATCAGATAGATGACTAACTTTTAATTGATTTCTTAATTAGGATGCGGTCGAGTACAATATTCTCAGCAAAATTCAGTATATTTAGTTGATTTACAGCATATTACGATAGTTTCATATGATAGATTTATTATAACAGGTAGCAGGTTGATCCTATGAAAACCATTCCTCATACTACCCTTTTAAAGGGAAAATTAATATCTCTTAGACCCCTAAGAGGAGAGGAATTTCGTCTATTTTATAAGTGGGCTACCCACTCTGATGCTACCTCTTTCTGGTACCAAAGCAAGCCGGGAGATGAGATCCCTTCTTACATGGTCTTCAAGCATGAATGGCCAGCTTACTACTTCAATGATACTTTTCCCACTAAGGGAAGATGTTTCGGTATTTTAGTGGATAACCAGCTCATAGGCCAGATAAACTACAATGAGATTCAGGCGAAAGATAAAAGCGTGAGCTTAGACATATTACTCGCAAGCCACACAAATATGGGTAGGGGATACGGAACAGATGCGTTGAAAACCCTTACCTCTTACCTATTTAAATCCTTCCCCGTGACAGCCTGTACAGCTGAGATATTTGCTGAAAATTACAGGGCTATTCGGGCTTTCCAAAAAGCAGGCTTCCTGGTGGCTGAAGAATTTGAAAGAGAAGAAAAAAGCTGGTTATTACTTAGGTTAGTGGCCTAGATTTCCCCAGATTAGAACAGCTATCAAGAATACTTTCTAAGGCTTAACGTTATAGCTATTAACGTTTTTATTTCAATGGGCTATGGTATAAATTTAGGCCATTATATGAGAAAAATAGCCATTTCTGACATACACGGTTGCTCTAGGACGCTTAAGACATTATTAGATAAGCAGGTAGGATTAGCTTCTGACGACGAACTTTATCTACTGGGAGATTATATAGACAGAGGTCCTGATTCTAAAGGCGTTTTAGACTTCATTATGGAGCTCAGAAATAATGGACAGGTAGTCAGGTGCCTCATGGGTAACCATGAGCTCATGATGATAGAGTCTCGTGAGGCTAATAAGGAATCCACAGTATGGAGATTAAATGGAGGAGTAGCTACCATAGAAAGCTTCGGCACCTCTACCGTGGCTAGTGTACCCCAACAATATTTTGATTTTCTCTATTCTCTGGAGGATTATATCCTGGTAGATGAGTATATATTGGTACATGCCGGCCTCAATTTTGACTATAAGGGAAATGGGAAAGCGAAAAAGGACTTCCTATGGAAGATTAAAAATCCTTTTCTGGATAGGAAGAGTTTATTCTGGCTAAGAAACTGGCATGATAATATTGACAGAGACTGGCTAGGTAACAGGGTTATTATTCACGGACATACCCCACTATCTTCCTACGACATCCAAAAAATGCAGCATAACCTGGAAGACCTACCTGTCATAGATATAGATAATGGCTGTTTCGCTAAATTTCAGGCAGGTATGGGCCATCTATGCGCCTTTGATATGACCAATAGGAAGCTGTATTTCCAGGAAAATATTGAATAGCTCTCCTTCAGGACTTCCATTCCTGTAAGAATCTCCTTTCCATATTATCTTTTCTGAGGACAATAGTGCTCCTTTGTCTATATGAAAAAAGTAGCTGTCGAACAGATCCAAACCTACACAGGACATAAGGGCGCTGTCTTCGCCTTATGTGCTGATGAGGCAGGTGATCATTTCTATAGTGCTGGGGATGATGGCGTGGTAGTAAGGTGGCCCTTAGATGCTACCCAGCAGTCAGGAGAAGGGATGTTGAAAATAGAGAGAGCTATTTATGCCTTAGCTGTTATCCATGAAAAAAATCAGCTATGGGTAGGGGCTAGTGACGGTAAAATCTATGTGGTCCATACCCTCTCAAGGGAGCTACTTATCACCCTTTCTTCTCATACAAAGGCTATCTATAATCTATCTTATGACGCAGAAACACAGCAAATGTGGGCACTAGGGGGTAAGGGATGGCTTAGCCTAATAGAGGTAAATACCTTTACTATCAGCCATACCCAGCAGCTACATACAGAGAACCTTAGAAGTCTAGCCTTCCACATGGATCAAGTATTTATAGGTGGTAGTGACCACTGTATATACCAGCTCCCAAAGGAGAAACCTGGATTAGCTACGCATAAATGGAAGGCACACAGCCGATCTGTTTTTTCCTTGCTCATACATCCTGAAGCTCACTACTTACTTAGTGGAGGGATGGATGCTCAACTGGCCGTTTGGGACTTAAAACAGGAATATCGGCTTATCAGGAAAATACCAGCTCACTATTTTACGGTAAATGATCTAGCATTATCCCCTTCAAATGACTATTTTATGACGGCCAGTAGAGATAAGACTTTAAAACTATGGGATGCCTATCAGTTTGAGCTACTGAAGGTTATAGATTTTCCTAGAAATAAAGGCCACAAGTTCAGCGTAAATAAAATTTTATGGCTAAAAGTAGATAATTCCGTAATTTCAGGAAGTGATGATAAGCGGATAATTCGTTGGATAATAAACACAAGTGTATAACTAATGTAAAGTTCTCAACGTTTAACCAGCAGATAAACCGCTCATTATCCATTATTAAGGGAAAATTCTTTCAGCCAGGAAACGCAGGGAGACTAGAAAAATAGAATCATGCTTACGCCTATAGAAATTAGACAGCAAACGTTCAACCGAGAGTTCCGCGGGTACGATAAGGTTGAGGTTGACGCGTTTTTGCAGGAAGTATCAAAAGCACTCGAGCTGCAATTAGAGGCTAATCGCAAGCTGAAGGAAGAACTTGATAAAGTCCAGTCTAACTATAATACGCTCAAACAGGTGGAAAACATGCTGCATAAAACCCTCATGCAGGCAGAAGTTTCCTCCAAGACTACCCTTGAAAACGCACGGGAAAAGGCAGAGCTTAAAATGATGGAAGCAGAAGCTAAAGCTAGAGATATAGTCCAAAGCGGAATTTCAGAGCGGAAAAAGGTAGATACAGACATTCTGGAACTCATGGACACCAGAGATGAGATTATGACACAGCTAAAGGTATTCCTAAATACCCAAATCAATAGGCTCAGTGGCATTGAAGACCGCATGAAACTAGAAGCCCCTAAAGCACCCCAAAATGGTGTCTCACACTCTATCAATGATATCTTCGATAAGCCTGACCACTCCTCTCATGCTAACGGCAAGGCGAATGGCCAAAGTGCAAAAAGCCTGATTGAGGATATAGCTGACGAATTATAATTTTCTTTCCCTATTCTTTCATCTTTCTTTTTCACTGAGGTATTTTTGTGCCTTGCACCCAGTAGGATAGAGAATACCTTTCTGCCATTTATGAGCTCATCACATGATTTTATCTGATTCAATCATTCTCGAAGAAATAGAGAAAGGGAATATTGTCATTGAACCTTTCAGAAAAGACTGTCTAGGAAGCAACAGCTATGATGTCCATCTAGGAAAAACCTTAGCCCTATATGAGAATACCATACTAGATGCTAAAGCCCATAATAGGATAAAAGAGGTTGAGATCCCTCCAGAGGGCCTGGTGCTCAAGCCACATGAATTTTATCTGGGCGTAACAGAAGAATATACTGAGACACATGCCCATGTCCCTTTCTTGGAAGGGAAGAGTAGTACAGGCAGACTAGGTATTCACATCCACGCCACCGCAGGAAAAGGGGATGTAGGATTCTGTAATACCTGGACCTTAGAAATAACAGTGGCCCAACCTGTGAGAATATATGCGGGTATGCCTGTAGGCCAGCTTATCTATTTTGAGGTATCAGGAGATGTCCTCAATAGATATAACCATAAGAAAAACGCCAAGTATACCAGCCGTACAACTAAACCTGTAGAATCCATGATGTGGAAGAATAACTTCTAGGGACTACCTTCCTATTTCTCTAGTCGGGCCGCCAGAAGCTTATCTATATATTTCCCCAGTATGTCAAATTCTAAGTTGATGAGCATTCCTGCTTGGAGCACCTTAAAGTTTGTATGCTCAAAGGTATAGGGAATAATGGTCACGGTAAAAGAGCCTTCCCCTGCCTCTATGACTGTTAGGCTCACCCCGTTAATACAGATAGAGCCCTTATTTACCAGTAGGTTAGCATGTTCTTTCGGGAAGGAAAAAGTAAAAATCCATGAACCTCCCACTTCTCTCACCTCCAGAACTTTTCCCACAGTATCCACATGGCCTTGCACAAAGTGCCCATCAATTCTATCTCCTACCTGCATAGACCTTTCCACATTAATGAGGCTCCCTACCTCCCAATCATTCAGCTGTGTTTTTTGTAGGGTTTCCTGTACAGCCGTCACAGTATACGTTACGTGATGGTCTGTTACCTCTGATAGACTGGTAACAGTAAGGCAGGTTCCATTGTGCGAAATACTCTGATCCACCTGTATTTCCTCTGTGAATGGAGCCGTAATGGTAAAAATTTTATTGGTGCCCTCAGTAGAGATGGCCACTACTTCAGCTACTTCTTCTATAATGCCTGTAAACATAATGCTATACGTAAAAAAATTGAGCTGGCTCTCAGAGCCAGCTCTATATATGTTCAGATAAAGGAGGGCTTTCTTATTTAAGTAAGGTAACCCAACCTTTTAATTCTCTGGTAACATTTTCTGTGAGGCCTAGCTCCTCATACACCATATAGTAATAGTAAACTCCATCTGCTGCCTCGTTGTTATTGAAATCTACTTCTCCGTTCCATAACACTTCTATATCAGAAATATTTGTATGTAAGAGCCTTCCCCATCTATCATACACTTTAAAATCCCTTAAGCGAACATCTCTGTAGAATAAGGGCGTAAAGTAGTCATTGATACCATCATTATTAGGAGAAAATACATTCCCCATTTCCAGTCCTGGGCAGAACTCCAGACAGATAGGATCAGAAAGCGTACTTACGTTCCCGAGTAAATCTGTGGCATTTATTGCATAGCAGCCAGAGAAGTTTTGGTCCTTTTCATCAAACACAAATGTCAGGACAGTATCAGCCCCAAATGAGCTGTATGGTAGGGTAGCCACCGGCTCAAATGGCCCTTGGTCTGAAAGCGCATAGTATAGGGTGATAAACTCCCCATCTTCATCGCAGAGTTCATTTACCTTAGAAATGATGACTGTATGAGTAAATGTCTCACAGTCAGCTGAAGCTGTCATTAATGGGTTACAAGGCGGGAAAGTATCACTCGCTATGGTACAGGAAATTTCTGAATCATTAATTAACTCTGCCTTGATCCCAGGAACATTATGCGACCCAAAGGACCTTATAAAATAGCAATACTCAATATCATCTTCCAGATTTAGGTCTACATATCCATGCTGAGTAGCACCCGTTCCCGGCACACTGGTCAAAAACTGGAAGGGAGAACCCTCTACAGAACGGAATACTTCATAGCTAACATTATCCCATGGGACAAACTCCTCCCAACTCAGATTGATAGATCCATTATCTCCTATAGTGGTTAAGTAAATACTAGAGGCTTCATTTACCCCTGTACTAGAAACCACGGGCATATTAGTAGCATCAAATACCTCTACTCTGTAGTTATATCCCTGAGAACGCGTATCCAGTCCTATATCTATGAAGGTAGTATCCGTAAAAGGAAGGGTGGCTATCTCATTTTCTGCTGGCTGATCATGATCTCCTCTGAAAAGACGGAAAGTATAAGGCGGGGGGAAAAAGCTATCTATAGAATCCGGAAGAGACCAGCTAAGGAAAATCTCTCCACCTGTCAGACTGGTAATAGATACACTATCATTGGTCATGTAAAGAGAATCACTGACTACTTCTACACACACTTCTTCTGTAGCACAGCTTTCAATAATGGGAATGAAAGGAGCCTTTACATCTCCATACATGGCGGTTACCACATAGCATATTTCATTATTGAATATTTCTGGTACTCCTGTGAGAGAATCATTATAGGTAGTATTATCCCAACCTGCCTGATAGGTTAATAACTCAAACCCTACATCCTCAGGACTCATTTCACAGCATATGGTATCCTGCTCCCAATTAGCTGAATTTATTCTCCTGTAAATCCTATATCCCAAGGCATTATCACAAACAGAGGGTGCCCAGTTTAGTTGCACCTGCCGTGAGCCTTTTTGGGCTTGAAGCCCTTCTGCGGGAGGGGGCACTACCTGTATCCTAAATACCTTGTTGGCACTCAGGCGGACATTGGCGGTACTATTTATATAGGAGTCATCATCATGGGCAAAAAAGTCTACCTGATACTCCTGGGTTCGGATATTATCACATACTGTCTGCCATACTATGGTTCCTTTAATAGTATCAACCGCTCCGGTACTATTCAGCGTAGTTACCGGAATATCATTCCACCCTCTGTTACCCTGTGCCAAATCTACTATAATCCCTCCTATGCTGGCAGGATTAGAAAGATCCTGAGAGAAAGGCCCATTCAAGCCAAAGGCACCATTATTAAGTTCCAGGTACAGGCTGTCCGTTTCATCCGGATCATAAGATAGTACGCTCACTTCCATTCTATCAGTGGCCGTAACACAAGTATCACTGATAATCTCTATGACAGGAGGATTATTATCACAGGGACTAACAAATATGGCCATATCTCGAATGACCCGTCCCAGCAATACGCCATTTCTATATTCTCTTACCTCAAATGCTACATTAAAAGTTCCCTGTGTATTAGGCACATCCCAGGTAAGTACTCCAGTAATAGGATCTATAGTCAGTGGGCCTGACTGAAATACATTATCATCGGGAAATCTGTATCCATTAGTGGGAGATGGAGGAATATTAGCCGCAGGTTCATACTGGAAGGAAGGCCGTAAGGAGTAGGCGAGCGAATCCCCGTCTGGGTCAAAGCCGCCAGGATTATGTGTCCACAACTTCCCTGTACATGCTTCATCCAGGGGATCATTTAGCATGATGGGCGTACTATTAGTCCCTACTATAGGGTTAGGAATACAGATCTGGGTTTCCACATAAAAGGCAGTCCCACCAGGATTATCCATATTAAGCACATCCTCTCTTCTAGCCACATCAAAGTATCTTACATCATAGCAGCCTGGTCCCGGAAAGGTGTACCTGACTGTGTAAATATTTCTCTTGACAGTCCCATATATGGGTTCTCCTATTCTGATGGGGGATGCAAGATCACAGTCTGTGGGAAGTGCAGTAGTCTCATTCCCATTTAACCTGGGTATATCTACCAGATTATCTATATTTTGAGGATCAGGCCCTACACTCCAAATCTCAAAGTTAGCAGAACACCTGTCCACTCCTTTAGGCGCAGGGTCAGTATAGGTAGTAAGGGTAATCTCATAAGTATTGTTGCCTACAAATGTAGCAGTAATCTGACCTGCCAGGTTATGAGAAGCCTGCAGGTCATGCGTACCTAGTAACATCCCTACTACCCCTAATAAGAGGTAACCTATCACCCTTTTGCTAATATGCATGAGATCTAATTGTAATTGATAAATCGTAAGGAGAGAATTGACTGTGAAATAGTAAAACGAAACAATTCTTAAAATTTACTCATTAGCTTGATAAAGCGAAACCTGAAAAAGCCAATTTTTACCCTCTCCGGAATATTCTCTGTAAAACTTGATTTCCAAATTCAAGGCATACCCTACTCAAAGTACCCTTCTAATTACACAAATAGTCAGCTAACTGAAAATTATCCTCTTGGTCTGTTCAAATTAGACACTTAGCTGAATAACTGCTAAGGATACCCTTTCAGATTCTACATGTGCATATGGCTAACTATGAGGGAGTTGAGCGCATCATTTTCCAGGTAAAAGCCCCTACTTTTTCTACAAACTTATTCAGAAAGTCTTTTGCTTTTTGCGAAAAAAACACCGTACTTGCACGACCATTTTATACCCTAGATAGATATACACTTCTCATGTTAGGAAGAACATATATAACTAAGTCTGCTACTGCCTCTGATATTGAGAAAAAATGGCTAGTAATAGACGTGGAAGGAAAAACCCTGGGAAGAGCTGCTTCTCAGATAGCTTATTTGCTGAGGGGAAAGCATAAGCCCTACTTCACGCCCCACGCTGACTGTGGAGACTATGTAGTGGTTATTAATGCTGACAAGGTAAGGCTAACAGGAAATAAGTGGGATACTAAGGAGTATATCCGTCATACGGGATATCCTGGTGGTCAGCGTGTAGTCCTAGCCAAGGAAATGCTAGCTAAGCACCCTGAGAGATTAGTAGAAAATGCAGTCAAGCGCATGTTACCCAGAAATAAGCTGGGCAGACACATATACGGAAACATGAGAGTATATGCAGGTAATGAGCATCCTCACGCTGCTCAGAATCCTGAGACTTTTGAATTAACTTACTAATATATAGGAGATTATGAGCCAGATAGTAGCTGTGGGTAGAAGAAAAAGAGCCATAGCCAGAGTATATCTGAAGCCCGGATCAGGCGAGTTTAAGATCAATAAAAGGGAGTTCACAGAATATTTCCCATTTGACCTGCTTCAAATGAAGGTTCTTGAACCTTTCACTGTTGCTGACCTTAGTAAAGGTGAATACGACATCAATGTACATGTGTACGGAGGTGGTGTAACAGGACAGGCTGAAGCTGTTAGGTTAGGGATCACAAGAGCGCTCATTGAGACGAATGAAGAATTCAAGCCGGTCCTGAAAAAAGCGGGTCTTGTTACCAGAGATGCCCGTAAGGTGGAAAGAAAGAAGTACGGGAAGAAGAAGGCTAGAAAAAGTACGCAGTTCTCCAAAAGATAAAGACAGGTCATTACGAATATGCAAGAAATTACTTATCAACAGCTGCTTGATGCCGGAGTACACTTTGGACACCTCCGCAAAAAATGGAATCCCAACATGTCTCCATACATTTTCATGGAGAGAAATGGCATTCACATCATTGACCTAAATAAAACCAAGCGTATGCTGGATGATGCCTCTAAGGCCACTCGCCAGTTAGCTGTCTCAGGCAGAAAGATTTTGTTCGTAGCTACGAAGAAGCAGGCTAAAGAGATAGTAGAAACGCATGCTAAAACTGTCAATATGCCTTTCGTTACAGAAAGATGGTTGGGTGGTATGCTTACTAACTTCTCTACGGTGAGAAAAAGTATCAAGCATATGAACAACATCGAAAAGATGATGACGGATGGCACCTTTGATCGTATCAATAAAAAAGAACGCCTGATGTTCACCCGTGAAAAGGTGAAGCTTGAAAAAGTGTTAGGAGGGATAGCCGACCTAAATAGACTACCTTCAGCCCTATTTGTAGTAGATATTAAGAAAGAACACATTGCAATAGCAGAGGCGCGTAAGCTGAATATTCCTACCATCGCTATGGTAGATACTAACAGTAATCCTAATCTGGTAGATTTTCCGATACCTGCCAATGATGACGCAGCTAAATCTATCCATCTAGTCATTCAGACTATTACAGAAGCTATTTCTGATGGCTTGCAGGAAAGATCCAAGAAGCGCGAAGAAGAAAAAATTAAGAAGGAAGCAGAAAGACAGAAGCGTGAAGAGGAAAAGAAAGCAGTAGAGGCTTCCTCATAATAAAAGCATATTTTCCTATGTATAAAGCCGCCTTTACGGGCGGTTTTTTTCGTTTATGCCCCAGTAGGGACTACCCAGAAATGGGGTTCCCCTTTTTCAGTACAGTTTGTAGAGATCAAATTGCCCTTTTAATATTAGAGGTATGCCTGTTGAAGCCAAGGCGAAAAGCATCCCAGCAATTCCCGGTTTAGGTTTTATCTACTTTATATGAGTTAGTTTACTGATAATCAATTAATAGTGTTACGTCGCCTTCAGCCTGAGATACTTTTTCCCAAAGCAAAAAAAGTATCCAAAAATGCATTGTCCCTCCAAGGCATCCCTACAAGCCTCCCACAACCCGTGGAGGAACGGCCTACCCGCCTACATACATCATAATTCCTCTTCATTCAAGCTGAGATTTTTAGAGGTAACTATTGGATTATGAATACTATATTAAACCATTTGCTAAACCGGGAATTGCTGAAAGCATCTCTATCTATACCATAAAATATTGATTTTCAAATATTAGTAGTAATAACTACTTCTATTGGGGCTATTCCCGGCTTAGTATTTTTAGCTTCTGTGGACTAGCGTATTACCTACTCCCTTATCAAGATTCTGCCTATCAAGTTCCTGTAACACGCGGAATAAGCTCTTTCTCAGTAGATAGAGCAGAAAGTTTATCCTGAAGAATACCTAAAAGGCACACAAAAAATAGACTTACCCATACAGGTAAGCCTATTACTATAAATGAATAAGAATATAATTAGTGCCCAAAATAGAAGCTGACATATGCTCGTAGAAATGCATATCCATCTTTCTTATTGGGATTTCCTCTTACTTCACCTGTTTTGTATGCTCCCTTAGACCTGTTAGCTAAATCTTCCGCAATAAAGCCAGAGGTCTGGTTGATTCTATCAGGGTCAGCATAATTACCACTTACATCATCTAGGTAGTCTGTAAAGGCTTTACTGTAAGAAGCCTCAAAGCTTACGCTAAAGTTCCCTTTCACCCTAAGAGTTACGCCCAAGCCCATAGGTATACTCACCTGAACATTTGAGTATGGACCAGGTGTATCTTCTTCTCCTTCAAATAACTGCCCCTCAGTTCCTAGCGGTCGTAGGTCTACCCATTGCCCATAATATTGGGTCCTGGGATCAAACCAGAATAAGCTTACGCCCCCAAATACATAGGGGTGAATAAAGAGATCTTCCTCGTAAAACTTACCGAAATTCTTATCAGGTATAATATCTAATACTACTACATCACTTAACTCTGCCAGATTAGTCTCAAAGCTGAGATTCCTCCTTCTTCTGGATGGGTCCGTAGCGAAAGCATCACTTCCTTCCAGCTGGGTAAAGGATAGCCCTATTCTATTGCTGATATACGGGTTTATATAATAACTGTAGGATAGGTGGAAAGAAGGATTAAGCTGGTTACCGGGAAACTTTTCAGCTAAGTCTCCCTGGTAAGCTGAAGCACCTATTCCACCTGAAAATACATGTTTTCTCTGAGCTTGGAGGTCAGATGAACACATAACACTTAAGAGCAGGACCATCAGGGAGAATACAAATTGACGCATGGACTAGGGATTTTAAAATTGATTTCACTCCGTTTAGCGTTCTCGTTAGGGATGCTCACATCTTCCCGTTTACAAGAGCTTACTTATATTTCTACACTTATTGCAGCAATCTGTGCTAACCATCCGTCTGGTTAATAAAGGACTGCTTACGTGGACAATATTAATGTTTCCCGGACTTTGTTGATGGAAGAGTTCCATGATTAATACATTTTGATACATGAATGGTTTAAATCTTACGCATAAACGAAAATTGAAAGATTATTCAATTTTTATGATTTGGTTCTTCCTCTTCTCTACAATGATCTTTGCGCAGCAGCAAGAACTACCAGAAGAAATAGATATCATTACCCTTTTTAATGGGAGAATGTTAGAAGGAAAGTTGCTAGTAGAGGATCACGAGAAAGATGAGTATAAATTTCAGATCAGTGAGAATCATACCTTACTTCTCAAGGGGTCTGAGATTAAGGAGATTCAGAAGAGTGTAAAGGCTGGAAAAGTAAGGAAGTCCACCACCTTCTCCTATCCTACCAAGAAGTTTTTCTCTCAAATACAAATAGGCCTACTTACGGGAAAAGAGCCTACCTACAGATGGGAAGAGAGCGAAAATACACAAAGTATATCTATAGATCTTACCTATGACTATGCCTTAGTGAGTTGGCTAAATGTAGGCTTAGGCACAGGCTTAAACCTACTAGATGAGGGGTATACCCTACCTGTCTACTTACACCTGAGGGGGGATGTCATTCCTAAACAGGTTACACCTTTTTATGAACTAAAAGCAGGATACCACTTCCCCTTGTACAAAGAAGTAGATACTTTATGGCCTGAAGAATTAATAGACGCTACTATTGAAGGGTCCTTCTTGTTTGCAGCAGCTGTGGGTATTCAGTTCTATACCTCATCTCCCTACTCATTTCTCATCTCTATGGGCTATCAACAGCAAGGGGTAACCCATACGTACAATGATCCTTTTTGGGAAGAAAGTACCTACTCTGATCATTTTATCTACCAACGCTTAAGCATTCAGGCAGGTATCAGATTCTGATACCTGCCTGAGAAGCCTATAAATAGAGTGCTATTTACTGTACTTATCTTCTGGAAGTAAGAATATTTAGCCCACTGAGGTCTTGTTGGAGTTGTTGAAGTTCCTCCGGTCTATCTGAAAAGGTGTAATGCTGCAATAACATTCTCATTCCCACCATATAATCATTCTTCTTCTTGAAGTCTTCCTCATCATAAAACTTGAGGGTTTCTAAGCTTCTTTCTTTGGCGAAAGCGAAATACTCATCAGCTTTTTCTCTTTCTCCTAATCTATCAAACATAATCCCTGCCCTGACTATAATAAAGGGATCAGGCGTAAGGGTCTCATAAGGGAATTTATCTTCTGTGAAATTCATCACTTCAGCTGCCCTTGCCTTTAAAGCATCAATTTCAGCTCTTTCCTGATCTATATTTACCTCCTCGGGGATAGAAGGAGCGGCCTCAAGCAAGGCTAGTTCCTGCTCTTTCTTCTCTGCCCTTCTAAGTAAGTCATTAGATAGGCGATAGAATACACTATGATAGTTCACCAGCATCCTGCCAATATTCTCATCATAATATACATCCGGGTTATTCAGGTTCCTGTATTTAAACACCTGAGTCAGATTTTGATACATCCTATCTGGATCTACTGAACCGTCATATGGATCATAAGGATCATCTGGTGCAGGGTTCTTAACCGGAAGAATTCTATAGGCCAAGCCTTCCAGCCTGAGGTAATCTTGCAATCCTAAAAAGCTGGAAGGAGAAACAGTGTTAGCAAAATAGATAGGTCTTTCCCAGCCTTGTTTAGCTGCATTCTCTAATAGGTTCAGGATCAGAACATCTTTGAGTTCAAAATACCTGTTATTTCCCCCTCCCCTGGTAGGTACTTCCCAAGCTAGTGGAGACTGGGTGTAGGTTATTTCTTCCTCATTGATAGTAGAATCAGCATGTAGTTTATTTACATTAACAGGCAACTTCATACTTAGGGTTTTTCTAGCCCCTAAGGATAAAGACTGGTTCTTCTGCCCCACATATTTACTCTTATCCAGCGTTAAGGGTAAGGGATCAGACTGATTCACTTTCTGGTACATTTGATCTATGTACCAGTCTGTATTTACATAGCTTAGACATAATACTCTTACATCTGGCCTGACTCCTTCTACTTCCTGTAGATACCACAGGGGGAAGGTATCATTATCCCCATTAGTAAATACCACCGCATTAGGTGCCAGAGAATTTAAGAGGTTATAGGCTGAATCCGGGGCTGTATATCTACCTGCGCGAGAGTGGTCATCCCAGTTTTCTATTCCCATGAGTAAAGGAGGAATCAGTCCAAGCCCTATAGCTACATATCCACCCACTCCTTTCAAGTATCTCCCCAATAGCTCATAAAGGGCAATCACCCCTAATCCTATCCAAATAGCATAGGTCTGGAAGGACCCTGCAAAGGAATAGTCTCTTTCTCTGGGCTGAGAAGGATACTGATTCAAGTATAAGATGATGGCTAGTCCTGTAAAGAAGAATAGTAGTCCTACTACCACTGCATCATATTTACTCTTTTTGGCTTGCCACCCCAGCCCTAAAATTCCTAGCAGAAAGGGGAGCATATAATAGTGGTTCTTGGCAGGATGGTTCTTCAGGAAATCAGGCATTCTGGCTGTCTTCCCGAAATTCAAGCCAGACTCCCAGCTTGCATCCTGGTAGTCAAGTTCTCTTCCGGCAAAGTTCCACAGGAAATACCTCACATACATATGGTTTACCTGATAATCCAGAAAAAACCGGAAGTTCTCTCCTGTAGTAGGTTTATCATCAGCTGGGGTTTCTGCCTTTCCTTTCCGCCTAACGTAATTCACGTATGCATGTGGACCCGTGTTATATCTACTTTGGTCGTACATCCTGGGGAATAGGATTTTATCATTCCCACTGTATTCATACTTCCGCTTAGTCCCTATGATTCTGTACTTCCCGGCAGTCTCATCTAAAGAATATTCAGGGCCTATTTCTTCCAGTCCTACTGGCGCTGCATTATACAGAGGTCCATATAATAAGGGCCTGTCACCGTACTGCTCACGCTTCATATAACTCAGGAATGTCTGGGTATTATCTGGATTATTCTCGTCTATAGGAGGGTTAGCGTTAGAACGTATAGGTACCATTAGGTAGGAAGAGAAGCCTATGAAGATAACCACTGTGCATAGCATTGCGATATTCAACAGCTGCTTATTCTTCTGCTGGCTGTAGTAAATGAGCCCCACTATACCCGCGAAAAGCAGTAAGAAGAATATAATCACACCAGATCCTACGGGCATACCCAATCCTGTTTCTCCTACTACTCGGCCGGGTTTTAAGGTCCCCACGAAGAATCTCTCAAAGGCCCAGGCAATATCAAAGGTGTAAAGGATAATACCTGTCTGAATTACACCAAGAATAAGCACGGAAATAGCTCCTGTAATCAGGAAACCGGACCAGCTAAAGTCATATTTCTTAAAGTAATAGATAAACGCCAAGGCAGGAATAGTCAATAGGTTTAGCAGGTGAACCCCTATGGATAAACCCATTAGATAGGCAATGAGAATAATCCAGCGTTCATTTCCGGGTTCATCAGCTCTCTCTTCCCACTTAAACATCAGCCAAACTACTACAGCTGTAAAGAAGGAACTCAACGCATACACCTCTGCTTCTACTGCATTAAACCAGAATGAACTGGCAAATGTACAGGACATAGCCCCTACTATACCAGCCCCCATGATGACCAGCTTTTCTGTTTGGGTTTTTTCTTTGTTAGTAAGTAGTTTTTCTCCTAAATGAGTGGTAATCCAAAAGGTAAACAGAACCGTAAATGAGCTAGCCAGCACACTCATAATATTGAGCATAAAGGCTATTTGTTCTACATCATTAAAAGCAAAGATGGCAAAAACACGTCCCAGTAGGAGGAAGAAAGGAGCACCAGGAGGGTGAGGTACTTCCAGTTCATTTGCACAGGCAATAAATTCTCCACAATCCCAATAACTGGCCGTAGGTGCCATGGTATTTAAGTACACGAAAAGAGCGAAAACAAATACACCCCATCCCGTCAGATTATTTAATCGACTAAAGCTCATGTGTTAACTTATAAGACTGATATTAACATAGTTAGGTAAAACTGGCGTGCCAGATTTTTTACCGCACGAAAATAATAACAAAGCATGAATATCCTAAATCCAATTCATAATACACCCTCATAATCAGTAGGTTCATTTATAAAAAACCCACATCTTCCTTGTAGGGATATTCCATGAGTAGGTTCATGCCTTTTTCTATATCCATCCCATCAAACATAATTCTGAAAAGAGCCTGCGTAATAGGGGCAGGAATCCTGTACCTGGCTGAAAGCGCACGTACAATAGCTACGGTATTTAATCCCTCTGCAACTTCCTCCATGGAGCTTTTGATGGTTTCTATACTTTCTCCTTTAGCCAGCCTGTATCCGAAGGTAAAATTCCTACTTAACGGACTATAGCAGGTAGCTACTAAATCTCCTATCCCAGCTAGCCCAAGAAAAGCCTTAGGGTCAGCTCCCAGTCCTTTAGCTACTGTGATCATCTCTTCCAGTCCCTTAGAAACTAGTAGCGCCTTGGTATTATCCCCATAATCCAAGCCATGCAACATACCTGAGGCTATGGCCATGATATTTTTTAGGACTCCAGCCAGCTCTATTCCCAATAAATCATGACTCCCATACACTTTAAAGCGTGAGGACCTAAGCGCCTCCATACCTGCCTTAATAACCTGCTCAAACCTACTAGCCACTACTGTAGCGGCTGGCTGTTCCTTGAGAATTTCTATAGCCAGGTTAGGCCCAGCCATACACCCTACACGTAATACAGCCGTTTCCTGCACAATCAACTCACTCATGGTCTGTATATCCTCCCTGTTCAGCCTATCTACACTTCTCATCTCTCGCCCTTCAGCTATGTCTACACTAAGCCCTTTAGTCCCGTGAATGAGGATATGAGAAGGCCTGAGAAAGGGTGCAATATCTTTTATGAGCCTGGGAAAGCTTGCCGATGGAACTACAGGAAATAATAACTCACACTCAGCAGGTACCCGCCTCAGATCAGAAGTGATAGTAATATTCTCCTCTAGTTTATACCCTTTATGCACCCTATCTTTTTCTATGGTTGCTGCCTTTTCAGGATTTCTGACGAAGAGAAGTACAGGTTTATTTTGAGCTATAATATTGGCTAAAGCAGTTCCAAAACTACCAGCTCCTAGTATTCCTACCATATTCTTTTCTTAAACAAATGGGCCCAGGTTATAATCTATGAGTCTGTTGTGATAATAGTACAGGAGCGTAATATTCTCTGAAACCACATGATGTTCATCCTTAAAGGTAAGAGGTCTCTTGGCGTGATAGAGGCCCAGGTTTTTTACTCCATGTTCTATGATGGTATTGACGTCATTAATCATATGATTAGCCAGCTTTACTTTTCCGGCATCAGCCAATTTAAAGAGCTGGGCTACCACCCTTTCCATAGAAAGCTCGAACTCTTCCAATGGTAGTATTTTTTCCTCTTCCTGTATACGGAGAAGGCTATATAAATCCAGATCAGGAAACTTGCGGGTAATAAGCTCAAAGGCCACAAAAGCTACCAAATGACTGGAGAAAACAATATTTTCTATCCGATACCGCTCTACGATTTTCTCTCCCAGTAATCGGGTATATTCTTTATCTCTCTGTTTATCATCTGTAATGACCCCTCCGGACTTAAAGTAGTCAGCTATATCTATTTCTCTCCCTTGAGAATCAAAACTTTGCCCATCCTCTCCTACAAAGTTTCCAAAGATGTCCATGGCTCTTCCAAAGGATAGCGCAATCTCTGAACTGGCACTGAAGGTATTCCAAACAAATTCCAGGAACTTACGTGTATTACCAAATTCATCATTGATGATGTAATACTGCTCCTGCCCGGTCCTCTTTAGGTGCTGCTTAATTAGGGAAGCCGCCTCTAATACAAAATGGTAACTTATAACCAGTGGGATAATGAATATTTTTCCCCTTTTATGGGAGGGAGGATACATAAAATTTCTTCTCTGAGCTTCAATGGCTGTTTGGAGAAGGCCTAGCTTGATTCTGTCTTCTAATACGCCTGATCTGGAGCGTGTCCCTCCCGGATAGAACAGTCCATGCACGCCTTCCTGTATAGCTACGGTAGAGTAAGCATCCAGTGTAGCACGGTAGATGGGGTTTCTCTTTCTTCTATCAAGTTTATAGGCGCCTAGACGAGTTAAAAAGTAGGAGACTATCTTATGATTGTAAAGATTCAGTCCTGCTCCATAAATAAAGGCAGGAAGTCCTAAGGCATGGATTCCCCAGGCAATGAGAATAGAATCCATATTACTGGTATGGGTAGGTACCAGAATAATAGTCCCCTTAGAAGCCAGGTTTCTCATAGCCTCAATCTCCCCCAGCAGGTGTACCTTCTCCTGCAGTTGGAGCCTGTGGTTTATAATAGACATGAATGTTTTCCCCGCTGAAGCATTTAATAAGGTGGAAAACATAAAGGGGAGAAAGCGCTTCGCAAAATGGTAGCTGGAGGGTTTAAAATTACTGGAGATCTCACTCGCATACCTGTTTACTATGCGCTCCAGCATTTTCTCATTGGTCTTGGTAAAAGCTTCTACGTCTCCTTCCAACTGCTCATTCTTCACCAATCCCTGTTTGATACTTCCCCAGAACTTAGGCTCATCCTTAGGATCTACTTTCCAAGGATCTTCTGTCATCCTGATTCTTTCCAGGTACATAGTCCTGGCTATGTAGTCCTGTATCACTATTCCTTCCTGCTGTGCCTGGGAGTGTAGCTGTGCTATAGCTTCTGATGTAACATCCTTTACAATTCGTTTCTTATTCCTAAAGAATAGATTGATAGGCCAGTCCTGGATGTTGGGTATGACAGGCTTGTAAAGAATTCCTTCCTGTATATAATGATTTACGGGTTCCATGTATTTCAATAGGCACCTTGTTCCCTTAATATTTTGTAATTACCCGTTCAAATTACGGAAATACGAACAATAATCAGCATTTATCAGTGATTTGCCAGAGTTAACTAAAAAAGGCACTTATCTGAGAGGTAGATAAATGCCTACATATTTTGTCAGAAAAAGGAATTCTTAATCCAGCCTCTTCAGCTTTATATAAAGCTCAGTGGTATTCCAATCATCTATAGCCTTGGTTTCCTGCTTAGAAAAGAAAAGGGCACGTGTATCCATCTGCTGTATGTTCCGTGTTCTGGTTTGAGTGATGGGTAGATTCAAGTCATTCATTCTCAGGGCTGAGGCATCGTACTCTGAGGTACTCGCTATCAGCTTGAAGATTTCATGGACTTGGGACTTCCCAAACTCAAACAGGACATTAGGGACGGTCCCTGTAAATACCTTTCCGTCCAGTACCCAGGCTTCTCCTCCTGGTTCCAACCATATTCCCCCTTCTCCAAAAAGCCGCGTTTCTATTCCAAACTGAGAAGACATATACAGTAGTACACAGTAGACCCTGCTAGGACTAGCATTTACCAGCTTGAGCTTAAACTGAGGGAGTTCTGATCTATTTACATTCCCAGAATATTCAAAGACTATTCCACCTGACCCAGGTAAAATTCTATTATCTTTTGGGCCATACAGCTCCAAACGTACAGACTCTGAGGAGATACTACTACCAGGATTAGCCATTTTCAGAATCTTTTCCCACCTGGCAATATGGTTCATTTGCTTCAGGATTTTTTCAGCTCCTTCTCTACTAAACCCTTTTACTTGCTCTACTAAAGGCTGATCAGGAAAATCTGTAGGCCTGTTTATGAAAAATCCAGGCACCTCATCTCCACCTACCTGCTTTTCTTTAAAGGTCCTAATATCTCTCTTGGCCAGCACCAGATAATCTGCTTCCTCGAAGCCCTCTACCCTATCCAGGTATAAGGGATCCTGACTAGTAAAGACATCTTGAATAGTATCCATGCCTTGCTGGTCATCTCCTCCCAGGAACACCTTTATAGAGGACTGTGGGGTACTAATCACCCTCGTTTTGTAGGTAAGGCTGGTATTAGCACTATTCCCTCCTATCCATTCTACCTGGCTAAATCCTACCTGTACGCCTGTTACCCTTAACTTTCCCATAGATCTACTGACTGTCATGTCAGCATCAGGAAGATGCTCTTCAAAGACAGCCAGCTCCGTGGTGGCATTATGTATATCAGGACCCGCAATCCCATGTACTGCGCCTGCATCTATAGTCCATCCATGTTCAGCATGAAAACTTAATAAATAGTAATCCTGGCTGTCAGTGATGGCGCCTCCTAAAAAGGGTAAATCCATATCCCCTTCCTGGTACACATATAGCTGTGGATTCTGATCAAATGTACGTTGGGTAACCAGTCCCCTTACTCTCCGCATTACATCAGCATATGATAAAGGTCCTCTAGCCTGATTTAATACCTCCAGTAGAGAGTAAGTGAATACCCCACGGCGAGTTCCTCCCAGTCGAGTTTCTTTAGCCAGCTCAAAAGAGTGGGCAGCAGAAAGGGTAATATGTCTGGACTGGGGAAGGGTAATTTCCTGTACCTCTGATACCCCTAATGTCCCCCTTGCAGTTACGGCAGATTTAGGAAGAATATATGAATCTAAAGACCGCTGGGCGCTGCTAGTATCTTTCAGCATCCTGGGAACAAAGGTAACTTCATCTTCTTCCCTTATGCTACGCGTCCCGGAACCTGAATTACAGCAATCCATAATGACGAGAATATGAGGATTCTTGTCCGCCACTACTTCTATGAGCGTGGCAAGTTCCTTATCTGCCAGGTCCATCCCATCAGCTGTACGACTGTCATAACATACAATGGTTTCATTTAGCCTATCCGGTTCTGTAGCCCAGAATACTTGATGCGCATGCTCCTGAGAACCATGCCCACTATAGTAAAATAAGGCTACATCATTCTCTCCAGCTTTTGCCAGGTGTTCCTCAAATTCCCTAACTATATTTATGCGAGTAGCTTCATGATTTACCAGGGTTTTGCTATGAAGCTCAAACCCATCTGAAAGCGTTCTCCTTTCTATGAACTCTTTCACAGCCATCATATCATTTACACAGCCAGCTAGAGAAGGAACGGAAGGAGGGTAATTATCAATCCCTACAAACAGGGCAAATAATTTTTTCTTTTCCATGAATTATCGAGGTGATTAACGTGTGGGTATTTCCGTTAATGTACGAGGAGTTTATAAAGCAGTAATATACGTAATTTTAATAAAAAGAGGGGGCTCAATAAGAATACCCCAGTAAAGTCAACATGACCAAGCTATAATAGTAAAAATGAATATACTAACGTCAATTAGGCGAATCTTAGATAATTAACTAATAACACGCTATTGGCCATTAACAACCTATAAGTAGCTAAAGAACGCATACTTCAGGGGATAATTATTATTTCAAAATCTGAGAGACAATAAATAGCTGATTTCTGTTGGGGAGAACTACTTTTTACCAAATACACCAGGTTATTAGTTGGTAAATACCCACCAAACAGGGGTACCCATTCATAAGAATAAGGTATCCCCGGTGGTAAAATAGCTTATGGTAAGAATAAGCTGTTATTGCTAGGCGGAGAGGCTGACTCACTCATGGAAATTTTCCTTGATCTAAGTGGCCAACAAGAGGAGACATATCAACCGTAATTGTACAAGCATGAGCCTTATGGTCGTAATAGGTGGGAACCCTCTCTAAGTTGCTATAAATAAAAACGTTGCAACTCCAGAGAATTGCAACGGTAACTAGCTTGTGAAAACTTTTGTCGGGATGGGCAGATTCGAACTGCCGACCTCTCGCCCCCCAGACGAGCGCTCTAACCGGGCTGAGCCACATCCCGAAAGTTTTTTCCTGCATCCTTATCAGAAGAGGAGTGCGAATCTACAAAGTTTCTTTTAATTCTATCAAGAAAGACCTAAGATTTCGTAGGGTTTCTCTCAGTTGGATTTCTTCTTCTACCTTACCATCTCCAGAACTCAAAAATTCTTTAGCTCCTTTAATGGTATACTTGCGGGCTTTCAGTAAGTATTTAAGCTGTTGAAGGGTATTGATATCTTTTTCCGTGTATATACGATTACCCTTCCGATTTTTCTTGGGGTTTAGCTGATCAAACTCCGTCTCCCAAAAACGAATTAGAGAGGTAGAAAGATCTAAATCTCTTGCTACCTCTCCAATGGTGTAGTATTGTTTTTTTATCGTATCCTTCTGCTCCTGTATCACGGTGATAGGATTAGTCCATAGACTCATTTTCTACCAGTGCTTCACGCTTGAGGGCTACATACTCCTCAGGTGTCAGGTCAGAATAGAAGTAATCAATAGGGTTAATTTTTACCCCATTTTTGATGATTTCATAATGTAAGTGAGGCCCTTTAGAAAGGCCAGTGTTTCCTGTATATCCTATGATATCTCCTCTTTTTACTCTTTGACCTTTCTTTACTACATACTTAGATAAGTGGGCATATTTAGACACATACCCGTATTCGTGGTCAATATCAATATGCTTACCATATCCATTTCCTTTTACTCCAGCGAATCTTATGGTTCCATCACCAGTTGCATACACAGGTGTGCCTGTACTCGCTTGCATGTCAATGCCTGTATGTCTTTTCCTAATTTTAGCTATGGGATGCATACGCATTCCAAAACCGGAAATAAGCCTACCAGGAACAGGCTTTATGGCGGGGATGTGCTTAAGCTCATCCTCATTATGATAAAATTTATCTGATAGATAATTATAGCTACTAGACTGGAGATTAATTTTACTCTTAAGAATGTCCAACCTTTTCTCGATCTTCTTTAGGGCATCAGGGTCTGAAGTCCTTTCTGTATTAGCAGAACCTCCAGTACCCCCGTTCCAGATACCAGAAGAAATAGGATCAGCGTTCAATATGCTCCTGTAAAGCACTCTATCACGTTCCTGTAAGCTATCCACCTTCATTTCAAGGGTGCTATAGCTGGTCTCGTATTCAGTGATCTTAGCTATCAGCTTGTTATTCTGATTCTCCAGTAGAGAATATTTAGGGTCTCCATAAAAGAAGAGAAATGCGGCAAGTAAAATACAGGCAATTAGGCCAGAAATAGAGAGGTATGAGAGCAGTGTCTTAAAAATGGATCCCGGCGTAGCTTGCTCCTCAAGAAACGAACAGGTCTCATCATCATAATAATAGCGTATTTTCTTTGCCATGTGAACAGGGTTATAACAAAAGTATTACCTTTACGGAATCACGACAAGCAAGGGGTTAATCGTTGATTCAGGATATTGACTAATGGTTAACTAATTTTAGCTTGATGCAAAATAACAAAAATTTAAGGAAACAAAACAAACCACACCGATATTATCAAATACTTGTTAAAAACTTGGTAAATACATGAAGTCCTCCAGTGAAATTCGTGAAATATTTCTTGACTTTTTTAAGCAAAAACAACACCAAATTGTCCCTTCAGCACCTATAGTGGTTAAAAATGACCCTAGTCTAATGTTTACGAATGCGGGGATGAATCAATTCAAAGATATTTTCCTTGGATCAAAAAGTCCAAAATCCAAACGATATACAGACACACAGAAATGCTTAAGGGCGTCCGGCAAGCATAATGACCTGGATGATGTAGGACATGATACCTACCATCATACTATGTTTGAAATGTTGGGAAATTGGTCATTTGGAGATTACTATAAAAAGGAGGCTATCGCCTGGGCGTGGGAGCTTCTTACCAAGCGCTTTAATATTCCTGAAGATAGACTATATGTCACCGTTTTTGGAGGAGATAAAGGGGATGGCCTGCAAGCAGATACGGAAGCAGAAAAGGAGTGGGAAAAATGGATAGCTAAAGACAGAATTCTTCACTTCGGGAAAAAAGATAACTTCTGGGAGATGGGGGCAATTGGGCCTTCAGGTCCCTGCTCAGAAATACATGTAGACATAAGATCTGAAGCAGAAAGGCAGAAAATAGATGGAAAAACCCTGGTTAACGCTGATCATCCGGAGGTAATAGAGATCTGGAACCTGGTATTTATACAGTATAACAGGAAAGCTGACCAAAGCCTTGAGGCCTTGCAAGATAAGCACATAGACACAGGTATGGGGTTTGAGAGGGTGGTGATGGTTCTTCAGGGAAAGAAGTCTACCTATGACATTGATTTATTTGATAGAACACGCTCTTTCCTTCAAAAGAGGACAGGTATAGCTTATGCCACAGCTACTGATGAGCAGCAAATAGCTATTCGAGTGATTATAGATCATATCAGGGCTATAAGCTTTACCATAGCAGATGGACAGCTCCCCTCTAATACCGGTGCGGGCTATGTCATTAGAAGAATCCTTAGGAGGGCCTCCCGCTACGCTTACACCTTTCTCAAATTGGAAGTGCCTTTTATGTATGAAATGGTAGGAGAATTAGCCAAGGAATACAAAAACATTTTTCCAGAACTAGCCAGTCAGCAGGAATTTATATCCAAAATTATCCTCGAAGAAGAAAAGGGATTTCTCAAAAAACTGGAAACAGGTACCACTATGTTTGAGCAGTACCTGACAGATAAACCTAATCAGAATGTAATAGATGGAGCCTTTGCCTTCAAGCTGTATGATACCTACGGCTTCCCCATAGACCTGACAGGCCTAATGGCCAGAGAAAAGGGTAAAGCTGTAGATATGGTGGAGTTTGAAAAGTTGCTAAATATTCAAAAAGATAGAAGCCGGAAAGCTACAGAATTAAATACAGAAGACTGGGTAGTGGTTCATGAATCAGAAGCGTTACCTGTCTTTAGGGGATATGATGTATATAGCCTTTCTACCCGGATTCTACAGTATAGAACCGTTACGGCCAAAAAGAAAAAGCTCCTTCAGCTAGTCCTTCAAGAGACGCCTTTCTATTCTGAAAGTGGTGGACAGGTAGGAGATAAAGGTACCCTAACCCAGGGGGGGGAAACCATCAGGGTACTTGATACAGTCAGAGAGAATGAGCTGATCATTCATCTGGTGGATAAGTTCCCCCAGAACCCCACAGGAGAATGGATAGCAAGTATTTCTGAGGGGTACAGAAAAAGCGTCACTCAAAACCACTCAGCTACCCATCTCCTTCATGCAGCCCTACGGGACGTACTAGGCACACATGTAGAACAAAGAGGTTCACAGGTTTCTGCCAAAGGTCTCCGTTTTGACTTTTCTCACTTTGAAAAGATAAGTGAAGAAGAACTTAAGCAGATAGAAACCCAAGTGAATGAACGCATAGCAGCAGGCATTCCTTTAGAAGAGTTCAGAGATGTCCCCATAGAAGAAGCTAAGGGGATGGGTGCTATGGCCCTGTTTGGAGAAAAATATGGTGATAGAGTAAGGGTAATTGTATTTGATCAAGCATATAGCGTGGAGCTCTGCGGCGGTACGCATGTAGCTAACACCCAGGAAATCCGACTTTTTAAACTGATATCAGAATCCTCGGTAGCCGCAGGCATTAGGAGAGTAGAAGCCTATACTGGGGAGAAAGCACTCAGTTTCTACCGTGAGAAAGAACAAACCCTCAATAATATTTCTGCTCTACTGAAAGCCCCGAAAGACCTGGAAAGAGCTGTCAGGGAACTAGCAGACAAGTATAAAGGCCTGGAAAAGGAGCTACAGAAACTTAATGGAGAAAAAATAGGCCGCCTAAAATCAGAGCTGAAGGGAAAGGCTACCCCTTTGAAAGACATACAGGTCATAAAAGAAATAGTAGAGGTATCTTCCAGTGATGACCTCAAGCAGCTTTCCTTTGATCTCAAAAAAACAACTGAAAACACCATTATAGCCTTGGGAGCGGTTATTAACGCAAAGCCTATCTTAAGTATCATCCTGAGTGATGACCTAGCTAATACTAATAGGTTCCACGCAGGAAATATGGTTAGAGAGTTAGCAAAAGCAATAAAAGGTGGCGGCGGGGGGCAGGCATTTTATGCTACCGCTGGGGGGAAAAACCCGGAAGGACTTGAGCAAGCCTTACAGCAGCTGGATACCTTAATAGAGTAGAGATACCTACTTAGTTTTATCTTGCCTGATTTCAACCCAAATATTGACAAGAAACAGGCCAGCAATCAACAGGACCAGTAT
>JBCCLI010000033.1:0-27807 GCA_039026975.1 Bacteroidota bacterium | reverse complement strand
TCTAACTGGCTAAGAAAGGGACTAGTAGTGGCTCAATTCTCCTTATCAGCTGGCCTTCTACTGGCCATGATCATCATGTCTCGACAAATGAAGTACTTCCATGAGGCCAACCTGGGATTTGATAGGGAAAACATACTGTCATTTCAGATGCCCGATCTGAAAAATAAAGACTTGCTGGAAGTGGAGTTAGCCAAAATATCAGGTATTCAGCAAAGCCTCTTTTCCCTGGGTTCTCCTGCCGGAGATAATACCTGGACCACGGTTATGCATCCTACTAGTCTGA
This sequence comes from Bacteroidota bacterium, assembly GCA_039026975.1. Classification (GTDB taxonomy): domain Bacteria; phylum Bacteroidota; class Bacteroidia; order J057; family J057; genus JBCBKZ01. The sequence continues at coordinate 27,524 of JBCCLI010000033.1, read as the reverse complement.
ATGATCCTGAAAGAAAGAATGTCCGAACCATTTGGGCAGATCAATTCTATCAGGAAATATTTGGCTTGGAAGTACTTGCGGGCCGCTTTATTAACATGTCAGACACCTCCTTTATTAGCAGCAGCATACCTGATGAGGAACACACTCCTAAAGTAGTAGTGAATGAAACTCTGGTAAAAGAAATGGGATTCGGAACCCTTGAAGAAGCCCTTGGGAAACGGTTTTTGGTAGGGGTTAATAATTGGAAAGTAGAAGTGGTGGGAGTAATGAAGGATTTTAATATCTCTTCTCTGCACAACGAGATTATGCCGCTAGCAATAGGGGTGTATCCCAAACAGCACAAAGAAGTGAGCATCCAGCTGGCGAAGAATATAGATCTACCAGCTACCTTGAGAGAAATAGAGGCCGCTTACACTACGGCTTTCCCTAAAAATATCTTCCAATTTGACTTTTTAGATGATAAAATCGAGCGCTACTATGAATCTGAAAGCAGGCTCTTCAGTCTGTTTCGAATATTCTCATGGTTGGCTATGCTGATCTCATGCCTCGGTCTTTGGGGACTGGCTACCTTCGCGACCATTCAGCGAACAAAGGAAATTGGGATTAGGAAGGTCCTTGGGGCCAGTTCCTCCATGCTGGTGGGACTGCTTTCAAGAGACTTCTTCCTGATGGTAGGGGTTTCCTTTCTGCTAGGGGCTCCGATAGCCTGGTACGGCATGAAAGGTTGGCTTCAGAATTTTGCTTACCAGATTCCTGTCCACTGGACCATATTTGCACTATCAGCTATGGCCATCTTGTTGATCGTTTCAACCACCATCGGATACCAAACATTGAAAGCGGCTTTGTCAGATCCTGTAAAAGCACTTAGATACGAATAGTCTGTCTTTTTTAACGGCGTGTAACCTTGGAACATCCTGAATCACATATCCCTAAGTGGGCAGAAGGTTTTCTGTCTTGGTATTGTCGTCCAGAGTTGCTGGAAGAAATCCAGGGAGACCTGTATGAGCTATTCGATAAAAGAGCGAAAAAGAAAAGCGTTCGCTTTGCCCGAAGAAGATTCATCTGGGATGTATTTAGGTCTTTAAGACTGTCCACCATTCGATTTTTCTCACTAAACCACTTACCTGCTATGTATAAAAGTTATTTCAAACTCGCCCTCCGTAATTTCTGGAAAGAAAAACTCCAGTCTAGCATACACATATTTGGGTTGACCCTAGGGCTCACTTTTGGGTTACTGATGCTGCTGTGGGTCCAGGATGAAGTAGAGATAGATAAATTTCATGAAGACAGTTCCCGGGTATATCAGGTCTTCTACCAAAACCAGCAAATAGAAACCCCCTTTCTTTCTCATTCTGTTTCTTATCCTACTGGTACAAGACTACAGGAAGAAGTACCGGGTGTGGAAGCTGCTGCCTTGATGGAGCATGAGGATGATTTTTCCGTTGAGGTGGGAGATAAAATATTTAAGGAGAGGGGTAGATGGGGACATTTTGATGTATTCAAAATCTTCTCTTTTCCCATTTTAGAGGGTAGCCTGGAAACATCAGAAGCTGATCTAGCTTCTGTCATTATTTCTGATGAGTTAGCAGAAAAATATTTCGGTAAGCTTTGGCAAGGGAATGCCGTAGGAAAAACAGTGGGGATGCAAGAAGAAACCTTTGTGATTAAGGCAGTATTTGAGAAAATCCCTGAACAGTCATCCATTCAGTTTGACCTACTGGCAAATATGGAATTTAGGGTAAATCAGCACAGTTGGATTGACCACTGGGGGAATCGGATGTTTAGAGGCTATGTCAAGACTAAGGCACTTACGAGCACTAGCCAGGCAGAGGATCAGATCACTCAAATTTACAGAAAAGAAAATCCAGATGATAGAAATGGAGCTACCACGGAAATTCAATTTCTCCCCTTTAAGGATAGGTATTTATGGGGCCGCTATGAGAATGGAGAAATAGTAGGGGGAAGAATAGAATATGTGAGAATATTTCTGCTAGTGGGGATTTTTCTCATCCTGATTGCTTGCATAAATTTCATCAATCTTAGTACAGCCAGGGCCTCCAGCAGAGCCAGAGAAGTGGGGGTGCGGAAAACCATAGGGGCTAAGAAAAATCATTTAGTCAGTCAGTTTCTCGTAGAAACCAGTCTTTACACATTGGGGGCTACCTGCTTAAGCATTCTCCTGTCTTACCTATTACTTCCAGAAGTAAATACTATTACTGGGAAAGAAATCAGTATTCCCTTACAATCTCCTTTATTCTGGGGGGGAGTAGGCATGATGGTATTGATGTTGACCTTTTTGGCAGGACTCTATCCTGCATACATCCTTTCTGGATTTAAACCAGCACTGGCTGTTAAGGGCGGTTTCCGTGCACAAAAGAAAGGAAAAGTGCTGAGGAGTGGCTTGGTAGTTACTCAGTTTGTCTTATCAGGCTTGTTGATTATTTCCACCCTGACTGTGAAGAAACAGCTGGATTACATTCAATTTGCTAACCTGGGACTGGATAGGGATAATATGGTCTATATGGATATGTCTGGGCCTATGTATGAACGGTATGATGCGCTAAAAACGAACCTACTTCAATATCCAGAGATAGCCCATGTGTTACAAACTAGTCATGCTCCTATTAACATCAGATTGTCAACTGGTGATTACACCTGGCCTGGCAAAGGGCCTGATGAGTTTCACAGCATCACTATGTTCTGGACAGAGGTGGAGTTTGCAGAAGCATTTGATGTGGCCATTGAGGAAGGAAGATTCTTCCAGGCTGATATCCCTTCTGATTCTCAGGCAGTAGTCATTAATGAAGCGGCAGCTGAGGTCATGGGCTTAGAAAACCCTATAGGAACCATGATCAGCAGAAATGAAGGGGATAACAGACCTATCATCGGCGTTATGAAGAATTTTCATATGCAGTCCCTACATGAGACTATTAAGCCTATGGTGATAGAACTAAACGAAGGAAATAAGTGGTCTCTATTTGTACATCTGGAGAAAGGTAAAACCAAGGAAGGACTAGCCACACTTGAGAAAGTATGGGGAGAAGTCATTCCTGACTACCCGCTAGATTACGAATTCCTAGACCAGACATATGGGGAAATGTATAAGAGTGAACTTACCGTAGGGAAGCTGTCCTACTACTTCACAGCTATTGCTATCCTTATTTCTTGTCTGGGCTTATTGGGCTTGTCCACTTTCATTGCCAGACAAAAAACCAAGGAAATTGGCATACGGAAAATCCTGGGGGCTAGTATGCTGGATATCGTCCGCTTTCTATCCAGAGATTTTGTGCTGCTGGTGATGGTAGCTATTCTCATAGCTTCCCCCATAGCTTGGTATGCGCTTGAGAACTGGCTAGGAAAATTTACCTACAAGGTGGAAATAGATATGTGGATTTTTGCCTACGCGTTAATTATCTCCCTACTAGTTTCCATCTTAACCATGAGCGTGCAGAGCGTAAGAGCTGCTTCCCAGGATCCGGTAAAGGCGCTACGGTATGAGTAATCAGAAATGAATAATTCAGGGAGTGAGTAATGCTTACTCCCATTTCACAAACCATGAATTGACTTTCATGGCAATGACGCCCCAGAAAGCCTCATTAAATATTTTGCTGGACATTTTGGATTGACCCATGGTTCTGTCTCGGAAGATGATGGGGACCTCTTTAATCTTGAAGCCATACTTCCAGGTGCGGAATTTCATTTCTATCTGGAAGGCATACCCCACAAATTTGATTTCTCTTTCCAGGACTTTTTCCAGGGTAGCCTTCTTATAGCATTTGAAGCCGGCAGTAGTATCACGAATGGACATTCCCGTGATACTACGTACATATGCGCTAGCGTAATAACTCATAAGCACTCTGCCTATGGGCCAATTAACTACATTTACCCCATTAATATACCTGGAGCCAATAGCTAAATCATGCCCCTCCTCTTTACAAGCTGCTAGCAAGTCTGGAAGACTGGCAGGGTCATGGCTAAAGTCAGCATCCATCTCAAAAATAAACTCGTACCCCCGCTCTAATGCCCAGGTAAATCCATGTAGATAGGCCGTACCTAATCCTAGCTTTCCGGCTCTTTGCTCTAGCTGTAATCTCTTGGGGTGCTTTTGCTGCAAATTCATGACTATGTCAGCGGTTCCGTCTGGAGAATTATCATCAATGATCAATAAGTCTGCTTCAGTCAGGTGGGATAACACACTTTCAACTAGTGCATGGATATTATCCTTTTCATTATAAGTTGGTACGATGACCAGACTTTTGTTCATTCAGAAGAAATTTTAAACCGAATTATAAAGAAACATAAACTCCTACCAAAACCCAAAGCCTTAACCTACTGTTAAGAATTCAGGTAGGATTCTTTAAAATGGCCCTACAGCTAATAAAGAGACTTCTCACTAAGAACCCACTAGACCGACTTGCTTTGTTTGCAAAAATATTTTTGTTTTACCCGCTGAATATACGCCTGGACATTTCAACCCAAACATGTAAGAATGTCTTATAATTTACTTGAAGGAAAAAAAGGAATCATTTTCGGAGCATTAGATCATTCTTCTATTGCTTGGAAGGTGGCGGAGAAAGCCAGTGAAGAAGGGGCCAGCATTATGCTGACTAATGCACCTGTAGCCCTAAGGATGGGAAAGATTAAGGAATTAGGAGAAAAAACCAATTCTCAAGTCATTGCGGCTGATGCCACTTCCATTGAAGATTTGACTAAGCTCTTTGACGCAGCGCAGGAAGAGTTTGGGAAACTAGACTTTGTCCTACACTCCATAGGGATGTCTCCAAACGTACGTAAAAAGCGTACCTACACGGACCTCAACTACGACTGGCTACAAAAAACATTTGATATTTCTGCGGTTTCCTTTCACAAAATCTGCCAACTCTTATACAAAAGAGAGCAGATGAGTGAATGGGGATCTATTTTAGCCCTTAGTTATATTGCCGCCCAACGCACCTTTAGTGAATATAATGATATGGCGGAGGCTAAGGCTCTGCTTGAATCAATAGCCAGAAGCTTTGGCTATCACTTTGGGAAGAAAAGCCAGGTGCGGGTAAATACTATTTCTCAGTCTCCTACCCCTACTACGGCTGGGTCAGGAGTAGAGGGATTTAATAAAATGTACCAGTACGGGACTAAGATGTCCCCACTAGGTAATGCTACCGCAGAAGAATGCGCTAATTACTGCATTATGATGTTCTCGGATTATACCAGAAAGGTAACTATGCAGAACCTCTTCCATGATGGAGGATTCTCCAGTGTAGGAATTACGACTGACTTACTGGAAGATCTACCGGAGTAAAGATGCAAATGATAATATGATATACACCCGGTTTTCAGTTGAGAACTGGGTTTTTTATTCTCTTACTGTAAATTCAAGATAGCCCCATGTTGGTAATGAAGTTTGGCGGAGCGTCTGTGAAAGATGCAGACAGCATACGCAATGTTTGTAAGATCATTCAACAGTTCCAGGAGGAGCCCTCCCTTATTGTGATTTCTGCTTCCGGTAAAACCACCAACCACTTAGAAACCTTGGCAGACCTAGCTAGAAATGGAAGGGAAGAGGAAACCCTAAAGCAGTTTCATGCCATTTTTGACTTTCATAAAGGCTTAGTCACGGACCTGTTTGGAGAGAATCCCTCTGAGGTACTCCATAAGGTAGAGTCCTGGTTTAAAGAAGTAAAGCGCATAGTTGACGGGATTCTGTTACTGGAAGAATTTCCTGAAAGGACTTATGACAGGATTGTTTCCTATGGAGAGATACTGTCAACTACTATAGTTACGGAATTTCTGAAGACCAGGAATAAGGGATCACAGTGGTTAGATGCCAGGAAGGTCATTAAAACAGACGCTTCTCACAAGCAGGCAAATGTTATCTGGTCCAGGACCCACAGTAATATTCAAGAGAATGTTCTTCCTGTATTAGGTACTGGAAAGTCTGTTATAACCCAGGGATTCATAGGGTCTACTATTGCAGATAAGACTACCACCCTAGGAAGAGAAGGCTCAGACTATACCGCTTCCATATTTGCACACTGTCTGGATGCTGAAAAGTTAATGGTGTGGAAAGATGTACCCGGAATATTAAATGCAGACCCTAGGTTAAGGGAGGATACTATCAAGATAGATAACCTGTCTTATGAAGAAGCGGTAGAAATGACTTTTTACGGAGCTTCCGTGATTCACCCTAAAACCATAAAGCCCTTATACAGCAAGAGAATACCCCTCTATGTAAAGTGCTTCCTGGATACCTCCTTACCGGGAACTTGTATTTCAGATAAGACTAATGCTGACATCATCACTTCCTATATCAAGAAAAAGCAACAAGCTTTCCTACAAATCCAGCCTAAGGATTTTTCCTTTATGGATGAAAGGCAATTGGAGGTAATATTTGACCATGTATATAAGACAGGGGTAAAAGTAAACCTTGTTCAAAACTCAGCTATTTCTCTTTTACTATGTGTGGATGAAGTGCCGAGAAGCCTGAAAGCATTTGAATCCCTGCTTTTAGATCAGTTTAATGTGGAGATAGAAAGAGATCTATTTCTGCACACCATCATTCATTTTACCCCTAAAGATCTGAGAACGGCAGAAGATGGACTCATGGTGCAGCAGCAGGATAATAAATTATTTGTGGTAAAGAGAAGCTAAGAGTAAGAATAAGTTGAAGTCTAAGCTAAAGTTTAAGAGTAAGAAATAGAAAAAGGCTAAAAGATAAGCAGGATATAAGCTGAATAATTATCTATACCTATTAGCGCCAGTCGGCTCCGTAAAGGCCACATATAAGGAGTCTGTTAAGGCGCAATAGAAAGTAAGCTAAAGAATAAGATTAAGAGTAAGTTAGCGTGATATAGGCAGTAAGCCAGTAGTTGAATTCATTTCTATTTAATGCATATGGAATATAGAAGACTAGGTAAATCAGGCTTGAAAGTCAGTGCCCTTTCCTTTGGGTCATGGCTCACCTTTGCCAAACAAATTAAGGATGGGATAGCAGAAGATTGTATGAAGCTATCCTACGATAATGGGATCAACTTCTTTGACAATGCGGAAATCTACTCTAAGGGGAAGTCAGAGGAGGTGATGGGAAAGATTCTCAAGAAAATGGGCTGGGGCAGAGATACTTTCATCGTGTCCAGCAAAGTCTTTTGGGGTGGGGATATGCCTACCCAGAAGGGCTTAAGCATGAAACATGTTACGGACGCCTGCCATGCTGCCCTCAGGCGGTTACAGGTAGACTACCTGGATCTCTTTTTCTGCCACCGACCAGACTATCATACGCCTGTGGAAGAAACGGTTTGGGCTATGAACACCCTCATCCAGCAGGGGAAGGTTCTGTACTGGGGTACCTCAGAGTGGCCGGCAGACAGAATCATGCAAGCGCATATGGTTGCCAGGCAAAATAATCTGATCCCACCTGTTATGGAGCAGCCTCAATACAATATGCTTCACCGTGAGAAGATGGAGAGAGAATACCTTGACTTATATGAAGTAGGTTTGGGAACTACCATCTGGTCCCCTCTTATGTCAGGCATACTGACGGGTAAGTATAATGACACCACGCCTGAGGGAACACGCTTTGACATTGAGGGGCTGGACTGGCTGAAGGAAAATGTATTTAAAGAAGGGAGACTGGACAAGGTTAGGGCGCTGACAGCATTAGCTCAAGAAATAGGGACTACCATGCCACTTCTAGCCCTCTCCTGGTGTCTGAAAAATCCTCATGTGAGCACTGTCATTTTAGGGGCCTCTAAGGTTTCTCAGCTAGAAGAAAACCTAAAGGCAGTGGAAACTACCTCCTTATTGACAGATGAAGTAATGGAAAAAATAGAAGATATTCTCGGAAATAAGCCCTCCAGAATGGAATTCTAAGGAAGATCCTTATGTTGACAGACCTGCTCTGGTATGAGTATGTATTTATAGGACTAGCTGGAATTGTGGTGGGGATCATAAATACCCTTGCCGGAAGCGGGTCTCTTATTACCTTACCCATCTTTATATTTCTGGTTGGCTTGCCAGCACCTGTGGCCAACGGAACTAACCGTATAGGGGCTTTTCTGCAGAGCCTTACGGGCATTTACGCCTTTAGCAGAAGCCAGAAGCTACCCATAGCTGAATCCAAGTGGCTGCTGTTACCTACCCTGATAGGGGCGGCGCTTGGTTCTTGGATAGCTTCCCAACTGGATAAGGAAGCTATGTTCCAGGTGGTAGGCTACCTCATGGTAGTCATGTTGGTAGTTTTATTGATCAAGCCCAAAAGATGGATTACCCCCGTCCAGACAGAAAATACGCGGACTAAGGGGCCCCTCATTTTTGGGGTATTTTTCCTCATAGGGGTGTACGGGGGCTTTATCCAAGCGGGAGTAGGCATTTTCCTACTGGCGGCATTGGTACTTTTTGCTCGCTTTAACCTGACCAACTCTAATATCATTAAGCTGATTCTGGTTCTTCTATTTAATATCCCCACCCTGATTATCTTCTTCTATTATAATCAGGTAAATATTGGCTGGGGACTCTTTATGGCAGTGTCGCAGTCCATAGGTGCGGTTATAGGGGTTCGTTTTGCTACCAGAGTGCCTAATGCTAACCTGTGGATTCATAGGCTGCTTATCCTAATAGTAGTCATTTCCATTATCCGCTTTTTCGGGATTTGGGAGTGGGTGATGGGGCTATGGTAAATGTGCTGTAGAGGCAGGTTTCAGAATCCTTGAAATTTTATGGCTCTTTCTCATAATCAATTTATGCCGGATGGTTAGCATTCCATATGTCCACTAACAGGGCCTGATTCTTTTTCGCCCATTTCAAGACTTCTTGTTCTTTCTTTTTAGGCAACTTGCCTCTGAAAACGGATAAGAGTTTATCTCAATCAAAGCCTTATACTCAGCATAAATAGCATGAAAATGAGGCGGATTATGGTCGGTAAAATAAAGGCCGATTTTATACTATTAAAATGGAAATATATTGACATACAAAAGTGTCCTAATTAGATAACCTAATAGTATGATAAATTAAGCTCATACAAAAGAATCTTAAATCTATGTTAATGCCTGCTTCATGAGTGAACGGATTATTCTCTTCTCTGTATAAGCTAGTATCTACTCCTACATAAAGCTTTCCTGCTTGGATGTGATTTTGCCCGTAGCCTTGCCTTAGGTAGACAGGAATATTGCCCGCTGAAGAATAATCTGTAAAACCATCACCTATGCCACAAAACAAGTATTTGTACGGAATCGGCTGTACCATTATCGGCTTTTGCTTTCTGATATTCCTTGTGCTGATCCCTTTTCGGGGAGAGAATACTGCTTTTGATCCCTTTGGAGTAGCTATGCTCATCTATGTTTGTGCTGTCATCTATTTGATGGTCATTTTCTTTCATCATACCTCCAAGCATGGATGGAATAAATTTGGGAAAGGAGATGAGCATACCTATTCCTTAGCATTAGTTCTCTTTTCCCTGGCCGCCCATACGTTAAATCTGAGTGAAATTAGGGTATTCTGTAATTACACTACTTGGCTTTGGGGGTATGTGGTCTTACTGCATACCAGTATAGTCGCATTTCCTTTCCGGAAAGTGCTACCAGGCTGGGCACAGTACATCATCTACGGAATTAGTGGAGCCTCTGCTGTCCTCTGCTTATACCTTACTATTTTCATAGGACCCCTAAATGTATGGGCTATCCCATTATCTATAGCCTTAGGAATCTCCTTAATGGCTACCGTTCCTGCCTGGATGCTTCTCTATTTCATTCAAGCCTTTTCCAGAATGGAGAAGCTGCCCTACGCTAAAAGTGCCTATTGGGCGGGCATACTTCTGCCATTACTCATTCTCACTTTCTTTTTACAAAGATGGGGTACCATTCAAAATACCATAACACAAGCAAGAGAAACCTATCAGCAACAGGAAGTAACAGACATACCTGAGTGGGTGCATATAGCTTCAGAACTTCCTGAGGGAAGGATGACAGAGGAAGTTATGATGGCAGGGGCACTGACCCAAAGAAGCTTTTGGGAGAATGGTGGATCTGGATTTTTAGACTGGAATGCATCAGAATTTAAGCGGCATAATCCCCTCGCCATTATAGCTATGGGCCTATATGGGGAGCTTGAATTAGAAGGTGAAGATATTAGCCGTATCATGGAAGTCAACTATGATGCCCGTCATATGACGCATAGAAGACTGTGGAGAGGAGGGAATCTATCTACTTCAGAGGTTCACACTAAGGTGGATGTATACCCAGACTTTAGGTTAGCGTATGAGGAAATGACCCTCCATATTCATCATGATGGAAATACTTCCCGGTGGAGAAATCAGCAGGAAGCTGTATATTCCTTTGAGCTGCCAGAAGGGGCTGTAGCTACCTCTCTGTCCCTATGGATAGAAGGCGAAGAACGGTTCTCCAGGTTAACAACTAAAAGTAAAGCTGATAGTGCGTATGTCCAGATAGTGGGGGTGGAAATAAGGGACCCAGCTCTGTTGCATTGGCAAGAAGGGAACAGGGTAAGTGTTACTGTATTTCCATGTACCCCTGAGGATGATAGGATAGTTAAAATTGGATTCACCACTCCGCTGACGGATGAAGGGGATAGGTTGGCACTTAGGCATGTGAGTTTTGATGGTCCGGCTACTTGGCAGGCTAGCACTACCACAGCCATAAATATATATGGAGAAACTCCTTTAGAGAATGTGCAAAAACCTGCTATTTGGCATACGGGAGAAGGAGGATACACTTATGAAGGGCATTATCAGGCAGACTGGACATTATCATTCAAGAAACATGCGCTGTCTAATGAACATTTCCAATTTCTAGGGGCTCAATATCAGCTAGCTGAGGCAAGTCATAACCTGGAAAAGTGGAGTCCTCAGGAAGTCATATTAGATGTTAATTCCACTTGGGACCCATTTACCTACCGCAACATCCTTGAGAAGGTAGAAGGAATACCCACGTACGTATTTTTACCAGAGAAGACAAAACTCACCGAGAATAATACAGATGAAATTTTTCTCCAGCTTCGGGAAAAAGCATTTAACCTGTTGCCTTTATACCGCATAGAGAATCCTGGAAACACCTTGGTAATTACAAAGAGCCGGGGAAAGAGTCCCCTGCTGGAGGATGTGGAAGAGACCACGTTTTACCAAAGCCTGTATACATATTATGCCCAAGCCCCTGCTCCCGTAAGGATGATTTCTCTCTCTTCAGACATCCCTCCCTACCTTAAGACCCTGGCCAATTTAGGCAGTGTAGAGGTAGTCAGAAATAAGGACTATTCCTGGGAAACTCTCTTGACTGATAAGGTCTTTCCCGTTCTTGACTTGGCAGAAAATGAAGTGTTTCTCCCAGAAGCTAATATGACTATCCGTAGAGATTCAGCCTTGCATGAGCAAGAAGGAGAGGCGCCTGACCACATAGCCAGGTTATACATATACCAGGATCTGATGAAGCAGATAGGAGCCGACTTTTTTGTGGAGGATAAGATGGAGGATGCTTGGATAAGGAAGGCAGAAGAGGGGTATATAGTCAGCCCAATATCTAGTATGGCCGTATTAGAGACCCAGAAGGATTATGAGAGATTTGATATAGGGGAGAATAGAGATACGCTCGGAAATGCTGCTAAGCAGGGAGATGGGGCTGTACCTGAACCTCATGAGTGGGCCTTGATTATATTGATGGGTGCCATCATATGTTATGGAGGCTGGAAAAAATGGGGTTGGACATTAACGCTCGGACATTAATGGAGTGGCTGAAACAGCAGCAGCTCTTGGCAGGGTTGCTGCTCATACTGGTTCCCCTCATCATATGGGCCAGAGATTATATCCAGCCTGGACTAGGCTTGTGGATAGGCTTAGCGATACTCCCCTTTAGCCTAGCTAATCTGAAACAAGATCAACAGAGCCAGCGGTATGTATGGTGGGGACTGGTGCTGAGCTGTCTCCATTTACTACTGGGGAATAAGATGCTCTTATTCATGGCGGCTTTCTGCTTTATGCTTTGGTTAGTAGAAGGGTATAAAGGGAAAGTAGGATATCTCCCCCTAATCGTTGGCTTTTTGCTCACGCCATTTCTAACCTCATGGATGAATACTTTCACCTTTCCGCTACGAATGTTCCAAAGTGAACAGATAGGAAACATCCTCAGCAGACTGGGAATGAAGGTAGAAGTTCAAGGGAATAGGTTTCTGATAGAGGGATATGGATTCTTGGTGGAGGATGCCTGCCTAGGGATTCACACCCTAACCTTTTCGTTGCTGCTTACCAGTTTCATTCTTTCCCTTAGCGCGGCTAGTGCTGATGATTCCTTACTAAAGTTAGGCGCATGGTATGGAGGCGCCTTCATCTTAGCATTAATGGCTAATTTCATACGGACCATGATCCTTGTTCTGTTTCGTTCTCCTCCAGATACTTTGGGGCATGAGCTGGTAGGTATACTATCCGTAATAACATTTGTAGGAGTCCCTCTGCTGGGAGTAACCCAGCTGGTAACACATAGGCAATCTGGAGCACATACTCCTAAATCAGTTGAGCGGAACCTTACTCATCAGGTTAAATGGACGCCTCTCCTTCTGGCTACCATTGTGGGGAGTTTCTTGTTGCATACACATATGACTAGACCAGTTCCTTCTAATGACTGGATGCTACATATGGACATTCCCACCTTAGAGAAAGCCCAAATAAGACCAGATGTGGCTCAGTTCAGAAATGAGGAAATACTTTTATATGTGAAAGCACCTTGTTCTCCCTGGAGATCAGATCATAATCCTCAAACCTGCTGGCAGGGTTCTGGCTTTACCTTTGATCATGTAGAGATGGTTATCACTGATGGAGGCTATTCTTTCATGATAGGGAAACTTAAGAAAGAAAACGAAGTACTTTACACTTCCTGGTGGTATGATAATGGACTAACCATCACTGCCGATCAGTGGGAGTGGAGACAGGCAGTGTTAGCCGGAGAGCCTCCTTACTACCTATTAAATCTGAGCATGATAAGCAAGGCTGAGTTGTTAGCTGAGTTAGGTAGGGTTACTCCCGGAAAATTTCACACACAGACTGCAAGGGATTTATCCTCTGAGTAGGTAGCCAAGAAATGGTAGTTCCAGAAAATAGATTCTGCCTAGATGGGATGAGACAAAGAATACATTTATGGTATTTTTTGTTGGGTGGAAAGGAGTAGTTCTGGTAGGATGTAGTATAAAAAGGGATCAATTCTCCCTAAAAACTCCATATTCATGACGTATTCTGCTATGAAGCTGACATTTTTCTTTAGGCTTAGTGTCCTTTCAATCTACTGCATTATCTCTCTTATTATAATTACTCTCTTAGCTATACTCCATTAAATGGACTATTCTTACAGGGTAAGACCTTCCTATATATCCCCCTAGATATGTTGAGGATATAGATGAATTTTCGCTCTATCTATACGGTAATCATGTAAAAATTTAGGAGGTTATGAAAACTAAACAATTAATCTGGGAAAGCCCTGACGGGTGGGATCATTTTGAGGGAGAAGATATCAATGCACAGTTAGTTTTATTCTTTGGAAGCACTGATATATTAGCTGAATCCGATCCTTACGAAAAATTAAAAGAAAAATATCCAAATGCTACGTTGGTAGGATGTACTACTGCAGGAGAAATTATAGGAGATGAGGTATATGATGATTCTATAGTAGCTACGGCTATAGAATTTGAGAAAACACAGTTTCAGGCTGTTTCTCTTTTGATGGAAGAAAATATGGAATCCTACAGTGCGGGAAAAAAACTCTCCAAGCAGCTGGAAAAAGAGGGGTTGAAGTTTGTCTTTATCATTTCTGATGGTCAAAAGGTCAATGGAACTGATTTGGTAAATGGGATGAGGAGCGTACTTGGGGATGAAGTGATCTTGACGGGGGGACTTGCAGGAGATGGAGGTCGATTTGAGAAGACCTTAGTGAGTTGTAACACTGCTCCAGAAGAGGATAGAGTAGCTATTATTGGTTTTTACGGAGATGCTATTCAGGTAGGTCATGGATCTATGGGAGGATGGGACCCCTTTGGCCCTTCCAGGAAAATCACTAAGTCTAGCTCTAATATTTTGTATGAGTTAGATGGAAAACCAGCCCTCCAGCTATACAAAGAATATTTAGGAGAGAAGGCAGAAGAACTACCAGGGAGTGCACTCTTATTCCCTTTAATGATCAAGCCTGAGGATCAGAATGAGAGCGGTTTGGTTAGAACCATCCTTTCTGTAGATGAAGAAACCCAGAGCATGACGTTTGCCGGGGACGTACCTGAGGCTTATGAGGCACAGCTCATGATGGCTAATTTTGACCATTTAGTAGATGGCGCCTCCCAGGCTGCTGAGTACGCCCGCTTCGAATCTTTTCAGGATACAGATGATCCTTCATTAGCTATCCTAATTAGTTGCGTAGGGAGGAAAATGGTTCTTGGCCAAAGAATAGGGGATGAGGTAGAGTCTGTTAAGGACATTATGGGCGAGAATACCAGACAAATCGGATTTTATTCTTATGGAGAAATTTCTCCGCACGTAGAAGTAGGACACTGCCAATTGCATAATCAGACAATGACCATCACTCTGATTAAAGAAAATGTCTAATGCATAAACTTTTAGAAAGGCAGATTAAGAAACTTAAACGGAAATCTGCTGATGGATCACTTCCAGTAGAGAAATTACTGGAAGTGATTAGCCAAACGTATGAAGAGTCAGATGAGGAGAGGCGGAAGAATGAGCGGTCAATGAAGTTGATGTCAGAGGAGGTGATGGCCCTCAATAAGCAGATACAGGAGGAGAGTGAGACCTACGTATCTACCATAACCGGGAGTGTCATAGATGGGATCATTACCTTTTGCCATAAAGGTCTGGTGCAATCCATCAATGAGTCTGCCGAGCATATCTTCAAAATCACATCTGACGAAAAACAGGGATCTTCCATCAATGAATTTACCACTGATGGAGAGCCCTCCTTTCTTGAGATATTTGATTCTCATTTTGACGGACAGTCAGATCCTTCCCCTATGGAAACCTTTGCTCAGGATCAGGAGGGGCGCATATTTCCCATAGACCTTTCTATAAGTAAAATAGAAACCTCAGGAGAAGCTGTCTACATAGCCATTGTGAGGGATATCTCAACCAGGAAAGAGTTTCAAAGAGCACTCATCACCGCCAAGGAAGAAGCAGAAAGGATGGCTACTGCCAAGACCAATTTCCTTTCAAATATGAGCCATGAAATCCGCACCCCTATGAATGCGGTTATTGGGCTTACCAATATTCTCTTACAAGAGGAGCCTAGGCAGGACCAAATAGATAGTCTTAAGGCCCTAAAGTTCTCGGGAGAAAACCTTCTCGTTCTCATAAATGATATCCTTGATTACAACAAAATAGAATCTGGGAAGCTAGAATTTGAAAAAATTGACTTCGGCTTAAAAGATATAGTCCAAAGCATCAACAAAGGGCTGGGAGTAAAAGCGGAGAAGAAAAAGATAAAACTGGATTTTGTACTTGGTCAAGGA
The DNA here is from genome assembly GCA_039026975.1 of Bacteroidota bacterium. GTDB lineage: Bacteria > Bacteroidota > Bacteroidia > J057 > J057 > JBCBKZ01. The sequence continues at coordinate 12,029 of JBCCLI010000033.1, read as the reverse complement.
GTCCCCAGGGTAATCATGGGGGATCCTACCAGACTCACACAAATCCTCAATAATTTGGTAGGGAATGCCATTAAATTTACTGAAAAAGGATCTGTTACCCTGGATATTCAGCTAGAAGAAAAAGTCAATGATGACCTTTGGCTCAACTTCAGGGTAATAGATACAGGCATAGGTATTCCTGAAGATAAACTGGATCATATTTTTGAGAGTTTCACCCAGACTAACTCTACCATAACCAGGAAGTATGGTGGAACAGGCCTAGGACTTGCTATTACTAAGAGGCTATTAGAATTACAGGGAAGTGAAATTAAAGTCAGTAGTAAAGAAGATGTGGGTTCCACCTTCTACTTCACCCTCAAAGTAGGAGTAAGTAAGAAGAAGGTTAAGGACCTACATAACCTGGCGGAAGAGGAAGGTCTTCTAAGGACCTTTAATGGAGAGAAAATTTTACTGGTAGAGGATAATAAGGTCAACCAAATAGTAGCTTCCCGTTTTCTTAAAAAATGGGGCCTAAGTATGGATATAGCGGATAATGGAAAGATAGCTACAGAGCTGGTGCAGGAGAATGAATATATGCTGGTCCTCATGGACTTACAGATGCCAGAAATGGACGGATACACAGCTACCAAAGTCATAAGACAGATGGATGGAGAGAAATTTGAAAAGCTTCCCATTATAGCGCTCACGGCCTCTGCTCTGGCCTTAACCAGAATAAAAGTGAAAGAAACCGGAATGGATGGACACGTTTCTAAACCTTTCAAGCCAGTAGAACTAAACCACAAAATTGCTAAATTTTTACACGGAGACAGGAGAACAGTAGAGTAAATAACATCAAAGGAATAGGCCTCTATCCCAGCCAGAATTAATCATAGTATTAGTGCTGGTTTTTTGCTTGAAGGTGTTTTCTGAGAGAATCCTGAATTTTCTCTATCTTTCATATCTGAGAATAATTGCTATGAATAAAGTTGTCAAGACAGCTATAGAAGCTATTGAGGGAGTAGAGAATGGAATGACCCTTATGTTGGGAGGATTTGGCCTCTGTGGGATTCCTGAAAATGCTATTCGCGCATTAGTGGAAGCTGGCATCATGGACCTGACCTGTATCTCCAATAATGCAGGGGTAGATGATTTTGGGTTGGGACTCCTCCTGCAAAAAAAACAGATTAATAAGATGATTTCTTCCTATGTGGGAGAGAATGCAGAGTTTGAAAGGCAGATGCTCAGTGGTGAATTAGAGGTAGAACTGATCCCGCAAGGGACATTGGCAGAGAGATGTAGGGCTGCAGGTGCTGGTATACCCGCCTTTTTTACGCCCGCAGGTTATGGGACGGAAGTGGCAGAAGGAAAAGAGGTGAGGGAGTTTAATGGTAAGCCCCATATTATGGAGTTAGCCTTTGAGGCGGACTTTGCCATGGTAAAAGCATGGAAGGGAGATACACTAGGTAATCTGATATATAAGGGGACTGCCAGGAATTTCAACCCTATGATGGCTATGGCGGGCAAGATCACTATCGCAGAAGTGGAGGAACTAGTGGAACCAGGAGAGCTAGATCCCAATCTTATCCATACCCCAGGGGTATTTGTCCAGAGAATATTCCAGGGAGAATTATATGAGAAACGAATAGAACAAAGGACTACCAGACTCAGATCATAAGCTACTAGTATGTTAGACAGAAACGGAATCGGTAAGAGAATAGCCAAAGAATTACAAAACGGTTGGTATGTGAATCTGGGCATAGGTATCCCCACACTCATAGCCAACTATATCCCTGAAGGCCTGAGTGTAGAGTTCCAGTCTGAGAACGGAATTTTGGGCATGGGGCCCTTTCCTTTCGAAGGAGAGGAAGATGCTGACCTTATTAATGCTGGTAAACAAACCATTACCTCACTGCCAGGTGCCAGTATTTTTGACTCGGCTACCTCCTTTGCCATGATCAGAGGAAGGCATGTAAACCTGACCGTGCTGGGTGCTATGGAGGTGTCCCAGAATGGAGATATAGCTAACTGGAAAATCCCCGGTAAAATGGTCAAAGGGATGGGAGGCGCCATGGACCTGGTAGCTTCAGCGGAGAATATCATCGTGGCTATGACCCACGCCAACCGTAAAGGCAAATCCAAGCTCCTCAAGGAGTGTACCCTTCCTCTCACAGGCGTAAACTGCGTCAAGAAGATCGTAACTGATATGGCCGTGCTGGAAGTCAAAGACGGTAAATTCTGGCTACTGGAACGCGCACCCGGCATCAGCGTGGAAGAAATTCAAGCAGCTACAGAAGGAGATTTAGTAGTGGAAGGTGAGGTTCCTGAGATAGAGGTGGATTGAGACTTATGAGTGTTGTCTCTCTAGTCTATAAATTTCAAATAAGATAAATTACTATCAGGACAATTATGCGTTTATTGCTCAGTTTGAGATAGTTTTTTGTAATTTCGAGAGCATATGAGTTCAGGAGAATTTGATAAGATAATCAAAGAAAACCTGACTGATTCCTTCCTTAGCCTGTTAAATACTTATTTAGGGATACATGTCATAGAGACAGTGAGATTGCCTGCCCTTAAGCAGACTACTATAGAGCGAGAAGTAGACTTTCTAGCAAAGGTCAAAACAATAGATCAACAAGAATTCATACTTCATTTGGAGTTCCAGTCTCATTATGAAACAGGAATGAAGTATAGGATGGCAGAGTATGGTTCTATCCTTCTACGAGAGTATCGTATCCCCATTAGACAGTTTGTCGTATACATGGGTAGTAAAAAGGTGAAGGTTTCTTCTAAGCTACCTGAAGATCAGGTTATAAAAGGCTTTGAATGGCTTGACCTTAGTGATATTCCTTATCAGGAATTTCTAACTTCAGAGTCTCCGGAACTAATCATCTTAGGGATCCTTTCAGATTTTGGCACCTTGTCTGCAGAAGAGTTAAGCCTAGAGCTGTTGCATAGGCTTCATCAACTTGGTTTAGGAGAGTCTGACTTAAGGAAGTACATTACTCAACTGGAAGTTTTGAGTAATCTTCGTAACTTAAATAATGTCGTTAACCAATCTATCAAAGCAATGCCAATAACATTTGATATCAGAAAAAGCGCTTTTTACCAAGAAGGGGTTGAAGCTGGGAAGCAAGAAGGTAAGTTGGAGGGTAGAATGGAGGGTAGAATGGAGGGAATAAATGGGATTATTCTCAATATGTACCAAAAAGGAATAGTAATGACCCAAATCGCTGATCTGACTGGGATTGAGTTAGCTGAGATAAAGAGGATAATAGAAGAAAATAAGGAAAGCCCAGGTTGATACTGCTATTATCCCCATAAAATCTTTTCATTACTGCTAATCATTTCATTTCTTCAAGGATTAAACCAGTACGTTAGCTTCACCACTAAAGCCCTGGACTTAGGTCTGTTAAAGTCGATGAACCTGTCATCTATCCCCGCGAAGTAGTTATCAGTGTACACGATGAATAGGTCAGAGACTGGACTATATCTCCATTGGAAGCGAGTATTGATGTTCATATTTTCGATCTGGCTGTTGTACTGAATAAAGGTAGTCCAGAAAACACTCTTGGAGAAGGTGATGTCTATTCTAGGGCCTATTAGGTACAGATCAGCATCACTGTAAGGCTCTGGCAAGCGAATCCTATTATATTCAAAATTCAGAGAAGTGATAGCATAGGGAAGAAATCTATAGGAAAGGGTGCCTTCCAGGTTGATGCGGGTGCCATTAAAATATTCTCCAGAACGGGTACTTAGCTCGTAGAAGAAGGGCTTACGCTGGTCAGAGCTGAATCTTCCGATGAATTGATAGGCAGGGTAGTCTGTATCAGCAGGCAGTTCCACCCCATCAGTACCACTAGGATCAAAAGGCTCAAACAGATAGGTGTATTGTTTCCTGAGTCGCATGCTGAAACGTGCCGTGTTCCTGAAGTTGATTCGGTAGAGAATATTCATGTCCCAGTCTGTCCAGCCAAACTCATTATCATGCAGGAAGTCAAAGTCAAAGCCGGGAGCATGAGACTGAATAGCTCCACCGGCTGGATAAAAATTATAATAGGTGGTACTTCGGATCTGATTGAAACCGGTTCTTCTCACAAAACCTACTTCAGGATCATAATTTTCTCCTAAAGACCTGAAATCAGCCCTACTTTCCCATCTGTAGGTTCTGTGATTAGCTGCTACGCCAAGTGAATAATCATTGTTATCATTGACCCCACTAAAAGCATGATGGTAATAAGCTTTTCCACTCCATTTATTATCAGGAGTAGCCAGGTTCAGATCAGCTCCCACAGCCAGATTTCCATCTGTAGGCGAAAGGTTTAGTCCTTCCGCTAACCCACTTGAATCCTGAGCCTGGAAGGGGAGCTTACTCACCAGAAATCCGGCAATATTAGATCTAGGGCCTATTCTATGTTGGACGGAGGCTACAGTGTAATTAATAGAGGGAAGAGAAATATCATTGTCCTCTGCTGCCTGTACTGACATAAAGCCTACTCGCCATTTGTTGTTGAGGTTACCGCTTAGCCTTGCACCAAAGTAAAGGGGATTTTGGAGGTTGGTTCCGGTTGAAGTGTCTCTGGCTACCCCTATTCTTCTTGAGAAAAAGGGCCTAGCGCCACTGGAGCCAAAGGAAGAAAAGAGGTCTGCATTCTCCAGGAAAAACTGCCGCTGTTCCGGGAAGAATATTTCAAATCGGTCCAGGTTGGTTACCTGCTGGTCTGTTTCTACCTGAGAAAAGTCAGGGTTAATGGTTAGGTCTAGATTAAGGGCAGAAGTAAGACCTATTTTTGCATCTCCACCTATAGCAAATTTATTATCAGTAGGCCATACCACCCCGTTTTCATCCGGCTCAAAGTTTTTTGAAGTAGTGTAAGCGGTATAGGGGATGAGAGAAATATTACTACCCGGATTTTCCAGGGGTTTCTCCCAGCTAACCTCTTTGCTAAAGGCCAGGTTGATAATGGAGAGATTTCTTGGGATGGGTGCCCAGGTAGATCTTTCTCCATACTCACTGTCAATTCGATAAAAGTTGATATACCAGGAGTCCATATTCTCCTTATATCTGAGGGTCTTAAAAGGGATAGCCATCTCTGCTATCCAGTAATCATCATACATTTTGGCATCGGCATACCATTTATTGTCCCAGGTCAGGGAGAAAGCTCTTGAACCGCTACTACTACCTCTGGTAAAGTTACCTCCTTCAGCTATTAGCCCTTCTCGCTGGGCACCAAAAGGATTTACCCCAAAGAGAAAAGCGTTGGTTCTGTCTTTATAGGTGTCCAGGACTACTGTAAATCCATCAAAAGCCTCTCCCCTGAAATCCCTTCTGAGAGAGGGGACCACATATTTTCTGGGCCCCAGGTTATGCATAACCGCTATGACATAAAGGTTATCGTCATCGTAAGCCATTCTTACTTCTGTCTGTGCAACAGCCTCTGAACTATCATAGGGGAAATACTGGTTGAATCTGTCAGCCACGTCCATTTCAGCCCATACAGCCTCATCCATCACGCCATCTATGGTGATAGGGACATCTATCCGCTTGATTTGGACATTTTGACCAAAGGAAGATAAACGAAGAGAAATGCATACCAGAAATGGGAGAATGTAGGTGGTTAGTTTCATAAGGAGTCTCTCAAATTTGCGCAAACAACGGCAAACATTCTGAAATTAGTTTGAAGCTTTCCCTCATTATTTGCAAAAAAATGAGCTTTCTTCCTTATTCCGGACCCCAAAAGGGTTCATATGCTGGTACAAACTCAATCGGAACTTCTGTAACAAAGTCTTTTAGCCATTCTGCACAGTATTCCATGCCTGCCTCTTCTGAGCTGGCGTGACCTAAAAGAATAAGCGCCTTGTCCATTCCTGCTGTGATGGCATCGCGCGTATATTCTACCGTTTCCCATTCCTGGGACTCTCCACTAATAAGAACTTCAACCCCTTCCTTCCTAAGCAGTCCAATTTGGGCCATTGAGCCTGGTGCACCTAATGCTAGGCCGATCTTACTAAGTTTCATATTAGGGGGGCCTATTACCCGAATAGTCTTCGCCTGGAAGAGTTTCTTCAGGTCAGAAGCAAGTTGGGATAGGGTAGTTTCCGGTATTTCATATATAAAATCTCTGTCCTTCCTGTAAGTCGTCCATCCCAGCTTTTCCTCTATCCCTTTGTAAATGCCATCCGGAGAAGTTCTGTGCCAATGATCATGAAATCGCCAAATGATGATTCCATTCTCTTCGATGAATTTCTGCTTGGCCATTAGCACAGGATCATTCTCTCCAAATTGCGCTGTTTTGTCCAGGTGATTATAAAAGGTAGGCTCATGGGTAATGACCATATTACATCCCAGGGCTTTGGCACGTTTCAGAACATCTAGATTTGACAGGAAAGTGGTAGCTATTCCTGTAACTTCGGACGCTTCTGATCCAGACTTGAAGGTGTCTACTGTTTGATCCGCCCATTCTGTAGTAACCGCCTCTTTAATCCTGTCTACGACCTCTCCTGCTGTTAATACTTCATCCTGAGCAGATAATGGTACAACAGATAGGATGCATAAAAATAGTAGTAGTAGTCCTTTTTTGTTTTCTATCATGAATCTGTGCTTACATTAATTTCTCTTTAAAGAATGTGATGGTTCTATTCCAGGCCAGTTCCGCGGCTTCTTTGTCATATCTGGGAGTAGTATCATTATGGAAGCCATGATTAGCTGCCGGATACATATGCATGGTATATTCCTTGCCATGCTTCTTCAGAGCTTCTTCATAAGCCGGCCATCCTTCATTTACCCTTTTGTCTAGTTCTCCATACTGGATGAGGAGAGGTGCCTGAATCTGAGCCGTCTCTTCTTCAGATGGCTGGCGACCATAAAAGGGAACAGCTGCGCCTAAGTCAGGTAACCTGACGGCCATCATATTGGAGATCCATCCGCCGAAGCAGAAGCCAACTACACCTATCTTCCCGCTACACTTGGGGTGTGCTTTCAGGTACTCAAAGGCAGCTATGAAGTCTTCCAGCATTTCGTTTCTGTCTCTTTGACGTTGCATAGTTCTTCCCTCATCATCTGTACCTGGATATCCGCCTAAAGGAGTAAGTGCATCTGGAGAAAGAGAAATAAAGCCGGCTACTGCGGCCCTTCTTCCCACATCTGCTATGTAGGGATTTAACCCTCTGTTCTCGTGCACTACTACTATTCCGGGTAGTTTTCCATCAGTTTCTGCCGGCATGGCTAACTGCCCTTTGATGGTTCCCCCTCCTTTAGGAGAATCATACTCTATGGTTTCAACGGTAAGTCTAGGATCATCCTGGGCTACCTGAACTTTCTGGTAATCAGGCATGATGAAGCTCATGAGAGAAGAAACCGTCAGTCCCCCTACTGCATAGGCAGAAAGCCTTTTGGTGAATTCACGTCTATCAATTTTGTTGTGGGCGTAGTCATCATACAGATCAAAAACTTCCTGTTTGATATCTTCTTTGCGGAGGTTGGACATACTATTTGGGTTAATGTAAAATGGGACGTTATCTAAGACCATGTTTGAAATGCTAGTTTGTGCCGATAGTCCAGGCTTAAAGAACCTGAACTACACTGGTTTTCTTTACAATAGCTTGCTATTTTTCATAAAACCAGCTTGTTAGAACCCTTAATCCAGAATGATCATCTAAAAGCTATCTATTTCAAACATGGTCTAAATTAAGAGAATTGCAGCATTTTCCCTTCTGATCAGAGGAGAAATCGTATCTTTCCTCCATTATTACAAACCCAATATCCAAGAAAGTCAAGTTTAGATGAGTGATCGACAAAAGGCTACCAGGAAAGCCATGAGAGTATGGCACCGTTATTTAGGATTCTTTCTGGTAGGCATTATGGCCATGTATGCCCTAAGCGGAATTGTGCTGATATTCAGATCTACTGACTATTTCAAAAGAGACTATCATTATGAAGAAACAGTAGCTACTGGCCTAGCGGAAAAAGAGTTGGGAGAGGCCATAAAAATCAGGCGACTAAAGGTGGAAAAAGAGGAAGGGGATATCCTGTATTTCAAAGAAGGGACATACAATAAGGTTACGGGCGAAGCTGCCTTCACGCTGAAGAAATACCCCATCATCCTGGACAAAATGAATCGTTTGCATAAAGCCACCACTAATTCTCCTCTATTTTGGCTCAACATCTTTTTTGGGCTGGCACTGTTTTTCTTTGTAGTCTCTTCCTTTTGGATGTTTAAACCTTCCACCACCATTTTTAGAAAAGGGATATATTGGACTTTAGCGGGAGTAGTATTAACCTTGATACTAATGTTTGTGTAGGTAGAAAAATGACTCCTCTGTAAGTAGGTAGTTTTTGAATTATGAGAATATTTACCATTTTCCACTAAATGGCGAGGAAAAAGTCACGGGAGAATTTCTACGACCGCATTATCAAAGAAAACCTTGAAGCCATTCTTTTACCCCTGTCAGAAAAATTGTTGGGTATTTCTATAGACAATGTTAAGCCCTTGACGGAAAAGCTTCAGACTACTTTAGAAAGAGAGCCTGACTTTATTCGACTGGTCCAAACAACCCAAAATGAAAAGTTCATTCTCCATTTAGAATTCCAAACTACAGATGAGCTCCAAATGGTTTACCGTATGGCGGAATACAGGGCCATCTTACAGCGGAAATATCGAATTCCCGTTAGGCAGTTTGTGATTTACCTGGGTAGGGCTAAGCCTAAAATGCGTACAGACTTATTGGAGAAAGAAAAGATCTCTGGCTTTGTATTGGTAGATATAGCCGATATTCCTTATCAGGAATTAATACATTCAAATGTACCTGAAGCTATCATTTTGAGTGTTTTAGCTAATTTTCAAGAGAAAGATCCTGCTAATATAATCCAACAAATATTAGTGGAGTTGAAGAAACAGGATATTGAAACCATAAGGCTGAGAAAATACGTAAAGCAACTAGAAGTCTTAAGCAGATTGCGTAAATTAGAACAAGTTACCATAGAAACAGTAAGAGATATGCCAATTACCTATGATATAACTACCGACTATGTCTACAATCTCGGTAAAAAAGAAGGAGTAGTTATTACTGTTAAGAACCTATTGTCTTCCAAACTTTTTACCACCGGTGCCTTAGGCTACAATGATATTGCCAAGGCATGTGGTCTTGCGGAGGAAGAGGTAATACGAATTCATGAGGCTATGGAAAAGTCCTGAACTTTTTTAGGTGTAGGTCACTTCTTCACCACTTCCTCATATCTGCTAATCCAATCCTGCGGGGTCATCTTAGAGACGAGTTCTCCGATGAGTTCATAAGGGACATCATCCATCTTCTTAAAACGGATACAGCTTTTCCCCATGTCCAGTTTCCTTTTGCTGTGCTTGGGATATTCTTCCTGAAACCACCGTAGTAGCTCTTCACTATTGTAAATACCGGAGTGGTATAGTGCCACATAACCTTTCTGAGAGGCTACATTGATGAAGGGCAGGGGAAGCTTGGGATCACAATGGTAGCCATCTGGGTAGAGCGAATGTGGAACTACATAGCCTATCATTTTATAGCTGATGCATTCTTCAAAGCCATCAGGGATGTTCTCCTGAATTACTTGCCTGATTTTACTCACTACCTCCTGCCTTTCTCCAGGGAGTTTGGAGATATATTCGTCTACAGTAGCTGCGTCTATGGTCATATCAGTCTGAAAGTTTGGTTGCTATGATGACTCCGGTGGACCAGTTCATTTTGGTGATGGTTAGGTCCTTTCTTCCTTCAAGGTACGCAATTAATTGCTTCACTTTTTCATCATGTCCTTCAGGCCAGTTTGGTTGAGGTGCCATATCATCTATCACATAAAACCCACCAGATTTTACCATAGAAAGTACTTCGTCCAGCTCACTGTATTTTCCCGGCCATGCATCCGCAAATATCAGATCAAACTTATCAGTCAGATGATTCCGAATCCACTGACTGCCATCCTCACAGATGATCTCTACTCGTTTATCCTTCCTAAAGTATTCCTCAGCTATGGTTGATAAGTCCGGATCATTGTCTATGGTGATGAGATAAGATTCAGCATCCATGCCGTCTACCATCCAACAAAGGGAGAGGCCTACGCCCGTTCCTAGTTCCAGGAATCTTCCTCTGGGTCTGGAAGCTATAAGGCTCCTCAATAGTGAGCCTGCCAATCTATCTGAGGGCATGGTAAAACCAATTTCATCCGACTTGACTTCTATAGAAGGAAGCAAGGCTGGAAGATTCATTAAGGGTTGATCATTCATTTCTCAAAAAAAATTAAGACTATGTCTGAAAACAAAAGGTCTCTGAGATTCCTCAAAGACCTTCTAACATATCGTATAACTTACTTATCTGAGAGAAAGACTATTTTTCTGCCATAGCGTTGTCCAGGATACCTTTAAATGTGTACCAATAAGTATGGTCAGCGGGAAATACTTGGGAGAAAGTTATGATAATGGTATTATTTGATGGATTTACAAAGAATGCGGTAGAAGCTGCCCCTGACCAGTGGTATTCTCCTGTTTCCTTATCTACATGTCCGGAGAGGCCGTAATCATACTTGGGGTGGTACATCACGCCTTCGGGAAGATTATTGCTCATGATGGCTTCTACAGAAGATTCCTTGAGAACGCGAATGCCATCCAGTTGACCTCCATTCAATAACATTGTACAAAATCTGGCATAATCATCCAAGGTAGAGACAAGTCCTGATCCACCGTAAGAGATAGAAGGAGGAGTCAGGTATGCATTGGGGCGTTGTTCACTCATATTGTGAAGTTTCCCTTCCTTATCTGGGAAATAGACTTCAGCAAATCTATCCACCTTTTCTTCTGGCACATAGAAGCCTGAGTCTTCCATTTTTAAGGGACCCAGAATATGATCCTCAAAGTAGACATCCAATGACTTCCCTGAAATTATCTCTACTATATAGCCCGCTACGTCAGTAGACAACCCGTACTCCCACTTAGTTCCAGGTTGATTTTTTAGGGGCATAGTAGCCAGAATATCTACCTTCTCTTTAATGGTTCCGGTCAGATAAGTTTCAGCAGTCAAACCTCCTGCTCTGTAAACGGAATCCACATAGTGATTAGGGTCCCATCCATACACAAGGCCCGAGGTATGTGTAAGAAGATTTCTAACGGTCATAGGAGAAGCCTGGTCTACCATAGATACTTTACCGTCTTTTTCTGTATAAACTTTTGTATTGGCAAACGCTGGAATAAAATCAGCCACCTTATCATCCAAAGTGAGTTTGCCTGCTTCCACCAGTTGCATGACAGCCACTGCCGTTACAGGCTTAGTCATGGAGTATATCCTGACTATGGTAGAACGATCCATCTTTATCTTATTCTGCATATCTGCATGACCAAAGAGGTTCTGCTGCACTTCATTTCCATTCTGAATAATGAGGGTAGAAATACCCGGATACTTTCCTGCATCAATGAAACCCTGCATTTCTGTTGCACCTACTTCTTGAAGGGCAGACTTCTCTGCAGTAGCTGTTTGGGCATGAACTGTAAAAAGAAAAGATAACAGAAGTATACATGTGAGGGCGAGCCTCTTGGGGGTTCGTAATGTCATAGTAGTAGTTTGTTGCCTGTTAAGTTAGCAGAAAAGCTTCAAACTTGGTAAAAAAAAATGCCCCCCTGATTCAGGGCGGCAGTAAAGATCAAACTGCTTGAGGGCGTTTATTCTTTCAAAAACTTGATAGCAGCCTTATGTCCATTTTCGGCTGTTAGCTGAATGAAGTAAAGACCTGTAGCTACCGTGGATACATCCAGCTCTATCTGATTCTGGCTTGATTCCAGCTGAGTTTGATAGAGGGCTTTTCCTGTGTAGTCCAGTACCGCTATGGATACTTTTCTTATTTCAGTATTGGCAGCAGTATTTGACAGGATGTTTGCTGGAGAAAAGGTCCTAGTATCCCAGCTCAGGGTAAGCTTATTCTGGCTAGTGGGATTTGGGAAGGCTACTAGTCCACCTGATGCATTGGAGGTAGCAGCTGACCTCTGCGTAGAGAATGCGCTTTGAGCTATTCCAGATACATTTCCACCTCCACATCT
>JBCCLI010000032.1:0-27946 GCA_039026975.1 Bacteroidota bacterium | reverse complement strand
GCAGATATGCAGGGAAATAGCTTTAAGCCTATGCTCACGGGGGATGAAATTGACTGGCGTGATGCTATCTACTTCCATTATCATGAGTTCCCCGCTGTACACATGGTGAATAAGCACTATGGCGTCAGAACCAAAACCCATAAGCTCATCTACTTCTATGAGCTGGATGAGTGGGAGCTATTTGACCTTCAAAAAGATCCTACAGAGGTAAACTCAGTTTATGATGACCCTGCTTACCAGGACATCATTCCCGGACTGAAGGAGAGACTGGAAGAGTTAAGAGTACAATATGAGGATGATACGATGTTGGCACTTGAGGGGGATTAATCTATACTTTATTGCTTGTATTTCGTATACTTATTAAATCATAAACATCTGGTCATGGATAACTTAGGTATTCAATATGTAATGGATCAGGATGGGAATAAGAAAGCTGTTCTCATACCTATTGCCGACTGGAACAAGCTTCAGGAGGAAGTACAGCAATTAAGGGAAATGAATGAACTCAAGGGGAGACTTTCTTCAAGCTACTCCCAAATGAAAAAAATAAAATCAGGAGAACTTCCCAGAACCTCATTAACAAGCTTTTTAAATGAAGGTTAATGTAATTGTAACCCCTGATTTTCAAAGAGATGCCAAGAAACTTCTAAAGAAATATCCTTCTCTGAAATCTGATTTAGCAAGATTAGCTGATGATTTATTGCTAAACCCTAAAACGGGTACTCAGTTATCCGCTCATGTATATAAGATTAGGCTAGCCATAAAAAGTAAAGGAAAAGGTAAGAGTGGGGGTGCGAGAGTAATTAGCTACGTAGACATTCTTACGATAGAAGAATCAGATGTTTATTTACTGACAATCTATGATAAGTCAGAATTTGAAAATATTTCAGATAAAAAGTTAAAAAACCTCATCCAACGAATTGAAGACAATCTTTCTAATCTTTAAGCACCTACTTTTCCTACCTTAGAAACTCTAGGGGAATAAAACTTGAAAGGGCATGACTAATGAGTACAAAGAAATCTAATCCTCCTCACAAACCCATATTCGTCTCTGTCAACCCCTGTTTCATAAGCCAGTCAGCTAGCTCGCGGGCATTGCCCACTCTGGCATGGTGCAAAAGAGTGAAACCGTGTGCCCCTTTAGAACTTAGGAGAGAGGGATAAGCTTCTATGAGCGGAACTACCAGGTCTTTTCTTCCTAGCATAGCTAACGTAAATATGCTGGGTCTTGCGCCTTGCTGAATGAGGTAGTTGGCTATTTCCTTTCTCCCTAGGTGGCTGGCGCCTTCCAGCGCTGTTTCAAAATCTCCATTTCCCCAGTCCCAGCTAGCGTAATTTAGGGTAGGACATTCCTTCAACATCATTTTGACCTTTTCCAGGTCGTTATGGCCAGCTTGTACAAATTCTTCTACTAATGCTGGAGGAAGAGGTTCTTTGTCTTTTAAGGGAGATCTGTATGCGCTAAAAAGAACGGCTGAAGCTCCCAAACTTAGGCGGGAAAGAAAGTTTTTGCGATTCATAGTATTGTATGTAGTAAAGATAAGATACTATGTTTGTATTTCATTCAGGCAGAAATTTCCCTCTTTTACGTTGATTCATGGACAAAATGTAATTTACCTACCCGAGATTGAAAGAGAAATATGAAAGGTATCATTCTAGCCGGTGGATCCGGTACCCGACTATATCCGCTCACCATAGCTGTCAGTAAACAACTGGTTCCCGTTTACGACAAGCCTATGATCTATTATCCCCTTTCAACACTCATGATGAGTGGGATAAAGGAAATTCTCATTATTTCCACTCCAAGAGATATAGGGCGTTTTCAGGATTTATTGGGAGATGGGTCCCGACTGGGCTGTAAGTTTGTATACAGAGAACAACCTAATCCGGAAGGCTTGGCCCAGGCTTTTATTATAGGAGAAGAATTTCTGGCAGGAGATGATGCCGCCTTAATCTTAGGAGATAATATTTTCTATGGAACTAATTTGTCAGAAACCCTGATCCAGGCCCGTCAGCAGGTAAGTAAGGAAGGAGGTGGGGTAGTATTTGCCTATCATGTGGCTAATCCCAGGGCCTACGGAGTAGTAGAGTTTGACAAGATAGGGAAAGTAGTCAGCATAGAAGAAAAACCGGATAGGCCTAAATCCTCTTTTGCGGTTCCAGGAATTTACTTTTATGATAGAGAAGTAGTTCGGATAGCGAAAAACCTTAAGCCTTCCCCTCGTGGAGAGTTAGAGATTACAGATGTCAATAAGGTGTACCTTAAACAGGGCAAGCTTAACGTTTCCATCATGGAGAGAGGAACCGCCTGGCTGGATACAGGTACCCATGAGTCTCTCATGTCAGCTGGATCTTTTGTACAAATCATAGAAGAAAGACAGGGACTGAAAGTAGGATGCATAGAAGAAATAGCCTATAGGCAGGGGTATATAGATGCGGCACAACTAGCTACTATTGCGGAGCCGCTAAAGAAAAGTGGGTATGGAAATTACCTAATGAACCTCCTTTCTGAAAATTGAGGCTAACCGAAATTTTGTGCTATTGGGGCTAAGTTGTAGCTTTAGCACAAAGACCTTGTGGAACTATTTAATCTCAACTCTTCATAAGGTCTTAAGCATTGCCTATCTAGTATATATGTCAAAGACTAAACCAACTAGTCCACCTCCCGCCTGGCGGAAGCCACTACTGGAACACGGAGGTATTATCATTGGATTTCTCATCATTCTTGCCATCTATTTCAAACCGGTTTGGGAAGGGCAGGTCATCAATCAGTCTGATATTCTCGGCTATAAAGGAATGGCCAAGGAACTCATTGATTACAGAGAAGCTAACAATGGGGAAGAAGCCCTCTGGACTAACAGTATGTTTGGGGGAATGCCAGCCTATCAGATAAGTGTCAGATACTATAATAATGTCATTCGCTATCTGGATAAGGCTTTCACTTTTGGCCTACCACGTCCGGTGAACTACATCTTCCTTATGTTCTTGGGGTTTTACTTTATGTTGGTTCTACTAGATGTAAATCCCTACCTCAGTGGACTGGGAGCAATGGCCTTTGCATTGTCTTCCTATTTCTTCGTCATTATGGAGGCGGGGCATACCTCTAAAGCCAACGCCATAGCTTATATGGCACCTATAGTAGCGGGTATATTGCTGGCATATCGAGGGAAGTATCTACTAGGAGCGGCCATTACGGCCTTATTCCTGGCACTGGAGATCAATGCTAACCACTATCAGATGACGTATTATCTGGGGCTGGTAGTCTTGATATTGGGGATAGTCTATTTGGTGGATGCTATCCAGCAAAAGACCTTACCTAACTTTGCTAAAGCTACCGGCATACTGTTTTTAGCACTTTTTCTGGCCGTAGGCCCCAACATTGGGAGAATGTGGACCACCTATGAGTATGGAGCTGTGACCATGCGAGGGCCTTCAGAGCTTACTACGGATGATGCCGGGAATGACGGACTAGATAGGGAATATGCCCTTAGATATAGCTACGGAATTACAGAAACGCTTACTCTACTAGTGCCTAACCTTTATGGGGGTGCTTCTATGACTCCGCTTGATAGAGATAGTGAAGTATATAAAGAATTAAGAAAGAATTTTGGTCAGCAAGCGACGAATATAGCCAGAGGATTCCCTACCTATTGGGGTGATCAACCGCCTACTGCCGGGCCCGTGTATGTGGGTGCTATCGTCTGTTTTCTGTTTATTCTTGGACTGATTTGGGTTCCCGGAAAGTTGAAGTGGTGGGTAGTAGCTGCTACAGCCCTGACTGTCATGCTATCATGGGGAAGACACTTTGGTGGATTGACAGATTTATTCTTCTACTATTTTCCTTACTATAATAAGTTTAGGGCCGTATCACAGCTTCTGGTCATAGCAGAGTTTACCATGCCATTCCTGGGTATACTCGCACTGGATAAGCTCGTCAATGGGGAGACTGGGCTGGAAAACGCTCAGATCAAGAAATACATTTACATAGCTGCTGGTATCACGGGTGGCTTGGCACTGTTATTAGGAATACTTGGCCCCACCCTTTTCTCTTTTGAAGGAAGAGTAGATGAAAGTTATGCCGGCCAGCCCCAAGTCCTGCTGGATCTGATCACAGAACAACGCGTTTCCATGCTTCAAGCAGATGCATTTAGGAGTGCAGGCTTCATTGCTGCTGCCGCTGCCTTAGTGTGGTTATTTGTACACGGAACAGTGAAGAAGGGATGGCTGTATGCTGGACTAGGTGTTTTATTACTGCTGGATATGCTACCTGTAGATAGAAGGTATGTAAATGAGGAGAACTTTGTTACTCCCAGGCAGCAAGAAAGATTCTTCCAGCCCTCTCAAGCAGATCAGGCTATTCTCCAGGATAAAGAGCCTAACTACCGGGTATTAAATCTGACTTCAAATACTTTCAATGATTCCAGGACTTCTTACTACCATAAATCTATTGGAGGATATCACGCGGCTAAGTTGAGAAGATACTCAGACCTCATTACCAGGAATATCCAGTATGAGATGCAGGAAATCATCGCTTTTTTCCAGCGGAAAAATCAGGTGATCACGGATTCTACCCTTCAGCTCATGTTAGCCAGGCAAGATGTGCTGAACATGCTTAATTTAAAGTATGTCATCCTTAACCCTGAGGGCCAACCCCTACCTAATCAGAACCGGCTGGGCAATGCGTGGTTTGTGGAGGATATCAAATGGGTAGAGGACGCAGATGAAGAAATAGAAGCGCTTAACTCATTTAATCCTGCGCAGACGGCTATAGTGGACAAGAAATTTGAGGAGACACTAGCTGGCTTTCAGGCTAGTCAGGATTCTGCAGCTTCTATACGCCTAACCTCCTACCAGCCTAATGAGCTTGTTTATAAAAGTAGTTCTTCTGTAGAACAGCTAGCGGTATTCTCCGAGATTTACTATAACGACAAGAAAGGCTGGAATGCGTATTTAGATGGGGAACTTGTCCCACACGCCAGAGCAAATTATGTACTTAGAACTATGCTGATCCCTGTTGGGGAGCATGAAATAGTATTTAAGTTTGAGCCACAGTCTTACAGAAAAGGAGAAACTATTTCTCTGATTTCTTCTATACTCTTGATACTATTTGTGGGTGGGGCTTTATTCTTAAGTTGGCGTAAAAGTCAGAAGGAAGAGGAAGAGCAGGCTTAGGCCTAGGCTGAAATATATCTTTCTCTTATTTCTTTTGAGAAATAAATTTAAGATACTTGCAAGTCTATTACCTAAGGATAGTACATCATACATAACTGGAAAGCATATTGGCATTGTTCCTACTGTGGGACCGCTTTTCCTGACTCGGAAGCCCCTTTTCCCAGGATTTGTCATCACTGTAGACAGGTAACCTACTTGAATCCCAGGCCAGTGGTAGTAACTCTTGTACCTGTAGACCAGGGGATATTAATCGTAAAGCGATCTTCCCCCAGAGATAATGGGTGGGCTCTACCGGGGGGATATCTGGAAGTAGGAGAAACATGGAAAGCAGCTGGTGCTAGAGAGGTCAAGGAAGAGGCAGGCATCATTATTAATCCGCTCAATGTTACTCCCTTTGATGTGAGAAGTACGGTTAAGGGAGAATTTCTACTCATATTCGGGCTAGCAGAAAGAATAAGTGCTGACCAAATGGGAGCATTTCATCCCAATAGGGAAACATTAGAGAGAAAAATAATAACTGAGCCTACCGACTTAGTGTTTCCTTTACATCAAGAAGTATTGAACCGCTACTTTCAGGTATTTTCGTGAATCAGCATAATGAGCCCTTCGGCGAGTTTGCGTAAGCCCGGGATATTATTGTTGTAAATGATAACAGGAAACCTTCTAAAATCCCTGGGGACATCCCGCTCATGCTGTGCTATTAATATTACTCGCTTTCCAAGGGTATGGGCTACTCCTATCTTATAAAATACATCC
The DNA here is from genome assembly GCA_039026975.1 of Bacteroidota bacterium. Classification (GTDB taxonomy): domain Bacteria; phylum Bacteroidota; class Bacteroidia; order J057; family J057; genus JBCBKZ01. The sequence goes on along the minus strand of JBCCLI010000032.1, from coordinate 22,018 downwards.
GGATGTTTATAGGTCAGGTCTGCTACCATCATGTCCACTTCATTAATCTGGTTCCAAAAAGGCTCCTGGAAATTTTCTTGAAACAGGTTCCCAGACCGCTCACTATCTACACCTACTGTTTGGAGGGTAGTCTGTATATGAATCCACAGGGTCTCTGACCAATAGGCCTCCAGGGGCATACTCACCAGGCAGTGGTTTCTTTTAGGGCTGAAGCTCCTCCCTTTAAAGGAAGGGTTCATACTTATTTCTCCCTCTCCTACGCCTTTTGTAGTCATGGGAGAGGTAAATGGCCTAAGGGATAACCTGTCCCAGAGCAGTTTTCTGACAGAGGCATGTGTAGCGGGGTCATCCCAGTTAACAGCGTAGGTACCGTAAGCATCTACTCTTCTATTCCCAAACTGTAGATGAAGAGAAAACACTTTATAAGAATGTACCTGTTTCATACTGATAGCTATGCGCTCCACAGAGTCCAGGTATCTGTCATATAATTCTCTTAATTGATGAAGGGAAAGTCTAGGAAAAATAGCTCCATTCCTGTTTGTAAAGGTAGCTGAAGGAGGTGTTCTTTCCAGGTAATCAGCTGAGAGGGTGTTAACAACAGAAATGAGTTTTTCCAGATTAAAGTAGGCTTCATTGAAGCGGAAATTCTCAAAGGCTATTTCTGTTCCTTCTACCTTAGACACAGGAGATTGTAGAGAAAGGGTTTCCCGTATCAGATCTAAGATCTCATCTCCCTCGAAGGCCACTATTTCTGTTTCTGCATTAGGTTCCACTGAGAATGGATCAAACTGTAGCTTGATCTCTACTGACTGCCGGTCTCCGTCCTGGGCGGACATATGGATTCTGAAAATATTTGCCTGCATGGTGCGGAAGTATTTTCTCAGTTCCTCATAGTCATTCTCCAGGTAGAGGATTCCTCTGGTAGTAGCGAGCTGGATAGAAAAAGGGGTGTTATTCAAGAAAATGACAGAAACCTCCCGTAGGAGGTCTATGATTTTTTCTATCTCTATCTGCCGTTCAGCAAAGAAGCTATCCTGAAAATACTGAATCTCAGCCTTGGTCTTTTCTATCTCTGATTTGACAGGTGTAGGCTTTTGTGCTTGTAGGTAGTTTTTAACGCCTGCAAGAAGGTCTGGTAAAGGAATGGGGTCAGGATCAGGTCTGGGCGTCCACATCCCCCTGATCATCTCCTCTATCTCTGTGTTCAGCGAGGTTCTCCCCGTAGCAATGACATATTTTCCTTGAGCTTTTTGGGATTGTTTGGGGAACTCCAAGTTGATGCGTACAGACCTGCCTGTAGAAGAACTTAAGAGAGATGACATTTTACTGATGTGCAGAGAATGTTGGGTGTATAATTCTTCCAGCTCTTTATGATCCAAGCCATAGTAGCGTTCTTCATTCTTGAGAATAAGGTAGGTGTGAAAAGGCTCCTCATGGAAGAAGTGATCAGAGATCAAATGCATACGTTCCAGCAGGGCTGGAAAGCTCAGATCTTCTTCTAATACAAAGTATCCGTACAAGGGAGGGACGCCTCTGGCCATAAACGCTCAGATAATGAAAAGTGATTGCTTGTACCTTAGCTGAAGAAAATACGAATTTCAGGCCAATTGCAGTTTGTCCCACAGCAATTTTTTTACTGCTAGCTGAATATTTTTATCTCCCCACCGGAAATGTAGTGAGCCCGTGGGAGTATCACTAAGATCAAAACTTAGAATAAGGTACTGCCCAGTGGAATGCCTGGCGATTTGTAAGATAAGCTCAGTCCATTCTTCAGTGACAGAAGTAGGTTGCTGCTTGAGTTGGTACAAGCTGAGACCTTTGAGTTGGTCACCATGGCGGGTCTTAACACTCGCCATGACTGGAGTACTATGTAGAAATGTACGAGAAGCTTCTCCTAAAAACGCCCAAACCTGTTTAAGGGAAAAGGTAGCAGCATCCGGACTGATGGAAAGGAGCATAGGCTTTACCAGGGTATTTTCAGGATCTGTAGACAGATTATGGTGAAGGTAGTCCAGCACTTTTTCTACTGTTTCTGCCTTAGCCGTAATTTCCAGCTCTGCATTAGGGTAGTCATCTAGCGTATGGAAGTGGAGGATGAGCTGAAAAGCCATACCCTTACTGTTAGTCCCCATTAGCCAAACTGCTATAATCGTATACCTTCTATGCGTGAAAAGAAAGTTTAGCTCTTCTTTAGGGATGTCAAAGTAGTAATCTCCATCAGAGGTTTTGACTTCTCCATGGATGAAGGAGTCTTCCAGATAATGAGAGGAAAGGCTGTAGAGGATATTCAGAAACTCTTCTACATTGATATTTTTATTGAAATAAAAACTGTCGTGAAGGGTGAAAAGAGCCTCCTGGTTCTCTGAGGTACCCGGTAATAGTTGGAAGGGGATCTGAACAGGAACCCGGAAGAAGGAAGCGACAGACTTACGCTCGTGGGTATAAAAAAGCTGGGTGAACCTCAGTTCTGAGGCAGGGATGTCAGTGAACAGGCACTTCTGTACGCCAGCTGCTTCACCTGTTCTGGCATTAAGAATGACAAATTGGCCTTGTCCGGGGTATACCTGGTTTTCTTCAAACCTAAGGTGAATCCTTACGGCAAATCCGCTGAGGGCACTCACATGAAAAGAAAGGCTGAGTAGAGAATGGTTAAGTTCTGGATACTTTTCTCTTAATTCTTCCAGGCCCAGCCCGTAGTGGGTACTTTCACTTCTCTCCTTTAGATAGGCATGGTGTGAACTGGAGGGGTATCTCCCACCTACCCAATGGGTAATTCTGCCCAGCCAATCATAAAAGTCCGGGCCGGGAGAAAACCTAAATCTTCCGTAGGTAGCCATAATCTGATAGTGTGATCAAATGTAATGACAGGAGACATATGAAGTCCGCTGCTTGTTCATCGATTTTTTCCTGAAATAGCCTTTATTTAGTAAAAATATCTTGAAGCTAATCTTAAGATTTTGCTTGCGAATAGATTCACGAAAAGACGCTAAGCCACAAAGATGTACCAGATCCCCATGCAGGAAGAAATCACCATTATAGAAGCAAAAACACCTCAGGAGTACCAATGTGGAATGTCCTTATTTCAGGAATACTTGGCATATGTAGGTCTGGATTTAGGATTTCAAGAGGTAGAAAAAGAACTACAGCTATTAGACCAGCAATATGGTAGACCTACTGGTGTACTACTATTGGTTAGTATAGATCAGGAGTATCAAGGCTGTGTGGGGGTACGAGATAAGGGAGAAGGGGTGTGCGAGCTTAAGCGCATGTATCTCAAGCCCGCTTGTAGGGGAAAAAGGGTAGGGAAAAGGCTGTTAGCGGCGGCTATTCGGATAGCTACAGACTTAGGCTACCAAAAGATGCGGTTAGATACGCTAGCCTCCATGTTAGCAGCTAATAGGCTGTATAAAGGGGCAGGCTTTTATGAAATTCCTGCCTATTACTATAACCCGTTGGAGAATGTGAAATATTATGAAAGAGAATTATAACCTCTGAGATTCTATCTTGAAAGAATTCTCTTTCTGTATGTTAGCTTCATGAGCATGTGTTGATTAAGTAGCCTTTCTAAGGGGAAATTGCCCATTTTCAAGATTAAGATTCCTCAGACAATCATCATGTAGGTAGAGGATGAGCATCAATTACCTGTATGATGCCTTTATGGTAAGCCAGAATCACACATTCGGTTAGAGTTGGTAGGGAAAAGTTGATAGGTCTTATTCCTGCTATACTATCCGAATTATCAGTACAGGATAGTTATAATGCCCGGTTTTGACTTGTTATCTGTAAAAGTGGGGAAGACCAGACCTAAAAATCTAAACTGAGAATTAATAGCAAGTAGGTATTGCTAGCAGCTGATAATTAATACAACTTCTCTTAAACTGACACTGACCAGCTATTTCTGGAAACTAGGTCTTTCGTTTTTTCTGAAAAATAAACCACCCTCCTAGTCCTATGATAAATGGAATGAGAACTCCTAAGATAATCCCCAGCCAGTTAGGTGGAACTTCTCGATAATAGGTTCTCCAGAATTGGTAGTCTACTAGTGCAGGAGAAAAAGCAGGCCTTTTCCCATCTTTATTTTCTATTCGGAAGAAGATTTCTACGCCTTGTCCCGGGAACAGGTAGAAGTGTACAGGGTTACCTGGTCCATCAGCTATATCTCTTGCTGATGTAGGGAGAGATATACCACTTTTTCTGTGAAGAATACTATCTGCATAGCGGAAGTAGACCGCTACTTCATCATGGGGAGTAGCATCCATGGGCCAGTTAGGCGTAAAGATCCATTGGATCATAAAGTCCAGCTGCTGATTTAGGTAGATGTAGCCCCAGTATGTCTTGCCAGAAGTAAGCTTATATGTGTTATCAAATGGGTGGAAAGATTCAGGCTGGATAGGATTACTCATGTCTATTCCTCCTTCAGGTTCCTCCATGATAAAAAGTTGCTTATCTAGGATAATGACAGTAGTGTCTTGTATAATTCTAAAGGGAGTTTGGGCTTGAATGGGAGTGAATATTTCAAAGCTCAGCACCAAAGTCAAAATGCAAAAATAGGGGAGAAAAAGCGGCGCTAATCGTGTGCGAATAATATTGACTAGTTGATTTAAGAAAAAAAACGTCCCTTTTTTCGAGTAGCTATTTGCCATGGAAAGTGGGTAAATTCTTACTTGATCCATCAAGAGAATTTTAGAAAGTATTAAGAGTTCTTTATAGATCATGATGTGGATAAATCTGTGGATAACAGGTGGGAAATATGGATAACACATATTTGTATATATACTTTCTCCTAGGTATTAGTAAGTTATGTATACACAATCAGCCAAAATTATATCAAATCCCATAAAATTCGTGGATAAGTGTGTGGGTAAGTGGTGAATAAGTTGTTGGAAAGTACTCATTAATATTTTTCTACATGAACTATTCAATCAACGCTATTCATTAGCCATTTCTAATTTTTCCTGATAAACGCTCAAAATCTTACCTGTTTTATCATAATCAAGCATTCCCGGGGCTTCCTCTACTTCTGATCCCAGAGATATTCCAAAAGGGTAATTTTCGTTTAGATTAATTAAAGCTTCTGTTTTATCCACATCCTTGAAGTGGAGGAAAATATTAGGGAAGACGGGTTCCCATTTTGACACCTCTTCTAGCTGTTCACAGCTTATCTCGAATTGTAGGTTTTTCCCCTGCATGCTAGCTTTCTGAAGAAGATCCTGGACAACTTCTAGGGGAAAATCTTCAGTAGCCCTAAGGATCAGGCTATCTGTATACATCCAGAGTGCTTCTGCCCAGTCTTCAATAGGCAGGGAGATAGCACTTACAGAAACGGATTGGCTCACTTCTTTCAGTTCATCCAGGCTGAAAGTGTTTAACTCTATAATATAGGCTGGCCCTTCCAGCCAGTTAGCTATATTCCAGACGGTTTGGACAGATAGTTTCTGATCATACCCTCTTTCCAGGGAGAAACTCAAAAAATGAACTCCCTCTGCTGCGCAGTATCTCGCGTCCTGTAGATTTGTGATCCTACTTATCTTCAGTTTCGGCAATGGCATTTCAACAAATAATTTGGATCGCAAGTTGAATGACAGCAAGCCAAAAAACAAATTTGCCTACCCTCAGCAGAAGGTAGGCAAAGATTTTTTAAGATGGTGAAGACTAAGCCCAGCTCAGTAAGTGGGTATGTATATACTGAGAGGCAATATTCATAGCTTCTTCCTCATTAAAAGCTTTTCCAACTGTTTTAAAGGCAGTCAATAAGGCGGCACGTTCTGGGCGTAAGTATACCTCCTGGGTATCGCTATTCCAGAACGCAGTGAAGGTTCTGTTGTTCGCATCACGAACTTTTCCTATTTCTTTTCTCATAACAATCGGATGTTTATTGATATAGTATATACAATAATATACGAAATCAGAAGAAAAAGTTCAAGCGTAACTACTTGATTGTCAGAAATTTCAGCTCAATATTGAGATTGTTGGCAGATCATTTTTTTTGCTGAGGAATACCTAATTAACAGCCTGTAATTCTTTTGAAGTGACAGGATACTGATACATTTCTTAGATGAGACTTCATATAGCCCCTTTTACGTACTCGTATTAAAAGACAGTCTGTACTAAACTCCTTTTATGTATATCCCTACACAGGTACTCAACCAGTAGATGGACTCCACTCCTCTGGAAGTATATCATAGTACCTCACGTCTATGAGTTTTCCTTCAACGCTTTTGTACTCTCTTCTCATCACTCCTCCAGCGCTGAATCCACATCTTTCTGCTACCCTCATGCTAGCCTGGTTAAATAAGCCTATCATGAGAGAAACCTTCCTGAAGTGAAGCTGCCCAAAACAGTAGGAGATGACGGCCTTTACTGCTTCTGTCATATAGCCTTTTCCTTCAAACGCATTCCCTAGTAAGTACCCGAACTCACATTTTCCTACGCGCGTATCTATTTTCATAATGGAAAGCTGACCCATGAGCTGGTTTGTTTCCCGATGAAAAATACCTAGAAAAATCCATTTGCCTGTTAAGGCTTCTCTATTTCTTTTCTGGATAAATTCTTTTGAGGCTTGTTCAGATAGGTTTCCTCCTGTAGTGAGGGGAGCAGATTGTTGAAGCCTATCTACATTGGAGGAGATCATCCGGAAAAGAGAACTAGCATCTTTTTCCTCATAAGGCCTCAAGTGCAGACGCTCTGTTTGAATGGCTAAAGTGTGTATGTCGGGGGATATGGGAGGGGTATTCATTAGAATAGATTAGCGAAGATAGAGCGGGATTTAATGGCCTTCATAAATGCTTTTACCTTAACCTCATCCAGTTTATTATGGGTTCTCACTCCGCTACATACATCCAGCCCAAAAGGGCCCACCTGTTTAATGGCTTCTCTTACATTTCCTGGATGAAGTCCACCAGCCAGAAATATGGGTACGGAAACCTGCTCTCGTATTTTTCTGCTAATCTGCCAGTTGTGGGTCCTTCCTGTTCCTCCTAACTTTTTGACTTTCAGCTTAGCATTTCCTGAATCCAGGAGGAGGGCATCTACCAGAGGCGCTACTGCCAGCGCTTCTGCTATTGAAGCTTCTCCCTGTACGTGAATGACCTGGACAATATTTACCCCTGGGCAGGCTAAGCGTATGTGTTGGTAAGATCCATTGGTCAGGGAATCTACTATTTGAACTGTGGATGCACCAGTAGCTCGTATATGCTCAGCTATTTGACCGCTCTCTGTCCTGGAAGTAAGTAAGAAGCTACTCACAGGAGGTGGAATGCGGCCTGCGAGGCTCCTAATTTTCTCATCTGTGATCACCCCTGGACCCGAGGGCATATCAGCTACTAGCCCCAGGGCATCTACCCCATGCTGGATAGCAAGCTGTGCTTCCTCCCAATTAGCTATACAGCAAATTTTAATTCTAGGGTAAGTGGTAGCTTCCACGGATGAATAGATTTTTCCGTAAAGGTAATATCTATTCGTAGAAATATCACTTATTTATTAATTGGCAAAGAAACTTCTGATTCTGGAGAATAAGCCTTTATCATCCAGGGTAGGATTAGGCTGAAAATTAGGTGACTTTTGAAGCTTTTTCAGTAAGGTCTTTTCTTCAGAACTAAGTTTAGTAGGCGTCCATACATTTACGTACACGAGTAAATCCCCCGTTCTGTAGTCACTAATATTAGGGAGACCCTTCCCTTTCAATCTGAATATTTTCCCGGATTGTGTCCCAGAAGGAATATCAATCTTTACTTCTTTCTCATCTACGGTCGGGATTTTTACATCACTCCCAAGGGAAGCTTCAGGGAAGCTTAGAAACAGCTGGTAAATAAGATCATCTCCATTTCTTTCAAAATACTCGTGTGACTCTTCTTCTATCTGAATGATGAGGTTACCGTATTCCCCTCCTCTCATACCTGCATTTCCCTTCTCACGCATCGTCAGGCTCATTCCTTCCATGACTCCTGCGGGGATCTTGACAGACACTACCTCTTCATTTTTTATTCTTCCAGAGCCAGTACACGTACTGCAGTTCACGGAAATGACCCTTCCTTCCCCTTGGCAGGTTGGGCAGGTAGATACTACTATTTGCTGGAAGAAACCTCCTCCAGCCTGTCTCCTTATTTCTCCGGAACCCCCACAGCTAGAACAAGTCTGGTAAGCTGTGCCATTTTCTGCACCTGTTCCGTTACAAGTATCACATCCTATAAAGCGGGGGAGTTTGATCTTTTTCTCTACTCCATTAGCTATGTCTTGCAGCGTCATCTTGAGATTAATCCGTAGGTCTGCCCCCCTCTGCCCTCTCCGTCTTCTGCTACGGCCGCGTCCTCCCCCAAAGATATCTCCAAAGGGACTCGAATCTCCAAATATGTCTCCAAACTGGCTGAAGATATCTTCAAACCCGCCGGAATATCCTCCACTAGCTGCTGAGCTTCCTACTCCTGCGTGGCCAAACCTGTCATAAGCAGCTCTCTTCTTTTCATCACTTAGCACTTCATAAGCCTCTGCTGCTTCTTTAAATTTTTCTTCCGCTTCCTGATCCCCAGGATTTTTATCTGGATGAAACTTAATGGCCTGTTTGCGGTAGGCTTTTTTCAGCTCTTCCTTAGTAGCATTTCTGGATACTCCTAGTACCTCGTAAAAGTCGCGTTTTGCCATAATTATTCTCCTACAACTACTTTGGAGAATCTGACGATTCTGTCTTTAAATTTATATCCCTTTTCTACCTCATCTATGATTTTTCCCTTGGCACTTTCATCTTCTACGGGAACGGCAGATATAGCTTCATGCAGATCCACATCAAACTCCTGGTCTTTTGCCGCAATAAGAGAAATTCCTAGCTTCTCAAATTGTTTAGCCACATAAGATTCTATGATGTCAGCCGCTTCCAAGGCATCATCTACTTCCTTGGCTTTTCTAATAGCAGCTATGGCTCTGTCAAGATTATCAAAGATAGGCAGTATAGACTTCAGAAAGGCAGTATTTGCATACTTAATGCTTTCCTCAGATTCTTTCTCTTTTCTTTTTCTAAAATTAGTGAATTCAGCCCTAAGCCTCAGCATTTCCTCTTCCGCCTCTTTTTTCTCTGTTTTAGCTTTCTCCAGCTCTTTGGATAATACGGCTATAGCATCTTCTGGACTTGGCTCACCTATTTCTACATCTATATCTAGCTCTTCTTCAGAACCTATCTCTACTGATTTGGGTTCTGCCGCCTCCTCCTGAGGCTGCTCATTTTCTATCATTTCCTCTTCCTGGCCAGTTTTTTTCTCTTCCTGCATGGTGTAAAAAATGATTAATTGGATTTAACGCATATTAGCCATAAAGGGTATAACATAATGTATGCCAGTGACATTTTGGCAATGTCCACTGGCATACTCTGACAGAAGGTATGTATTATGCTTTAATTAGCCTTATTTTTGGCAGCTTCAAATTCCGGAAAGGTGGTATGCTTGAAGGCCTCTTCTTGCGTGAATGCCAGGATGTTTCCCATCTTTTTCGCGTCTAAAAACCCTGGTACATTGTAGATGAGCTTGAAGTCTGAAGACAGGAAGGTGGTAGTAGGATAAGATAGTTGACCTTGCAGTAGAGAAGCCGCTAACTCATGGTATCCTCTCCTTCCCTGAGGAACAAACTTAAAGGTATGCCCTGCCACTTCTACCTCTTCCTTCTGCTCAGCATCAAACTTGACTGCGTGGAAGTTTTCATTGATGAAAGAAATAACCTGCTCATTTGTGTAGGTGACAGCATCCATTCTTTTACACCAGCCACACCAATCCGTGTACATATCTATGAGAATTTTCTTCCCATCCTCAGCAGCCTTTTCTTCGGCTACCTCTATGCTCACCCAGTTAATGGATTCCTGTCCCAATGACTCTAATGGAAGGAATCCCGTCAGTAGTAACACAAGCAAAGGTCCAATGAATATTCTCTTATTTATCATACGTCAATTTTATCATTTCAAGATAAGCTCCTACACCTTATACAATTATCTAGTACGCGACACTAGCTCAGACGTTGTATTTTTGCTCCTATGCTGTTTAACCTGTGCTCTATGTTTTGATAGCCTCTGTCTATCTGCTCTATATTATAGATTTTAGAAGTCCCCTCTGCAGACATAGCCGCAATGAGTAAAGACACTCCAGCTCTAATATCAGGACTTGTCATGGATATTCCACGCAAAGCTTGCTTTCTTTCCAACCCGATTACGGTAGCCCTGTGTGGATCACATAATATGATCTTAGCTCCCATGTCTATGAGCTTATCTACAAAGAACAATCTACTCTCAAACATTTTTTGATGGATCAGTACAGACCCTTTACACTGAGTAGCTAACACCAGCACTATACTTAGTAGATCTGGTGTCAATCCTGGCCAGGGATGGTCTGAGATGGTCATGATACTACCATCTATATAGCTTTCTATCTCACATATATCTTGCTCTTGCACAATGATGTCATCTCCCTCTATATCCATCTTTACACCCATACGTCTAAAGGTTTCAGGGATAATTCCCAGGCTTTCTACTCCTGCTCCCTGTATCCTAAGTTCACTCTGTGTCATAGCTGCCATGCCTATAAAGCTACCCACCTCTATCATGTCAGCTAGCATCCTATGATCAGCCCCTCCTAATGTATCTACGCCATGAATGGTCAATAAATTACTTCCTACGCCTTGAATATCTGCTCCCATAGAAATGAGAAGCTTGGATAACTGCTGTAAATAGGGTTCACAAGCAGCGTGATATATGGTAGTAGTTCCCTCAGCTAAGACTGCAGCCATCACTAAATTAGCCGTACCGGTAACAGAGGCTTCATCAAGAAGCATATAGGTTCCTTGTAGGCGGCCTTCTGAGGCTACTTTATAGATACCGGCTTCAGCTTCATAGCTAAAGTCTGCTCCTAACTGTTGGAACCCCCAAAAGTGTGTGTCTAGTCTTCGCCTTCCTATTTTATCCCCTCCCGGTCGGGAGATAATGGCCTTCCCAAATCTGGCTAGCATAGGCCCTACTAACATGATGGAACCTCTCAGCTTACTAGCCTTCTGTCTGAAGTCAGGATTATTAACAAAGTCCAGATCTATGTCATCCGCCTGGAAGGTGTAGGTGTCAGTAGCCTGTTTTGAAACTTTGACACCTAAGCTTTTTAAGATATCTATTAGGCGATTTACATCTACAATATCAGGGATATTACTGATGGTTACCGGTTGGTCTGTTAAGAGGGTAGCGCAGAGTATTTGCAGGGCTTCATTTTTAGCGCCTTGAGGGACTATAGTACCGTGGAGCTGATGCCCTCCCTCCACTTCAAAATATTCCATATGTTGGGGGTGTTCCGAGTTGTAATCGGAACAAAAAAAGCGGGAAAGGAATAGAAAACAAATTAAATATCCCGATAATTTATGGTAGGGAAATATATCAGAAACAAATGCAGGTAAGAGATACCTTCACTTACCCTTTAATATAAGGGCTACTTTCTGCGCCCCCCCTTGCGGTAGTTATTCTTCCCCTTATTATTTCTTCCTCTATTTTTATTACTATGGCCGTTATTTCTGTGAGAACGGTGGTTATAAGCGGGCTTATGAATGACTAGCTCCTCTCCCACTACTTTAAGCTTCCCTTTAGAAATTTCATTCATGTGCTCGGCTATGGTCTGCTCAGGGGTAGATTCTTTGTCCATATTCCTCAGAATCTGCTTCATGGTATTAGCAATGAGGTTTATGTAAGCTACTCTTTCAGGTCCCTCTTCCATGTCTACTGCACGCTTAATCATTAGCTCTACATTCCAGCCGTACTGGCGGAAACGAGGTCTGCAATCGTGATAAGGAAGCTTTTCATCCGGCTTACGACGAATATCTTCTGGAGCTGGTATCGGATATGGAGAGTCTACATCTAGCTCAAAGTCTGAAATAGCATGTAGGTGATCCCATAGCTTTTGTTTGTAGTCAGGCATATCCTTGAACTGGGGATTCAGATGGCTCATGATCCTGACTATTTCCTTGACTGCTCTGTTTCTCTTGTCTTTATCCTCAATGGTTTTGGCATAGTCTGCCATCATCTGGATATTCCTACCGTACTCCTTAAGCTTAAGGCGATCCGTTGAAAGTCTGTATTTAATGCTCATGGATGAGTTTTCAATAATCTTATGAGACGAAGGAAGTCTCTTGTTGAATGTTGTTATGAAATTGTATAATAACCTACTTGCTGTAGACCCAAACTTAGATGTAATCGTTAGAAGGGGTTATCATTTCTGACGTAGAATCGTTGGGTGATAGTAGAGATCAGTAATTGATATTTGCAATAAGGAAAAAAAAGTGCTGATAATCAAGATAAACCTTTAGGCCACCTATCTCACCCTATGTGCATAAAAGCACTAAACTATCTGCAACTTAGCAAACTTCAGGAGGAGTACTCTTTGTCCTTTCTGCTGAAAGAAAACCGTGGCTTTCCTATCTGGGCCATCTCCTTCTACCGCCATCACCTTCCCCTGACCAAATTTCTGATGAATCACTTCCAGCCCTGGAAGAATGTCTCCAGGATCTGCTGCTTTAAAGTCTGGATTACTAGGAACAAATGATCCTCTTTTCCCAGAAGTTTTTCTTTGTACTGGAGAACGTCTTCCTGCTGAAAAAGTTTTACCGGGTGCTGCTTTCCTGGCTGCAAATGCACTGGTTCGTTGGATGAACTGCTCGTCTAGTTCATCCAAGAACCTACTAGGCTCATTGTATTGAATATTTCCAAAGCGGAACCTGGACTTAGCATGTGTAAGGGTAAGATTCTTTTCTGCACGGGTGATGGCTACGTAGAAAAGTCTCCTTTCTTCTTCCAGGTCCATTCTGGTTTCTATGGACATAGAAGAAGGGAAGAGATTCTCTTCCATCCCTACAATAAATACAGACTTGAACTCCAGTCCCTTGGCCGAGTGTATGGTCATTAGGGTGACCCTATCATCATCTTCTTGACTTTTATCCTGGTCTGTGAAGAGAGAAATATCTGCCAGGAAGCTTTCCAAGCTGTGGTCATCCAGGTCAGGATTGATAGAGAATTCCTGTGCCGCGTTAATTAATTCCTGCACATTCTCAAATCTTCCTAGTCCTTCCAGGGTATTCTCCGTGTGTAGGCTTTTCAGAATGCCGGACTGCTTCACTATATAGTTAGCCATTTCAAAGGCATTTTTCTGCTTAGTCAGCACCTGGAAGCTTTCTATCATGGTACAGAAATCCTGAATGGCGTTGACAGCTTTCCCTCTAACTCCGGTCTCCTTAACATTTTTCATGGCTTCCCACAGGCTGATTCTTTCCTGGTCTGCAAAAACAATCAGCCTTTCCATAGATGTTTTCCCAATGCCACGAGTGGGATAGTTTATGACTCGGGTGAGCGCTTGTTCATCTTTAGTATTGATGGCCAGCCTCAGGTAGGCTACTGTATCTTTGATCTCTTTTCGTTGGTAAAAGGAGAGTCCTCCAAATATCTGGTACTTAATTCCTGCCCTTCTGAGAGCATCCTCTATGGCTCTTGACTGTGCATTAGTCCGGTAAAGCACAGCAAAGTCTTTATTGAAAAAGGTCTGTAGTTGTTTTTGTTCCCGGATCATTTCACAGACCTTCTGTGCTTCATTCTGCTCACTGGCGGTTTCCAGTACCTTAATAAGAGAGCCAGATTCATTCTCAGTGTATATCTTCTTGGGGATTTGGCCCTGATTTCTGGCTATAATAGCGTTAGCTGAAAGAACTATATTTTTGGTAGAACGGTAGTTTCGTTCCAGCTTGATGATCTGTGTGTGTGGATAGTCTTTCTTGAAATTGAGAATATTCTGAATGTCTGCTCCTCTAAATCCATAGATACTCTGGGCATCATCTCCCACTACACAAATATTTTCATTTACAGCTGCCAGCATTTTAGTGAGTAGATACTGGGCATGGTTAGTATCTTGATACTCATCCACCATTAGGAACTGAAACCTGTGCTGGTACTTATGGAGTAAGTCGGCATGTGTCCTGAACAGTTTGATAGGCTTAATCAGTAAGTCATCAAAGTCCATAACGTTAGCACGAAAGCACCTATCCTCATATATTCCATATATCTCTGCTACTTTGGCATTGAAATCATCAATGGCCATTTCTCTGAGTTCCTTTGGACCTATCAGTTTATTTTTAGCTGAACTGATGGCATTTCCTACTACTCGTGGTTTGTAAACCTTATCATCTAGTTTTCTTTCCTTGAGAATGGTCTTTATGAGGCTTTGGGAATCATTACTATCATAAATGGTGTACCCGCTGGTGTAGCCTAGTTTCTCAGCTTCTACTCTTAGGATTCTGGAAAAGATGGAGTGAAAGGTCCCCATCTGAATACTCTTAGCTTCTGCCCCTATCAGCCTAAATATTCGCTGCTTCATCTCTTTGGCAGCCTTGTTAGTAAAGGTGAGAGCTAGTAGTTCTTGGGGGTAGGCCATTCCCTGTGAGATAATGAAGGCCAGCCTGTAGGTAAGTACCCTGGTTTTTCCACTTCCTGCTCCTGCTATTACCATAACAGGACCTTCTACTGCTAGTACAGCTTCTCGTTGTGCTTCGTTCAGTTCATTCAAAAATTCCACCATATAAAGGTAGGGAAATCGTTAGACATTTGTATATCCTAAATATATGTGGATCACGAAGGGAATTCTATCTGGGAAAGACTATATTTGGGAGACAGAAAGTTGTCGTTTCATCTTATATAAAGGGATTTATGAAGTGGATTGCCGCTGTATGGGGGTTCAGCCTGATGGTAGCGCTAGGATTTACCACCAGTAAACAGGAAGAAGAGCCTGTGGAAGAGGGACAAAAAATAGACCTATGTCAGCTGAAAGGGGCTATCTTCATTGAGGAAACCAGGAGTTTTGCTGATTTTCTGGTATTTGAGCAGTCGGTAGAGGGGTTTGCAGACCTGGTAGTGTATGAAGTAGAAGCCCAGACCTTTGCTACAGAGCCTGGATTCTGGTACTTTACAGACGTAAGGGGATTTGCTGATTACAGCATTTACCTGGAAGAATCCCAGGGATTAGCAGATTTTTCCGTATTTTTCTCAGACTATCAAACGGCAGCAGGTTGCCGTAACAGATAATTCCAATCCATATTCCTATCGAGAACGTTTACCCTGAATAAGTAAGTTTTACTAGGTAGCGTGTGGGCAGGTAGCCCACAGCATAATCCCTATCATACGAATCAGGGTATGACAGACTATCTTCAAGTATCTATTCAGGCCAGTCCTCCCCTTCAGGAAGCGCTCATAGCTGTACTGGCGGATGTGGGGTTTGAGTCCTTCGAGGAACAGGAGCATCTCTTGCTGGCCTACATACCTGCTGATGAATTCAGACAGTCTGTCTTCGACCATAGCTTAGCGCCCTTTTCTCTGAAACCCTCTGCCATAACCCTGACTCGCATTCCTCCCACCAATTGGAATGCTGTATGGGAGTCTAACTTCCCCCCCACAGAAATAGCAGGCTTCTGCCAGGTAGTGGCTTCCTTCCATAGCCCAAAAGAAGGCTTTGACCATACGTTATTAATAGACCCCAAAATGGCATTCGGGACAGGGCATCATGAAACTACTCGTCTCATGATTCGGCAGATGAAAGGACTAGAATGGACGGGTCTGTCCGTTCTGGATATGGGCTGTGGAACGGGGATTTTAGGAATGCTCGCTGCAAAAATGGGGGCCAAGCGCATAACAGGCATAGATATTGACGAAAATAGCACTGAGAATACTCGAGAAAACGTTCTCCTAAATGGAGGCATACAAATGGATATTCTCACTGGAGACCTTACTGCCATCCCTGCTACTGCCATGTATGATGTTATTCTGGCCAATATAAACCGGAATGTGTTGCTGGCAGACATCCCTTACTACAAAGAGCACTTACACCAGAAAGGCAAACTGATTATCAGTGGTTTTCTGTCGTCAGATCAGGAACAGATGGAGGCTTGTTTATCCAAAAATAGCCTCCAAATTATACATAGAGTGAAAGAAGGGAAGTGGGAAGCATGGAGCTGTAAAAAGTAGGGAAAACAGCTTATAACCACTTGTATGATAAAGTATACACCTAATGATAACGCAAGAGTAGTTAAGAAATAGAGAGAATAGCATGATAAGGGGGGATGAAAGGATTTAGTAATCAATAGAGGAATCAACAGACAAGCGAGCATGTGCTCATAAACAAATGATCATGAAACAAGCAAGGATACTAGGCAGCTTCCTGTTTTGCATGATCCTCAGCAGTAGTTTTCTGCTGGGGCAAAAGCAGAAACCCTTCCCGGAAGATCCGGTGGAGTTTCAGCGCGAATTTACCAGCGCTATGTCTGCCGAACGAGGGGAAATAGCTAAAATGGTAGAGCCTGGTTTTTCTACCCTTTGGAACTCCGGTAAACTCAGCCTGGAGCAGAAACTCCGTTTTATAAAGCAGGTAAATATGATGAGAGATAAGCCATTTTCTCTCACACCTACCATTGCTAATTACTCCCGCGCATGGGTAGCCCTCTTTAACCAAAGTAATTTTGTTACCCTTAATCCTGATGAGTTTCTGGATGTCTCCATGCAGGCCCTCTCTGCCCTGAATGATAAGCGGATGAACTTTTATCTGCTGAATTTTATTAAGTACCTCCCTGAGGGAATAGCCTCCAAGCACAGGAAGTTTGCCTGGAAAACTACTCAGACTGATCCCCATATGGATTTCATAGAAATAGGGGAAAAGGATGACACCTATATGGCGCCTGTCATAAGATTTGAGAAAACGGATCTGATTTACGAGTCTATCAGGGACACCTCTACTATTTATGAAACTCGCGGAGACCTAAACCTGATTGCCACTACTTTCATAGGTACTGAGGGAAGGATAGACTGGTCCAAGCTGGACCTTAATCCAGATGAAGTGTACTGTCAATTCGGAGATTTTAAGTTGAACCTGAACTATGGAGAGATAGAAGCAGATAGTGTTAAGTTCTTTTATAAGGAGTTGATCACAGAACCCTTACTGGGAAAATTTGTAGATAAAAACTTTGGATACAAATCTAAGAGTACAGCTAATTACCCCTTCTTTAAAAGTTACTCAGGTGGTGTAGTTATAGAAAACTTCATCCCGGACGTACGCTATGAGGGAGGATTCTCCCTTAAGGGCATCCGTAAAATAGGATCTGCTTATGATGTATGGGTAGATCCTCCTCCGGTATTTAATGATGATTCTGGTGATCCAGAGCGCTATGATTATTACTCTGGCTATGAAACAGATGAATTTTATACTGATGAGGAGACAAGCAGTGAGTTTGATGAGCAGTTTAGTGATGAGTGGAGTACTGAACCAGAAGAGTATGAGGTAGAGGATGATTACTTCGAGTACACAGAGGAGGGAGATGAATTTGAGTATATGGATAAGGTTCTCAAACACATACCGGCTAAACTTCAGATTAAGCGGAATGAGCAGTATGTGATGAAACTCCAGGGAGAAGCCTTTGTGCTGGATGAAGAGAAACTGGTGGGAAATAATATTGAGTCTACTATCCTTATTAATGAAGAGGACTCTATTTACCATCCTGCCCTGGACCTGAGGTATACTGTAACGGATAGAAAAGCTACGCTGTATAAGCCTAAGAAAGGAAGTGCCAAGAGTATCCCTTTCACCAGTTCTTATCATGAGTACTACCTGTACTTTGAGACCATCATCTGGAACCTTGAAACAGATGATATTACGTTTACGGCGCTCATAGACCAGGAAAATAAGGTTTCTGCTATAGAGTCTTTTGATTACTACACAAAAGCAAGGTTCAATCAGTTTAAAAATATTCTCTCCTTTAATCCCATAGGGGCCATTTACAGGTATACCTATAAGCATCCAAAGGAACCCATCTTCCCTGAAAAAGTATTAGAAGATTATAAACTTCAAAATCAGAAAACGGCCTTTGAAAGATCCCTACCCGGCTTGGAAGGCTCTGGCTTCATTAACTATGATAAGCAGACCTATGAAATATATCCTTTGCCCAAGCTATATAAGTGGGCAAGGGCTGCCAGAGGGAAAAAAGATTTTGATGCTATTCAGGTGATCTCTAAAGTAGATACGGGCGCTCACGCTGTGATGAATATCAATAATCAGGAGTTCCGCATGAGTGGGGTGCCTTATTTTTCTCTGAGTGACTCGCAGTATGTACGGGTGGTTCCTCTGGAAGGGGAAGTCTTAGTACAGGAGAAGAGAGACCTATTATTTGCAGGTGCAGTAGCCAGTGGGAAGTTGAACTTATACGCTAATGATGAAGATAACCGACCCAGGTTTACCTTTGACTATGAGAATTTTAATATCATTTGTGATTCTCTGGACTCCATTAGATTTGTCCTGGTAAGAGATCCTCAACCAGGATATGAACCCACCCCGCTGGAAAGAGCGCTTAGTAAAACCGTTTTTGAAAACGTAACGGGAACCATCCATATAGATGATCCTCAAAATAAAAGTGGGAAGGAGAATAATCCGCAATATCCCGTCTTTGACAGTTATGCATCTTCATACCTCTATTGGGATAAGCCCTCTATACAAGGTGGGGTGTATTCTAAGGATAAGTTTTATTTCTCAGTAGATCCCTTTGTGTTGGATAGTTTAGAGAACTTTGATGACCAGGGGCTCAAATTTGGGGGTGAATTTTTCTCTTCAGAAATCTTTCCCACCTTCCGCCAAAACCTGACGGTTATGCCTGACTTTACGCTAGGGTTTGTGCAGGAAACCCCAGAAGAAGGCTATGATGTTTATGATTATCAGGGGAAGTATACCGGGAAAATATTCCTGGACGGAACAGGACTTCATGGGAGTGGAAAACTGGAATCTATAGATGCTATCATGGTGAGTGATTCTTTTAGTTTTCATTTTGACTCGGTCATGGCGGTTATAGATACCTTTGACCTTCCCAGCAGCTTTAATAATCCTGAGGTAAAAGCTAATACCTCTATTTATAAATGGTACACTAAACTGGATAAGGTAGTGCTCTCTACGGCAGATGATTCTCCCATCCAGATTTTTGATGGAAATGCTGAATTCCGTGGAACTATCTCATATTCTAAAGATGGACTGATAGGAAATGGAAGTGTGAGAATAGGTCAGGTAGAAATAGCCGGAGATAGCATTGTCCTTCGAGAACGGGACTTTGAAGCGAGTGGATCAGAATTTGCCATAGTGGATAGTCTCAACCCGGAGGAGTATCATTTTCGAGCTACCAATGTAGACATAGATTATGATGTGTGGCGCCGATCAGCCCGGTTTGAGGGCTTGGAGAAAGGAGCAGCTAATGCTTCCTTCCCCATGCATAATTATCTCACCTCCCTTACTTCAGGAGATTATAGAGCAGGGGATAATAAGCTGGATTTACGTGGAATCACCAGGGATTCAGCAGATAATTATTTTGTCTCTACCTCTGTGGAAGGAGATAGCCTAAAATTTGCCGCGACCAAGGCGTACTACTCCGTGACAGATCGTAAAATTGAGATTGATGGCGTGCCAGCTATTTATGTAGCAGATGCCCTTATTACGCCAGAGTATGCAGAGCTGGAGATTGAACAGAACGGTCTGATTAAAGAACTGAAGAATGCGACCATAGAGATGAACCAGGAGACTAAATTCCACAGAATCTATGATGCAACTGTCCAAATCATCTCAGGATCAGAGTACGAGGGGACCGGTAAGTATGATTACATCACCGTGAAGGGGCGTAAGCAGTACATTAACTTTGAGAAGATACAGGTAAACTCCTCTACCATTACTACGGCTTCTGGAGAACTGACAGATGATCAGGAGTTTTACTTGACAGACAGGATATTCTTCCGTGGAAAGGCGGCCCTGGATGCTTCCAGGAAGTTCCTCTCCTTTGAAGGAGAAGTAAAAATAGAATCTGAAAATCCTGTATTTAAAGGGGCATGGTTTAAGTTTGAGGAGACCATAGTGAATCCCGATTCTGTCTATATTCCTATTCCTGAACGCTTAACTAATGATGGAGGAGATCTGCTCACAGTAGGGCTGAATTTCATCCCTGAGACCAGAACCTTCTATTCTCTCTTCCTGCAAGCGAAGGATAATGATACTGATATGGACATTATCTCAGCTTCTGGTGGGTTGACATTAGACCGGGCTACTAAAGAATTTAAGATAGGATCTGAGGCTAAAATTAAGAACCAGACTTATAAAGGTACTGCGGTAAGCTTTGATGATAGGAAAAATGTTATTACCTCCCAAGGCTACTTCCAGTTCCCCTATAACTTTGCAGAGAAAACCATCACGGTGGAGATGGCCGGATCATGGCGAGATGATCTTAAGAGCAGAGAAATATCCACTAATATTCTTATGCTCGTAGACATGAATGTCATTCCTCAGGAACCTTTAGATAATTTAGCCAAGAACATAAGTTTTCTAACCATAGGGAATAAAGACATAGACTTCCTCCAGCAGAATATGTTGGAGAATGCAGCTGAATTTCTGGATAAGGGTAAGAATGAGGACAGGGAAACGCAGAGATTTATAGAAGTAGTGAAAAATGCTATGGTATTCTCTGATATTGATTTGGCGGGCAGGTTCGGGAAGACTATCTCTCTTTCAGATGTTAATTTCCATTATAGCCCTGATCAAGCGGCTCTGTATCATGATGGAGAACTAGGTGTGATAGGTATAGGCGGAAATACAGTGAATAAAAAAGCTAATGGAAAGATTGTCTATGAATTTGGGGGGATCTCTGCCAGTGGAGAAGTGGAAGAAGACATACTGACCATTTACATAGAAATAGATGAGTTTAACTGGGTATACTTCCGTTATGTGGATGGGGTAGTAGAAACTGTCTCTAAGTATTATGATGACTATAACTATCCACTCAAGGATATTCAGGATAAGCGAAAAAATAATGAAGGGTTCCGCTTTGAGTTAGTGGATGAAGATCAAGTAGCTGAGTTTAAGCAGGAATTCATCCAAAAGTTCATCAAGTAGAAAGAAGTACATCCTTCAACAAAAGAACCTCCCTCATCAGTTCCTTGCTGATGGGGGAGGTTTTTAAGGGGGTAAAAGTCATGTTGAGCACTATTGTAAAGGGGCTAAATTAGGTGTAAGCAGTAGCCATGCAGATTGTTACTTAATTGATGAGCTAGCCCTCCACATATTTTTTCAGTCCTTCAAGATCCTTAAGGTGCATGCTATGTACCCACTTTATAATCCCGCCAAAGTAGGCGATCAGGAAGGCTGGCTTTTTCAAAGTTTCATTGAACCAAAGGCTAATTTCAGTTTCATTGTCTGAAAGTTCTTTCAGGATAAAGTCCAGCCTGACATCCTCCTCGAATGGGGCTACAAAGCTTTTTAGGTAGAAGCTTACCTTTTCATTTTTAATTAGGGTAGTTACCTCCTGATAGCCAAATTCCTTTCCTTTTTGGTTCATGTATATGGTCTGCGCACCCGGTAGACCATCTTCATTATTAACCTTACAGAGAGCGTTAGTTTCTGGCGGCCATGCGCTCCACTCCATTAATTGCTGCTGAAAACGGATAGCATCATAGACTTTTGAAATAGGGGCTTTTGCTGTTATGGTTTCTATGTACTGAACCTTCTTGGGAAGGAATAATATTAATAAAATTACAGCAACAACAAGTCCTGAAATAATTCCGAGAATGATAGGTACCATATTTATCCTTTACTTTTTTAAGTGAGAATATTTCAAAAGTAAAGGGCGGAATACTCCTATTTTTTGCCCTATGACAAAAAATCAGTTCTTCTTTGATCTAATTCTGCTTAATGAGCTTTGGGTAACACCTATAAAGGTAGAAATGTATTTTAGTGGATACTTTGAAATCCAGTTTTTCTTGAGTTTGACACGATTTTGAGATAAGGTACTGATAATGAGGCAACTAATATTTTTCCGGTGCCCCACAGTTTTTTTATAAGTAATTGTTTATCAGCTTCTTAGGAATTATGTTGGGAATGGGCTTTTTACCTAGCTTGTTAAGCATAGCCCTACTTTGCTCACAGAGGGCCGATCGTAGGTAATACTCTCTCTTGTCATTGATGATGTG
>JBCCLI010000031.1:0-27953 GCA_039026975.1 Bacteroidota bacterium | reverse complement strand
TGGATGGCTACCAGCTGAATTTCTGCCCCTTCTCTAAAATGTCTGATTCTACTTCCTTCATAGTTCCGCTTTGACTCTTTCTTGAGGGGGATGTAGGTCTCTACATTACTTCCTATCAGGAAGACATTTGTATTTTTTTCAAACCGTTTCCCTTTCAGCTTTACAAAAATATCAAACCCGTCATCCTCCTTATTAGTGCCTTCAGACACATAAAGGGGTCTGGCAATATTAATTCTTCCTAAATTATTCACCTGGAAGCTGTAAGCATCTTTTTGGCTATCATAGGCCAGTGGGGTATCATCATCTACTACCCAGCTTTTCACCGCATCAAAGGCAGGATTATCTCCTCCTTTAGCCCTGCGTCTTCCTCCTCTTTCTCCCCCTTTACCTTCATACAGATTTACTCCTTCTAACCTTCTGGCAGAAGGCATACTGACGGAAACAGGCTTATTAGCTCTTAGTCTTACGATTCTCCCTCTATCTGTAGCTTTCACACTCATCATACCGGCAGTTTCTAATGCGCCTACTTTAGCTACCGTAGGCATAAACGCCATAATGATATCCTTTCTGCTGAAGAGCTCCTTAACTTCTACATTTAACCTCTCTTGGTCAGTATCAAAACTGTTAGGGTCTATGACTACCTGAGACCCTTGGGGGGCAAATACAACTGTAGTATTAGCAGGATTAATGGCAAAGGGTCTGTATTGCGCATATACCGTATCTATTACGGAGCTTTCTGCGCCTTCTCCTTCATCATCTGATCCTGAAAGGTCCATATCTCCAGAAAGCTTTTCTTCCTCAGTTAGCATAGTGCTATCAGTCCCTGCCGTTCCATCTGCTCCTCCATCAGCCCCTCCTAGTCCTAAACTACTAAGCCCTTCCTCATTTGTGAAAATGACAGCTAGGTCTGCTCTTCTATTTTTGGATCTTCCTGCAAAGGTAGTATTGGGAGCAGCTGGCTTGTCTGTCCCAAAGCCTTTCATTTCAATTCTATCTTTAACCAGCCCTTTACCGACTAGTATTTCTACTACTTCCTTAGCCCTTAATTCAGAGAGAGACTGGTTATAGGCTTCAGTCCCTATACTATCAGTATGACCAAAGACTTCTATGTAGTAGTTAGGATAATCCTCAAGTGCGGAAATAATCGTATCTAACCTCTCCTCATACTCAGCCCTAATGGTATACTGATCAAATCCAAAAAAAACGGTATCGATGGTGAAATTCTGGCCTGATAAGGGCGTAAGAGCCAAGCTTAAGAGAACCAGAAAGAAAATTCTATTCATGACTTAATTCAGATTTGCAATTATTCGCAAGATCAACCCCAAAAGCGTATCGCTTCGAATATAGCAACAAATAATCTTTCGAGAAAACATACTAACAGGAAAGAAACCCCTTAGCATATGGTCTCAGACATAAAATAAGCGGAAAAACAGGAATCCTTATACAGCAAAAAATTTCTGGAATACAGCCTTAAACTTGGTCATATCTATGGGCTTAATGATATGTCCATCCATACCTGCCTTACGAAACTCTTCCAGTTTTTCTGGCATATGGTGCGCTGTTAAGGCGATGATGGGAATATTTTTACCATTGGCCTTGGCTCTAATAATGGGAGTAGCTTCTAACCCGTCCATGATGGGCATTTCTATATCCATCAAAATCATATCAAACTTTTCCTCTTCTACTATAGATATAGCCTCTTCTCCATTATTAACGGAGGTTACCTCAAACCCTTCTTTTTGCAAGATATGTTCAGCAATCATGAGATTTACATCATCATCTTCTACAACTAATATTCGGGTACTCATGAACATGAGGGATTAAACGGGAATAATGATTCTTTACTAGCGTTGTTTTATCAGGAATTTAGGGGGTTTTGATACATAATCAAAATTAAAAACTGTTTGGATCATTCATTCATTACAACCCTCAGGCCTTTCTGTATTATTCAATCCTAGTAAATATTCAGTACAGCTCCCTAACCCAGCAGATATACGAGTAGTATGTACTGCCCCAAAGACCCCATAAATCAGTACATCTCCCTGAATGTTAGTGTATTCCGGCCTTACTGTATTTAGGTCATCTGCCAATGGTCTATTAGCTCTCAGGTAATTAGTAAGGGCAGTATCTACAGCTGTAATCTCCAGTTGGAAGGCATCAGGTAAGGAATCCTGGTCCTGGTTACAGCGTGTTTCCTCATTTACTTCATATAAAAAAGGACCAGAAAACTTTCCAATATCAGTTAAAAAACGCTCTAAGATCTGACCGGCAGAAAACTGGTAGCATAGGCTACTATTTCCCCCACTACAGGATACATTCTCATTAAATAAAGCCGTAGGACTAGTTTGTAATTTCTGTAGGCCTTGGGCCGTACTTACTTCTACAGAAGCTCTTAGTTCAAATCCTCCCACCAAGGTAGGTCGAGTAAAGGTTACTTCCAGGGGGCCCTCTAGGTCCAGGGCCTGTAGGCATCGCGTTTGGCCTGGTCCAGGTATAAACCTGGGAGAGAGAATTCTCATTTCTTCAGGTATACTTGTGCTGGCCGTTAACTGAAAGTTTTCATTACTACGATCTGTAATACTTAACTCGTATGTCCTCCCAGCCTGAAGCTGTTGGAAGCCGGTAGTGGTGAGTCGGTATAAACTTATGTTAGGAAAGGCTACTCCTTGAGTATCTACTAATAAAGTATCTATTTCTTCAGCCGTAATATTAAGGTTTACTCCCCTCAAGGAGACCGTTAATCCCCTGGCAGAAAGATCATTAGAAGCATAAAATTCAGCCGCATCCCCCTCTGGAAGGAATCCCCGTGAAATTCTCACATACTGGGTTTCAGCTTCTGGATTTAGTACGCTATAAACTACCCAAATATCTTCTTCTGGTGCATTAGCTTCTATTTCTGTTTCACAAGAAGTAAACCAGAAAAAGCTAATACATACACCTAATCCAATAAATATGAAGGTTCTCACAAGTGGCTTTATTGATTATATATGACAAAAATTACCTGAAAGTTCTACTTTTGCAGAATTAATGTTAAGACTACTCACTATTATACAACTTCTTTGCTATGTCCACTGCTAAAAAATCTCGCAAAAAAATCACTACTCATACTCTTAGGGAGATGAAAAAGCAGGGAGAAAAGATTTCCATGCTTACTGCCTATGACTATTCTTTTGCCAGAATCCTGGATGATGCCGGGATAGATGCTATTCTGGTAGGTGATTCTGCTTCCAATGTCATTCACGGGCATGAAACTACTCTTCCTATTACGCTTGACCAAATGATAGACCACGCAAAGTCTGTAGTAAGAGGGGTGGCCAGGGCTCTG
This sequence comes from Bacteroidota bacterium, assembly GCA_039026975.1. Classification (GTDB taxonomy): domain Bacteria; phylum Bacteroidota; class Bacteroidia; order J057; family J057; genus JBCBKZ01. Next base: position 24,628 of record JBCCLI010000031.1, on the reverse strand, counting down.
GTAGTAATAGACCTGCCTTTTGGAAATTATCAGGGGGATTCTAAGATGGCATTAAAAAGTGCTATCAGAATCATGAAAGAATCAGGAGGGCATGCTGTGAAAATGGAAGGAGGCTCTTTTATCATTGAATCTGTTAGGAGAATAGTTTCTACAGGTATTCCTGTTATGGGACATTTAGGACTTACCCCACAGTCTATCTATAAGTTTGGTACTTACACGGTAAGGGCTACTCAGTCTGAAGAGGCTATTCGCTTGAAAGAAGATGCGCTCAAACTACAGGAAGCGGGCTGTTTTGCCATAGTGCTGGAGAAGATTCCCAAGGCTCTAGCAGAAGAAGTAAGTAAATCCCTGGAGATCCCTACCATAGGGATAGGTGCAGGCCCCGGCTGTGATGGGCAGATCCTGGTAGTCCATGACCTACTAGGGATAACCAAAGAGTTTTCTCCCCGTTTTCTCAGAAGATATCTGAACTTATATGACGAGATGAAAGGAGCCTTTGAGAATTATATCCAGGATGTAAAGGGCCACAACTTCCCAAGTGATCAAGAGTCATACTAATCAATCTAGCTATGGAAATCCTGTATGAAGATAATCACCTCTTGGTGGTGCATAAGCCTGCGGGTATGCCTTCACAGGATGATGAGACGGGAGATCTAAGTGTCTTTCAGTGGGCTAAGGGGTACATTAAAGAGACTTACCAGAAACCTGGTAATGTGTATGTAGCCCTTCCGCATAGGCTAGACAGGCCTACAGCAGGGGTACTTTTACTAGCCAAGACCTCAAAAGCTGGGAGCAGGATTTCTACCCAGTTTCAAAATAGGAGTATACAAAAGACCTACCTAGCCATTACGGAAAAAGTCCCCCTCACGCCGAAGGGAGAACTTAATCACTATCTGAGTAAGCTCCCAGGTAAAAATATTATGAAGGCCTACGCTAAAGAAAGAAAGGATAGTAAAAGAGCCATGCTTACTTATGAAATGATCTGTTCTCATGAAAAACAAGGGTTCCTAAAAATCAACCCTACCACAGGAAGAAAACATCAAATCAGGGTGCAACTTGCCAGTATAGGCTGCGTAATAAAGGGGGATATAAAATATGGGACTACGCCTTTTAATGCAGATAAATCCATTTGTTTATTAGCGTATAAGCTTTCTATTATTCATCCTACCCTGAAAGAACCTATGACATTTACCACCTCCCTACCGGAGGGAAGCATTTGGGCCCCCTTTAACAGCATGAAACTTCCCCTTTAATAGTAATATTTAGCCTTATGGATGAAGCAGTCATATTATCCGTCATAGATCAGGCCAAACGCTTTCTTCAAAAGAAGCAGTTGGAACGGGCCTACCAGCTCCTAAGTGAAACCATTCATGAGCTTGAAGAAGGGAATGACTTATTATCTGAAAATCCTTTAGGAGAATTATACATTCTAAGAGGAACAGCCCTACTGATGGAACATGAAGGGGTAAATGCCTTAGAAGAAGAAGTTTTTCAGCAGATATTAAGCGATTTTGACCATGCTGTAGATTTTGTTCCTGATGAACCTACCTACTATTACCTCAGAGGGAGCTTATATATGAATGCAGACGTCCACCAATATCAGGAGGAGGCGCGTAAAGACTTCTCTGATGCACTCCGTTTCAATAAGGGGCACCTGGATAGCCTCAAGGGAATGGGAGAACTATTTTTCAGGCTGGAGGATTTTGATAAAGCTATTTACTACTATACACATGTCATTGAACAAGCTGAGGAACCCTCAGCTCTTGCCATGCGCGCTATGGCTAACTACCGAAAGCTTCCTCCTTCCCTACATGCTGCTGCACAAGACTTCCGCCGTTCACTAGAACTAGAACCTGCCCAGGAAGATTTATACTTCTGGCTTTCTCAGCTTATGCTGGATCTTGATGATCAAGAATCTGCTATTAAAGTTTACGACCAGCTTATTTCTATCTTTCCTGATCATGCAGGGCACTATGTAGATAGAGGCGTCTTAAAAATAGAGTTAGACCCTGAAGGTGCCCTAGCTGACTATAATCAAGCCCTGGCCATAGAGGAAAATCCTTTAGCTTATAATAACCGCGCTGACTACTACCGGAGGATGGGCGAGTATGAAAAAGCTGCTAATGATGCTAGAGAAGCTTTACGGGTAGCCCCTGAGTCTTCCATCTCCTATGCTACCCTGGCAGAAATTTATGCTGACAGCAAAGAGGAAGATCTATTTTTTCAGAATCTGGAGAAGGCTATTTCCTCCTATTACACGGATGCAGTGGAGATGATGAGTACAGCCGCTTTTGAGCCCTACCTCTCGCATCCTACTTTCTTAACGCTTCTTAAAAAGCTTAAAGAAAAGTAAAGCCCGAACAGGAAAACTGATCGGGCTGCTTGGGTAGGTATAATTTATATGCTATTTCACTTTGGTCTTTCTGGGTGCTAAAATCATAATCATTCTTCTCCCTTCCATTTTAGGAGACATTTCAATTTTAGCCAACTCATCTAATTCTTCTGCAAACTTAGCGAGCATATCTGCCCCTCTGTTTTTATAGATGATATTTCTCCCCCTAAACTGAACATAAGCTTTTAGCTTGTTTCCTTCCGATAGAAATTTTTGTGCATGCCTGAGCTTGAAGTTAAAATCATGATCATCCGTATTAGGGCCAAATCTGATTTCCTTCATTACCACAGTAGACTGCTTGGCCTTGGCTTCCTTCTTTCGTTTCTTAAGTTCGTACTTGAACTTAGAATATTCCATGATTCTACATACAGGAGGTTTAGCAGTAGCAGCTACTTCTATTAGATCTACCTCCATATCCTGGGCCATGTCTAAAGCTTGCCGGGTGGGGTATACTCCGTCTTCCATGTCCTCGAAGCCGGCGTCATTCAGTCCTACTAGCCTTACCTCAGGAACTCTTATTTCCTGGTTGATGCGATGTTCTCTTCTTTGAACGACTCTTCTTCCTCTAGGATTTGATCTTCTTCCTTTTGCCAAATTCGTTAAAATTAATTTTAATGGTTATTACTTGATTTTTGTAATTAACGATAGTGCTTTCTAAAGGGCCACTCGAAATGATACATTATCTAAGGCCTTAGTAGGCAAGCAGCTATACTATAAACAATTTTTGTGTAAAATTTCCAAAAAATCTTACTAATTAGCTACCCAATTAGTTGGAAAGTATATTACTTCACGAGAGAATTATTCTCTCTCTAGTAGGGTATCCAATTTTTCTTGCATATACTGTTTGAAATCTGAGATACTCTTAGTTCCCATATCTCCTTCTTTCCGCTTACGAACAGAAACTGTTCCATTTCCCTCCTCTTGTTCTCCAACAATAAGCATGAAGGGATATTTTCCCATTTCAGCATCCCTGATTTTCCTTCCTACTTTCTCATAACGCTCATCTACTTCTACTCTGATTTTAGCAGCAGCTAGATTAGCCTGAACCTCAAAGGCGTAAGGATTAAACTTTTCACTCACAGGGAGAATAATCACTTGGGTGGGGGCTAGCCATAGGGGAAAGTCCCCAGCCGTATGCTCTATCAGAACAGCTACAAACCTCTCTAACGATCCAAAGGGAGCCCTGTGTATCATGACAGGCCTATGTTTCTGATTATCTGCTCCTACGTACTCCAGCTCAAAACGTTCTGGGAGCTGGTAATCTAATTGTATGGTACCTAGCTGCCATTCTCTTCTGAGCGCATCTCTCACCATGAAATCCAGCTTAGGCCCGTAGAAGGCGGCTTCCCCATATTCAGTGACAGTTATTAAGCCTTTTTCATCAGCAGCTTCTATAATTGCTTGCTCTGCTTTATCCCAGTCTTCTTTCTCTCCAAAATATTTATCGGGATTATCAGGATCACGCAAAGAAATCTGTGCTTTGTAATCCTTGAAGTCAAGAACTTTGAAAATATAGAGGACTATATCTATTACTTTCTTAAACTCATCTTTTACCTGCTCAGGTGTACAAAAGATATGGGCATCATCCTGGGTAAAGCCTCTCACACGCGTAAGTCCGTGTAGCTCTCCACTTTGTTCATATCTGTATACTGTCCCGAACTCTGCATATCTAATTGGCAGATCTCTATAAGATCTTGGTCTTGCCTGATAAATTTCGCAGTGGTGTGGGCAGTTCATAGGCTTCAATAGAAACTCTTCTCCCTCGTGAGGAGTATGAATGGGCTGAAAGGAGTCTGCTCCATACTTCTCATAATGCCCAGAGGTTACATATAACTCTTTCCTCCCAATATGAGGGGTGGTAACCTGCTGGTATCCATATTCTTCCTGTATGTCCTTTAGAAAATTGGAAAGGGTCTCTTTAAGTACAGTACCTTTAGGCATCCATAGTGGAAGTCCCTGTCCCACCTTTTCTGAAAAAGTAAATAAACCCAGTTCCTTTCCTATTTTTCTGTGGTCCCGCTTTTTAGCTTCTTCTAACATCTCCAAAAACTCATCTAGCTCCTTCTTCTTAGGGAAGGAAACTGCATACAGACGGGTCATCTGAGGATTATTCTCATTTCCTCTCCAATAAGCACCAGCAGTATTCAGAATTTTTACTGCCTTAATGACTTTGGAATTGGGAATATGTGGCCCTTTACATAAATCTGTAAATGAACCTGACTCATAGAAAGTAATATTTCCGTCTTCCAGCCCTTCAATGAGTTCTACCTTATACTCATTCCCCAGCTTCTGGTAGTGTGCCAGAGCTTCTGACTTAGAAACATCCCTCCGGGCGAAGGTTTCTCCTGAGCGAGCTAGTTCCAGAAACTTTTTCTCTATTTTCTGAAAGTCATTAGCTCCAAATTCATATTCTCCAAAATCTATGTCGTAATAAAATCCTTGTTCTATGGCAGGTCCTATCCCCAGCTTTACCCCTGGATATAAAGCTTCTATAGCTTCTGCCAATATGTGGGCGGAAGAGTGCCATAGAGTAGATTTTCCATCTTCATCTCTCCATGTTAGAATCTGGACTTCAGCATCTGTATATATAGGTCTGCTCGTCTCTACTACCTCTCCGTTTACCTTTACGGCAAGGGCATTCCTGGCAAGACCTTCACTGATTTGTTGTGCAATCTCAAAGCCGGTAACTCCTTTAGGATAATGCTTCACTTCTCCATTGGGTAATGTAATGTCCAGATTTTCACTCATAATTTGATATTTCAGGCCGCTAATTTAAAGAAAGGAATTATTCAAACGCATGATTAAGGGTAGAAAGTTCACACAATTCTCACAGGAACTAATCCTTTTCTCCTTTTACTTATATTACCTACTCAGGGGTGATGACCCATAGGGGGACATTTAATTAAGGTAGGGGAAACATCCTCCCCCAATTTTCCTTAACTTTGTTTATATGGGTAACTATATAGTATCAGCCAGAAAATACCGTCCGGGGACATTTGATTCCGTAGTAGGTCAGTCTCATGTTACCAATACATTGAAGAGTGCCATCATCACGGATCAACTGGCACATGCCTTTTTATTTTCTGGTCCAAGGGGAGTGGGGAAAACGACTTGTGCCAGGATATTAGCGAAAGCTATTAACTGCTTGACCCTAAGCCCTGAGGGGGAACCTTGTAATACCTGTGAATCTTGCCATAGCTTTAATGAAGGAAAAAGCCTGAACATACACGAGCTGGATGCCGCCTCTAATAATAGTGTGGATGATATCCGTAACCTGATAGAGCAGACCAGATACGTACCCACTACGGGAAAGAAAAGTGTGTACATCATAGATGAGGTACACATGCTTTCACAGGCAGCCTTTAACGCTTTCCTAAAGACCCTGGAAGAACCTCCTGCTCATGTACTATTTATCTTAGCTACTACTGAGAAGCATAAAATTCTTCCTACTATTCTCTCAAGGTGCCAAAAATTTGATTTCAGAAGAATTAAGGTAGATGATATCTCCAAGCATCTCCAACACATATGCGAGCAGGAAGATATCCAGTTTGAGTATGCTGCCCTTCAACAGATAGGATTAAAAGCTGATGGTGCACTTAGAGACGGCCTAAGTTTGTTTGACCAGTTAGTGAGCTTTACAAGTAAAAACCTTACCTTTTCTTCTGTCCTGGAAAACCTAAATATTCTGGATTATGATTATTACTTCAGCGCTGTTCAGGCTATCCAGATCCATGATCATAAGGCCCTCCTCCTAATCCTGCATGAGATCATAGAGAAAGGCTTCGAGGCTAAGGATTTCATGATGGGCCTTCTGGAACACTTCCGGAACTTGTTAGTAGCTAAAAGTCCTGAGACCATTGAATTACTGGAGACAAGCGAAAAAGTAAAAACAAAATACCTACAGCAGAGTGGAGAAATAGAAGAGACCTTTCTCCTTCACGCCTTTAACCTTTGTACAGAAGCAGAGTCCAAAATAAAATCTATCCGTAACCCCCGACTTCTGGTTGAACTGACCTTACTGAAGCTTGCCCATCTAGGGAATGCCATCAAGCTGGTTAAAAGTACAGCAGGGGATAATAACTTTGAAAAAAAAAATCCCTTAATTCAGAACAAGCGTAAAAATGCTGAAGAGGTACCTCTGGCAGCTGTCAATATCACCACTACTTCAGAAGGACAAACTGTTACTGACATAAATTCTCCGGAACCAGAAAAGAACAAGGTAGTAGAGGCTGATATTCCACCTATTAGTTCAGCTGATGTAGCTGTCATACATACTAATGGAGCTTCTCCTTCTCTTTCCCCCCCTATCCCTACCAAACCAAGCCCTAATGTGTCAGCTGAATTCCCTATCAGTCAGGATTTTTCAGCTATGCAGAGAAATTTCCTCCAGAAAAAAGCCCAGGATATTACAGTAGAGGAACCTGAAAGTGTTCAGGAGTATGCCCTAAATCCTAAGATAAGCCTTGATATTGAGGCTTTTAAAGAAGGGCTGGCTGTATACGTAGAAAGCCTAAAAAAGGAAGATAAGTATTCACTAGCTTCCACCTTGGAACATGCTACCCACCAGTTTGAGCATAATAAATGGACCTGTTTAGTAGAGAACTCTATAGAAGAAAAGCTCCTCTCTAAGGAGAAAGATATCCTCCCATTCCTTAGGTCTCGGCTAGGTGTTCAAGAATTATTTCTGGAATTAGGAATTAACCCGAATATCTCTCAAAAAGTAGCTCCACAAGCCTACACTCAAGAGGAAAAACTACAAGAAATGATCAAAAAGAATCCCACACTTAAGGAATTACAAAAAATATTCAAAACAAGAATAATTTATTAGATTAAGATTTTAAATTCTACAACTTTTCCTTGTTGCCTTTTAAGAAAAAAAGTGTTATTGTTGTAAATAATCTGTATTCATATTATTTTAATTATCTGATTTAACACGAACGGATAAGAAGAAAAAAACGAAACTTTCTCATCTTTTTTAATTGAGAAAGTCGAACCAAGCATCCAAATTGTATTTATTGACGTATAAATTTTACAACCCACTTACTTAAATACCCATTACCATGCCGAACGATAATCAAGATACCAGAACTGATAGGCTGGAAAGGCTGGAGCAAAGCTTGTTTCAATTGAGTGATGTAATACAGAAACATCAGGAGATTGTTCAACGCAGATTTAAGGTATCATCAGTCGAAATTGATATCCTAAAACTCCTTGATCAGGAAGGAGATAAAAAGATGAAGGATATTGGTGAACGTGTACGGGTTAAGTTGAGTAATCTGACCAATATTATTGACCGCTTAGAACAACAAAAGCTGGTCAAGAGGGTCAATTCCAAGACAGATAGAAGGTCTATCTTCGTACACATTTCCTCTAAAGGGAAAAAGCTTCTGACTGATTATGCTGAGTTTCTACGTGAGCTATCCACTCGTATGAAGCAGGTAATGCAGGACGACCAGTTTGGCATTCTGGTGGACGGACTGGAGAAGATTTCTAAGGTATCTTTACCCGGGTATTGATACTGGCGTGATCAGTTGCTCAAAACATTGTATCCAGTAAAAATCGCCCTGAACAAATAAAGTTCAGGGTTTTTTTATGGCCTTCCTGCAAATTGGAACCGCTTAGACCAGTAGTCATCTGATAATACATCTACCCTCACCCCTCGGCTGCTAGTAGCATGTATAAATGAAATAGTTCCTCCTTTTACTTCGGTTACTAATCCCACATGGTCTACCCTACCTGTGTTTTTAGCACTAAAGAATAGCAAATCTCCTTTTTTAACTTTCCGCTTGGGAATCTTCTTACTCCTAGCCGCCATATCTCGGGAAGTTCTAGGTAGCCTTATCCCTACAGACTGATAACTTAAGCAGATCAAACCTGAACAATCCATGCCGTTTCCGCTCATTCCCCCATACACATATGGCGTACCTAAATAGGACTTAGCCGTATGGACTACCTCATTCAGCGCATTTGCACTTTCTGCGTCCAAGGTAGCTGTGTAATTCTCATCTGGAAATAGCTCATTATGGTCAAATGGTTTTACCTCAGCACTTAAGGAGCCATTTTGTTGGTGCGTGTAGGGTGTATAGGCACTCTCGGAGGGTTTTACGGAAGAGGTAGAAGTAGAACTAAAGCTCTCTCCGTAAGGAGCTGGCTTATTATAAGTGGAGGTATTAGTTCTAGGTCTTTGATGGGTAATCAGGTAGTCATATTTTCTGACCTTCTGTTCTGCTGTACAACTCCAAGTAGTAATACAAATGGCTCCCAGAGATATTATCCTGAGATAATATGTTCTTCCTCTATTCATACTTTGTACGCTTGTTTGGGTAAATATACCTGACTTACAGCACATTAAGACAAGAACTGTTCCACACCTATTTCTTCTGTTATGTTTTAGACAGAATGATGGGATTTGGCTGATCAACCGTGTCTACTCGCTTACCAGCCTTACAATGCCAGCTCAATGTTAGGATCCCAGAATACCTTTTCAAAATCCACTATTGCCTCTCCTTTTACTGTAATTCCCTCTGCTTCCAGGGAAGCCTGCATGGGTCTTTCCGGTGGAAAGTGATGCCTGCCTGTCAGTAGTCCTTTATGATTTACTACCCTATGCGCAGGTATGTCCTGCTGCGTAACACTATTATTCATAGCATATCCCACCACCCTGGCACTTCGGGCAGCACCAAGATATCTAGCTATGGCCCCGTAAGAGGTAACCCGCCCACTAGGGATAAGCCTGACTACCTCATATACATCCTGATAAAAATCACCTCTATTAAATGGTTTCTTCTCTCCTTTCATACCATACCTGTGTTTTATGTATCATCAATAAATTGAGCCAAAACATTGCACCAGTTTTATCTACTTCTATTAGCTCATTTAGAGCAGAATGTAACAGGATACTTATTAAGCTCAATAAAGACATCAATAGAATCAGTTTTCCTTCTCTCCCCACTAGGTGATAATACTTAGCCGCTTTAAGTACCATGTAAATGCATAGCCCCAGAAATAATAACCCTCCAATAAATCCTTGCTCGGAGAAGGTCATAAGGAAATAATTATGGGTGGTGGACTGTTCCGGGTTATCACTTACATATGTCCGGAATGCATCATCTGCATACCGCTTATAGACCTGATTAAAGGTACTGGGACCAAAGCCTATGAGCGGCTTATCCGCAATCATATTTTTAGCTGCTACCCATCTATAAAATCGCTCCACCCCAGAAATCTCTGTTCCTGAAAAAGTAGCATCTAAATGGCCTTGAATGTTTCCTTCATGCCAGATGGTAGACTCGTAGGTAGGGGCGAACTTGTAGAAAGTATTATCCCTCACTAGGTAGGCTATAGCTAAGGTAGTAAGGACGGTAGCCACTAGCACAGCAGGTCTTAACCACTTCCTCCCCAGTAAGAATACTACTACTGGTAAGGCCAAAGTAGCTAGCCAGGCACCCCGCTTATACGTAAATACTATGGCAAACAGGAGAAGACCTATGGCTGCGTGTAACAACCACCACTGCCAGGAGTAAGCAGGGTACCATTTTCTAGCATACCACACAAAAGGCAGAAATAATACCAGCGCCGCTCCATATACTACCCCATTGACAAAGAAAGGATAAGCTACCCCATTACTGACTTCAAAGCTAAAACCTGAAAAGGAATACTCCACAGTAATAGCAAACACTATGGGGATCATGGTACAAAAAAATACCCAGAAAAAGGTTTTAACATCTGAAGGATTCTTTAGGAACCTTTCTCCCATATAAATAAAGGCAGCGAGATACCACAACTTAGAAAGTAGAAATTTAAGAGAACGGGTGGGATAGTCTGAGAATAATACCGTAACGATTAACCAAATCACTATCAATATAATCCACAGATGAAAGGGATATACCTTCTGATTTAGCTTTACATATTTACCTCCTATCAGCTCTGTAAGAAATATGAGTAGAAAGGCCATCATGAGTGGCTCCGTAGGAACATCCAGGGCCAGACTCCCCAACTCTACATTGATGGATATGGGAATGCTGGCAACTAACAGCCAGAACACCCATTTAGTGTTATATATTAGAAGAAGCCCCCCTACCAATAGTAAAGGTAACACCTGAAGGATGGCTACCCCCATCTTCATCCGTAAATAGAGAGAACCCCATACACTGATTGCAAGAATAGCCAGTAACAGCCCTCTCCATAGAGAAGGTTGCTGAAGCCAGCCAGCCGCTAACGTCCAATAGCTTCGTATGCTCTTTCTTGCGTTCATCATTCAACTACCCTGAAAGCCGAATATACGACTTGTTTGAAAGACTTTGTCCCTGTGAACATGCTTAGTATGTTTACCTCTAGTGAGTAGACAAGTCCACACATGAACAAGCGTCAGGCATACACATCCTATATACACCTGCTGTTAGGCAGCTTGCTCCTGCTATATCTGATTTTCCCCACTCATAATGATACCCTGGATTCATGGGCATATGCTGCGGAGATTAAGCATGGGGGAACGCTTTTCCACCCACATCATCTCCTATTTAATGCTACCCATTTTCTCCTACTCAGCCTCCTACCCGTAGCAGTACCCGTAATAGCGTGGCTAAAAGCCGTAAATGCGGTGATGGCCTACTTCTCTTTAAGAATTCTGGTAAAAATTCTCAGGATCATGATGCTTACAGAACAGCAAATCCTAGGCTGGGTGCTGGTAGTAGGTAGCTCTTTTGCAGTGATGAGGTTTGCTACTGAAGGAGAAACCTACCTTTTGCCTGTATTCTTCTCCTTGCTGGGCAGCTTCTACTTTCTCAAGTTCTCCATAAACCGCCAACATACTTCCCTCTTACTTGCCGGCACATTTTGTGCCATGGCATGTTTATTCCATCAAATCCAGATAGGGTGGTATCTAGGATTAATGCTGGGAGCTACTTACCTAGCCAAAAGAAAGGCTTGGCTTATCCTCCTTCCCGCTCTGCTAATCCCACTTGTATATGTACTTGTATGGAAGTCTATAGGTTCGCATGAGGCATTCTTCCAGTTTATCAACAGAGATTTTTATACTGGGACCGCTACCTTTTCTATTGGGTTTAAAAATGTGCTGCTTACAGCTGCCAATTTTATCAGGAGCTTCTTCCAGGTTCATGGGATTATTCCTTTTTTCCTGAGAAAATCTCCATGGGCCTATGCCGCTATCTTGAGTATGATTCTCCTACTTATATGGACCATCAGGAAAGGAGGAAGTATAGGATGGAAGGACCTTTCTTCTCCTTTTCAGGTATTCAGATATATTCATCTGGGTATTTTCCTTCTGCAGCTTTTCCTAGCCTTTCTATCCCTAGGTAATGCAGAGTTTATGGTGATGCTGCCCTTCCTACTACCCCTTTGGATTCCTGCTTTTATCTCCTTTCAGCCTCAGTTGTTAATAGGATTAGGCGGTATATTACTGATATGGAACCTTACTTTTGGATTATTTCCCCGCTCCTCCCACACCTACTATTCCCATGAAAAGTTAATAGCCTTTATCAGGGAGAACCCTGCTGACTACTACCTACTCAAGGATAAAAACCTACTAGCTAACCGACTTTATTATGAAGAAGGAGAAGCCTTTGAAACCCCACTAAGGCTTATTTCCATTAACAGCATCAGTATGGAGGAATGGATAAAGTTACTGGAGGTAGCAGAAGCAGAACAAAGACAGATCTACACAGACGCCCTGGATAAACCTCAGCTCCTTTCAAGGGTCAGTTTACTTGCTCAGTCGCAGCTAGATCTGAAAACTTGTGAGTGGAATTCCTTATTTAGTATTCCTGCCTACCTGGGTACCTACCATGTTTTCCAGCTGAAGAGATGTGAGTCTACTCCTTAAACCGATTGATAATCTGGTCCACAAAGACTACTCCTAGAATACTTACCACTGATGCTATGATCAGAGTTCCTAGGAGAATGACCCATCTTATAGGCCGAGCTTTCTTATCAGAAGGAGCTGCTTTTTCTATTACTATGATAGAACTATAGGAAGATTCTGCCATCATATTAAGGTACTTGATCTTTTGCTGTACCCGCCTGAGGTCTTCTGAAGCCCGCACATAAATCTCCTCTAACACCCGTATTTTATCTAGTCCTACCCGGAATTTCTCCAGGTTAATGGGGCTATTCGCACGATTATCTACCAAGGTTCTCAATTGACTTTTCAGGGATTGGATGCGAGCAGCAGCTTCCTGGGATTCAGCTGCTCCTCTAGTATTATTCTGCATATACCTTAACCGAGCTTCTTCCCCTGCCAGGCTAGTCTGCGCTTGTAGGACCTCACCTACCAGTACCTCCGTCTGTTTATCTGCATCAAAGACATTAAATTTCTTCCTGATTTTACTACTACTGTCAGCCAAAGCGTTGATTTCTGCAATCAATCCCGCTTCCGTTTCTCTGTAGACGGACAGGATGGAGACCTGATTTTGGAAAAGCATGTCCTGGTTTTTCTTATCTATCAGGTGGACCATTAGGTTCACAATTTCTGCTGCCCGCTTAGGCTTTGTATCATAAGCAGAAATTTCTAATCCGTTTCCTGAGACTTGGATGGCACTCACATACCCATTAAAAGTTCTTAACGCATAGAACTCCGGGGAGGCATCATTCTCTGGATCTACTCCATAGGCGTCCCATAGTGCAAGGGAGTCTATCACCTGTAGCTGCAACTCTCTGGAACCTGCAATATTACTGAGCTTTTCCACTTCCTTGGGACCTCCGTACACATATACGTTAGGTTCTTCCGCAAACAGATTGACCAGGTCAAATCTTTCAGAATTGGTTGGGTAAATAACTGTACTTGAAAGATATTCAGGTGGATAGATAGCAGGAAGGGTCATAACAATGGCTATAATAGCTGCCACGCCTACTACCCCCATGATGTACCAAAGGTACTGCTGCACTATCCTAGTAAGATACAAGAGGCTAAACTCGTTTGTTTCCTTATCCATGCGCTAAGGGAGAATTATTACGGCATGCAAGTTAATATTTTCCCATTATCCTGCTAATGCATTACGTGCCCTATAAAAATAAGGCGGCAATTAAATGGTCTGCTATCATCCAGCCTGCCGGGGTTAGCCTAAGCTGTTCCTTCTCCCAGGTACAAAGTTCTTTTTCCTCCCAGGATATAAGCTCAGCAGAAAAAGTCTCCCTGAGCGAGAATCCCATCTGCTCCTGAATCCATACATCGGAGATACCCTCTGCCTTCCTCAGTCCTGTCATGATATACTCGTGGTATACATCCTCTGCTGCCAGCACCTCTGTTTCAGCTATGGGTAGGCTTCCATTATTCAACTGCTTGAGGTAAAAGGTATTATTGGCCTTATTCCAGGAGCGGGTATTTTGAAGATAGCTGTGGGCAGAAGGACCTATTCCTAAATAAGCCTTCCTATTCCAGTAGGCAGAATTATGTCTGCTGTGTTTACCAGGCAGGCTATAGCTTGAGATTTCATAGTGTTCATACCCCTCCGCTGTTAGGCGTTCATGGGCTCTAAGAAACTGCTGTGCTACGGCTTCCTCTTCAGGTAAGCCTATTTTTTGATGCTTTACTTGATGTGCTAAAGCGGTTTTAGGCTCCACTGTCAGGGCATAAACTGACATATGAGGAACACCGATTGAAAGGGCATCATCCAGGTTATTTTCCCAGTCATGCTGAGTCATATGAGGAATGCCCATAATAAGGTCTATAGTGATATTCTCAAGGCCGCTATCTTGTGCGCGCATAACTGCAGTAATGGCCCCTTCCCCTGTATGGAGCCGATTCATCCAGTGAAGGTGCTCATCATAAAAAGATTGGACGCCTATACTTAGTCGGTTAATACCGGCTTTTTTCCATTGGGCAAGCTTGGCGCCATTGATATCCTCAGGATTAGCTTCCAGGGTAATTTCAGGATTTTCTGCTATGGAAAACTGGCTGTAGACTGTTTTCAGTATACTCCTCAGCTCCTTTTCACTGAGAACAGAGGGTGTTCCCCCTCCAAAGTAGATGGTTTCAATGGTAGTATGCTCAGGAAAGAAGCCTTTACGCATCTGTAGTTCTTGCATAATGGCGATGACCATCTCTTCTTTCCTGACAAGAGAAGTAACGAAATGGAAATCACAGTAGGTACAAGCCTGATGACAAAAGGGAATATGTATGTATATGCCTGCCAAGGGTTACTACAGCTGAACCGACTCTACTTCTTTCTTCCTATCTGCGGGATAAGCCGCTAAGCCTTCCTCCAGGCATACCATAGCCGTCTTTAAATCTCCCTCTTTCAACACATAAGCTATTCTTACTTCATCTTTACCCAGACCTGCGGTAGCATAAAAACCGGCAGCTGGTGCCATCATCACAGTAGCCCCTTCATAGGAGAACGCTTCCAACATCCATTTACAGAAATGCTCACTATCCTTTACAGGTAGACGGACAATGGCGTAGAAAGCGCCATTGATCTCAGGACATTGGACACCTGGAATACCTTTCAGAGACCTTAGCAGGATATCTTTCCTATGCTTATACTCTGCTTTTACTTCCTCATAAAAAGTATTTGGCAGGTCATACACAGCAGTAGCTCCTATCTGGCCTAAGGTAGGCGAGCATAACCTTGCCTGAGAAAACTTGAGTACCGCACCCATGAGGGCTTCATTACGAGAGATTATACAGCCTATCCTGGCGCCACAAGCAGAAAAGCGCTTGGAGACTGAATCTATGACCACAGCCTGATCATGCAGATCCTCAAATGAAAGGATAGAGGTATGCTTCTCCTCTCCGTAGGTAAATTCTCTATATACCTCATCTGCTATCAGGAAGAGATTGTGTTCCTTGGCTATGTCTGCCAGTTTCCTGAGGGCTTCTTTAGGATAGAGGATACCAGTAGGATTTCCGGGATTACAGATTAGAATGGCCTTGGTACGAGCTGTGATCTTTTCAGCAAAGGCTTCTGGTGCAGGCAGAGCAAAATCATCCTCAATGTGGGTAGTCAGCGGCACCACCTTAGCATCTACCCCTAAGCTGAAACTGTTATAGTTAGCGTAAAAGGGTTCTGGTATGATCACCTCATCTCCCTCATTCATGATGGAAGAAAAGACAAATCCTAGCGCTTCTGAAGCCCCAGTGGTTACATTTATATGAGGCACCTCCAACGCATAGCCTAACCTTCCATAATATCTCTGGATCGCCTTTCTCAACGCAGGAATGCCTGCAGAATGGCTGTAAGCCAGAACTTCCAGATTGGCGGTGTTAATAGCTTCAAACCACGCTTTAGGTGTAGTAATATCGGGTTGGCCTATGTTTAAATGATAAACATGGGTGCCCCTGCTTTTGGCCGCATCTGCATAGGGGACTAATTTTCTAATGGGAGATGCGGGTATGTTAATGGCTCTTTGTGATAATCCAGGCATAAGTATTTCTCATATCAGCTTTACTTGCAATTTACACAGTTTTTAAAGGAAATTGTTCGAGAAAATATTCTCTTTCTGAAAAATGAATAAGAAGCCATCCATTCTGCTTGTTGCTGCTACTTCCATGGAACTCCAACTCCTGGAAGAACAGTTAACTGCGACCCAAAAAGAGGGAAATCTTACTAGGGGACGCTTAGGTGATGAGCCTGTTGTACTCCTACCTACGGGCATAGGTATAGTAAACACAGCTTTTTCATTAGGAAAGCTGCTAGCTACTCATTCTTTTCAATGCGCTGTCAATCTGGGGATAGCAGGAGCTTATGATATGAGTCTTAAGCTGGGGGAGGTAGTAGAAGTACACTCAGACAGCTTTACAGATATGGGAGCAGATTCTCCTACGGGTTTTTTAAGCTTGGAAGAAATAGGATTTCCTGTACTAGCTACTAAGGAAAAAGCCTATATTCACACTTTGGAAAATCCCTATCCTTCCCTAAGTTCTCTGAAACAAGTTCAGGGAGCTACCGTCAATACTGTAAGTGGACAGGCTGAAAAAATAGCCCTACATAAGCGTCAGTGGAATAAACAGGTAGAAAGTATGGAAGGAGCTGCTTTCTTCCATGCTATGCTCCAAACTGATATCCCTTTTTATGCCTTTAGGGCCATCAGTAACTATGTGACAGCCAGGGATACTTCCTCATGGGATATCCCTATGGCAGTGAAAAAGGCGCAATTATTTGTACTGAATTTCGTTAAAGAGGCATTACAATAAATGGAACATTTTTTGATTTCTATTAACTCACTCGTATTTTCCAATAACATAATTCATGCAATCAACTGGTAAACCAACTTCAGGAGGAAGTAAGTCTTCAAAACCTACGCCTGAAAAGCCTATTGTAAGCAAGCCTACTCCTGACTATTCAAAAAATATGGCCACCTCTTCAGACCAATCTAAAAATACGAGTAGAATCGTTCTCCTGGTTGTGGGAATCCTGGTGCTTTGTGCATTAGGATATTTCGCTACTAAGTACTTCACGGAGAAACAAGAGAACGAAAAAAACTTAGCTGACATCAAGGAACTCAATAATGAAATTCTCTCCTTGGAAGAGAAGATTTTAAACTTTGAGGTTTCCCTTGAGGACAAAAACATAGAAATAGCCGAAAAAGATAAACTGCTGGAGGAAAAGTATATGGAGCTTGAAGCAGTAGTAGCCCGCTTAGCGCAGGCCAAGCAAAGCTCCAAAGCAGACAAGGGCAAAATAAGACAACTTGAAGCAAAGGTAGGAGAACTGCAAGTATTTTTAGATCAGTCAAGGGCTGAAGTAGAATACCTTAAGGCTGAGAATGCCCTCCTTACGGGCCAGGTAGATAGCCTAAACACCACTACCGTTCAGCTTCAGACCCGAAACCAGTCTTTACAAGAAACTACTGCCAGAACAGAGCAGGAGCTTCAGGAGACTAAGCAAATAGCCGCTGCCCTAAGAGCTACTGAACTTAGTTACTTTAGCGTAAAGAAAGGAAAAGCCAAGGAGGACAGAGAGTTTAGAAGAGGAAGCATGAAAGACTTCCGTGTGTGTTTCACCTTACTAGAGAATCAGCTAGCAGAAAAAGGAGGAAAAGAAATTTTCATGGTTTATGAGAATCCAAGTGGCACTATCAGCACAAGTAATGGAAGTGGGAAGTTCTTCTACAGAGGGCAGCAAAAGGAATATTCTGCCAAAGGACTTATTAACTATAGCGGAAGTCAGCAGGAGGTATGTATAGACTTCCAGCAGCCTGAAGGCTTTAAATACGAAAAAGGAATCCAGTATATTTCTCTCTACACGGAGGGAAAACTGATAGGGCAGGGAAATTTCCGCATAAAGTGATACAGACTTGAGACTATGCATGATGACCATTAGCTGTTCATTCATGGTCCAAGCAAAAAAGGGGTTGATCTGCGGATCAACCCCTTTTGATGTATGTTTTTCAAGCTAGAACTTTATCTCTTCTCCATCAGAGTTAAAGTACTTAGTGGTGGTAAACGGCATAGAGGTATCTGGGGTAATTCTCACCCAAATCCCATAATTCAGGAACCACTTTACTCTGATACTCTTGTGAAGGCCTTCTTTCAAATAGGCAGCTACGTATGGATTTACGGCCAGTCTGAGCTTCTTTTCTTTATTCTGTCGTATGAGAAATTCAATATTATTAGAAATCTCATCCGCAATCAGAATAGATGCTTGAATTTTCCCACTACCATTACAGCTTGGACATACCTCGGAGGTCTGAATGTTTATCTGCGGACGCACCCGTTGACGGGTAATCTGCACCAGCCCAAACTTACTGATGGGAAGAATAGAGTGTTTAGCTCTATCCGCTTTCATCTCTCTACGAAGAAAATCGTTGAGCTTGCGTCTGTTATCAGGCCGCTTCATATCTATGAAGTCCACCACGATAATACCCCCCATATCTCTGAGCCTCAGTTGGCGGGCTATTTCAGTAGCCGCTTCCATATTAGTTCTGAGCGCAGTCTCCTCCAAGGATTTATTATTTAAGTTTTTACTGCCACTATTCACATCTATGACGTGCATAGCTTCTGTATGCTCTATGACTAGATAGCTACCATTGGCCATGGAAGCTATTTTCCCAAAGGAGGCTTTGATCTGTTTTTCCAGTCCTAGTGCCTGAAAGAGTGGGGTACGACCTTTATACAGCTTGAGCCCTTTCACCTGATCAGGCTGATGGCTCTTTAAATAGGATTCAATATCTTTAAAGGAGGACTGATCATCTGTTTGAATAGACTCGAAACCCTGGCTTAACATATCCCTGAGGATGCTAGTGGCTCGGTTATGCTCACTTAGCACCTTACTAGGGGCTTTAGAGTGGTTGAGCCTCTCTGTCATATCTCCCCACTTGCGGAGTATGTCAGATATATCATTACTGAGGGTCGCGGCATCTTTCCCTTCTGCAGCTGTCCTTACGATAACACCAAAATTATGGGGTCGCAAGCTCTCTGCCAGCACCTTTAACCGCCTGCGCTCATCCACGCTTCTCAGCTTTTTAGAGACGGAAATAGTCTTGGAAAAGGGGACTAATACTACGTATTGACCGGGAAGTGAAATTTCACTAGACAGCCTAGGTCCTTTAGTGGATATAGGCTCTTTCACTACCTGGACGAGAACTTCCTGATTAGATTTCAGGACTTCTTCCATTTTGCCATGCTTATTAATATCTGGCAAAGGTTTTATAGACTTGAGATCTCTCACCTGCCCGTTTCTGGGATTTTTGGCAGTTCTTATATACTTCAAGAGAGATTTAACCTGAGGACCTAGATCAAAATAATGTAGAAATGCATCTCTTGGATGCCCTACTTCCACAAAGGCTGCATTGAGCCCTGGGACTATTTTTTTAACTCTTCCCAGAAAGAGATCACCTACTGAGAACTCTTCTGTGAGTTTCTCATGGTGAAGCTCTACAATTTTTTTGTTTTGTAATACTCCTATCCTCAGGCCGTCTTCACTTCTGGATACAACTAACTCGTTCACATATTTAACATTAATGAGTGCTTACCAGGAAATAGCCTGGCAAGTTCCACAAAGACGGAAGTAAATAGCTGGTGCAGAGGAATACAGAGGAAAAATCTTTTTCAATAGAAAAAGCCAGGAGGCCATGCTCCTAGCGATTTTTCTTCTTGTGACGGTTTTTTCTCAGTCTCTTCTTACGCTTATGCGTAGAAATTTTATGTCTTTTTCTTTTCTTTCCACAAGGCATAATGACCTCCTTATATTTTTATAAACTATTTAACAAACTTCTAGCATTGGCTTTCAGTTCAGGATTATCAGAAAGAGCTATTGCTTTTTCAACGTATTTCCTGGCTTCTGCTGTATCTCCTAACTGTGAAAGTACATATCCCAATTGGAGATTAGCTTCTGCATTTTCTGGTTGCAGTTCCAATACTTTTTCAAACCTGACTTGTGCCTTATCCCACTGCTGTGTCTGTATGGAAAACATTCCCAGTTGGAAGCTGGCATCTATATTATCAGGGTTAATTTCAAGAACTTTTCTTATGGTCAGAATACCCTTCATACTGTTTTCCGGCTGTCGGGATTCTGTGTATGCTAACCCCAGATTAAGTAGGGTAGCTTCATCATCAGGTGCTTCTCCAGATACTTCTTCCAAAAGTTCTATCCCTCTGGAAGAATATTTTGTAAATAATTCTGGATCAGCGGATACAAAGGTAAGCTTTGCAGCCCGGTAATTCAACTCACCTACTCTTCTTTTTGTCGCTAATTCACTGTCTCCAGCTAATAGCTGCTCTCCGTAGTCTGCTGCGTAGGCAAACCTTCCCCTTTCAGCAAGTCGGGTAACGATGGAGTCCAGCAGTGCTGTCTTCTGATCTCCCTCTGCAGTTTCTAGTTCAGAGATCCATTTATCCAGCATATCATCCTGGCCTAAGGGAGGAAGACTAGAGGAGCTCACAGGAGCACCAGTAGCAGTAGGTTGAATAACGGCCTCAGGCAAGTTGGTGAGGTTTGTCTTGTCTGCAAATAGTAGTAGTACAAACACTATCCCTCCACCAATAATTACTACCCATCTGAGCATACTGTCTTTCATGATTACCCTCTTATCCTACCAGATGAATGAGTACTGCCTATACGGGCTTTACATCAGCACTCTTTACCTTCTCCACGAATACCTTAGCCGGTTTGAAACTTGGTACGTAGTGGGCGGGTATGGTGATAGATTCATTTTTAGAAATGATCCTCCCTACCTTTTCTTTCCTATACTTCACTACAAAACTGCCAAAACCTCTGATGTAAACATTTTGACCACTCGCAAGGGAATTTTTCACCACGGTAAAGAAACCTTCCAACGACGCAGATACATCTGCCTTATCTATCCCTGTCTTTTGTGAAATTTCGTGGATAACTTCAGCCTTAGTCACTGTTATCTAAATTACTATGTATTAAACAATTAGGACGTGATTCAAATCGAAACGATCCGCAAATTTAGAAGATAAAAGCAAATGACAAAATCTTTTTTCCCCAAAACTGTCCAGTTTTCCTAAAATCCTGCCATTTCTGATAGGTCAATGAAATGAGACAGAATGTTAGGAAGAGAAAAAAGCATAGGCGCTCTGCAATATCTTTCCTAATCTCGGTTTTAAGCAATATTTTCTCTCCAGGATGTCTAACAATATTTCGGTATAATTCGTTTGATCTACCTTGAAAAACATAAAACGTACTTCTGTGTCTGATGACCTAACTTCTTTACATGCACAAGACCCCGCCCATGTAGGAAGACTTATCCATCAGTGGTTTCTTCAGTATGGGAGAGAACTCCCCTGGCGGGATACATATGACGCCTACCATATTTGGCTAGCGGAGATCATTCTCCAACAAACTCGTATCCAACAGGGGATCAAATATTATTATCGCTTCCTTGAGCGGTTTCCCAATATCCACAGCCTGGCGGAGGCGGAGTTAGATGAAGTGCTAAAATACTGGGAGGGATTGGGGTACTACTCCAGAGCGAGAAACCTACACGCTACAGCTCAATATGTATCCAGGGAGCTATCAGGAGAATTTCCTACCCATTACCTGGAACTCCTCAAACTCAAGGGGGTAGGCCCCTACACAGCCAGAGCAATAGGCTCTTTTGCCTTCGGTAACCAGACAGGGGTTATAGATGGAAATGTGCTAAGGGTAA
Organism: Bacteroidota bacterium; assembly: GCA_039026975.1. Classification (GTDB taxonomy): domain Bacteria; phylum Bacteroidota; class Bacteroidia; order J057; family J057; genus JBCBKZ01. Next base: position 3,168 of record JBCCLI010000031.1, on the reverse strand, counting down.
TGAGTAGGGTGCTGGGAGACCATTCTCCTATCAATGAGGTATCTACCAGGAACGCCTTCCAGAAAATCATAGATACCTGGGTAGCAGATGTACCTTCCCGGGCGTTTAACCATGGGATTATGGATATAGGCGCTACCATATGCACCCCTTCCCAACCCGGCTGTATGATCTGTCCTCTGACGTCTACCTGTGTAGGCAGGGCCCAAAACCTTACGCATATACTTCCCTATAAACCCAAAAAGCTCAAACGGAAAATTAGGTTCTACCAGTTCTACCTGTGTAAAAATGCAGCGGGGGAGATAGCCATCAGGAAGAGACCTGAGCGTGGATTGTGGGGAGGGTTATGGGAAATCCCCCAGACAGAAATAGATAGAGACTTATGGCTAACAAAGAAGGATGATCTTGGAGGGAGGTATGTGGGAGAGCTCAAACACGTTTTCACTCATTTTGATATGATGATTCACGTATACCATATAGATGAGGATTCCTTTGATACTGAAGGCTTCCAGTTCATTTCTACGGACAAAATCTCTATATTTGCTTTTCCCAAAGCTATTCTGACCATCTTTGACCTCTTTTTGTTTTTGTAATTCATAATTATTTCGTTTATGGCAAAATACGGTCTTAACAAAGTAACGCTCATTGGGAACCTGGGAAAAGATCCAGAACTAAAATACCTGGATAGTGGGGTAGCATTAGCTACTGTACGTTTAGCTTGCACGGAGAGAAGCCGTGATAAAGATGGGAACTACACAGATAAAACAGAATGGGTGAGTGTTAACCTTTGGAGAAACCAGGCAGAGATAGTCTCCAAATACTGTAGAACGGGTTCTACCCTCTACATAGAAGGAAGGCTAAAAAACCAGTCTTGGGAAACTCCTCAAGGGGAAAAGAGAAGCAGACTTGATATTGATGCTAACAAAGTGATCTTGCTGGATGGTAGAGGAGAAGGAGGTAGAAATTCAGAACAAGGAAATGGTGTAGCCAGCGCAGTAGAAGCTGGGACAGTCCCAAATGCTTCCCTTGAAGAGCCTGATGATTTACCCTTCTAAACGTTTTCTGACACTTCTTGCCAGCCTGTTACCTATAAAATAATCTATCAGTGGAGCCGGTTTTGGGGACTATTCCCCTCTTACAGTTAAGCGTTTTTTCATTAGTAGCCCATGTAGGATTCTTCCTTTTGTGCATAATGATTTCCTTTCTGGTATCCGGCGCTGAAGTAGCTTTTTTCTCACTTACCAAGGCAGAAGTAGAGGAATACAGAAACACCCAGACCAGGCTTTCTCAAAAAGTCTGGTCTCTTGTTAACCAACCTCAACGGCTACTAGCTACCATTCTCATAGCCAACAATTTTGTAAACGTTACGGCCATTATTTTAGGGACCAGCCTCCTCAAAGAACTTGCCACTACCTTTGAGTGGAAAAGCACTGTTTACATCCTGGGGTGGGCAGTTACCCTAGACCTGTTTCTGAACATAGCCATCATTACCAGTATCCTTCTTTTCTTCGGAGAAATAGTTCCTAAAGTATTTGCAGCCAGGAATAAACGTCTGTTAGTTAAGATACTAGCAAGTCCATTAGAAAGCTTAAAATGGATCTTTTCTCCTCTTAGCACCCTTCTCATTAAAACTACTGAGTTCATTAGCACGAAAGTATCTGCTAAAGAGGAAGCCACTTCCCTACAAGATCTTAAACACGCCATAGACATTACCACCCAGAAAGAAGAAGACCTGGAAGAAACAGAAATCCTAAAGGGTATAGTCAACTTCTCTAATATTTCCGTAAAAAGTGTCATGAGGGCCAGAATAGATGTGATAGCTGTAGCTGTAGATACAGGCCTGGATGAATTAATAGCTCTTACCAATGAACATACTTACTCCCGCCTGCCTGTGTATGAGGAAAATATTGACTCCATTATAGGGGTTCTCCATATTAAGGACCTGCTGCCTTTTGTGAGGGATAATGTTCAGGAAGTAAAGCTGATAGACCTAATCAGGCCAGTACAATTTGTACCGGAAAGTAAGAAGATAGACGACTTACTGGAAGAATTTAAAACCCAACGGCTACACATGGCAGTAGTGGTAGATGAGTATGGGGGGACTGCCGGTATAGTAACCCTTAATGATGTCATAGAAGAAATCTTTGGAGAAATTACAGATGAGTTTGATAGTGAAGAGATAGTCTACACAAAAATAGATGAAGACACCTTCATTTTTGAAGGGAGAGTGTCTCTGATAGATGTGAAAAAGATTGTGGACCTTCCTGATGAATACTTTGAGGACAAGCGGGGAGACAGTGATAGCTTAGGTGGGCTTATTTTTGAACTTGCCGGAAAATTTCCAAATGCAGGAGAACAAATATCCTATCAGAATATTATGCTTGAGGTAGAATCAGTCAGTAAAACCCGGATTAACATGGTAAAATTATCCATCCTAAGGGAGGTAGCTGAGTCTGAGGAATGAATAAGGTATCTATGAAAAAAAATAAAATACGTTTCCCTCTTGCCAGTTCTGGGATGGTGCTACTCTCCACTTTAGTATTACTATCTGGCTGTAAAAGCCCCTCTCCTTATCCCAGGCCTCTTGCCTTTCATAGAATAGACTTCCCAGCTTCTGTCAGCTATTCTCAGTTTGAAAGTACTACCTGTCCCTTCACTTTCGAGTATCCGGACATGGGTGTAATGACCAGAAGTAATGAAGACTCCTGCTGGGTGGACTTATATTATCCAAGCTATGACTGTACGTGGCATATCACCTACAGGAACATACCTGAAAGTGGTAAATCAAGGGCTCAGCACTTTGAAGAGTGGCGAAGGCTGATCTACCAGCACACTAAGAAGGCCAGTCAGATTAAAGATACTCCTATCCAAGCTGCTAATGGGAAGGGATTTATTTTTGAGATCTTTGGAGAAGTGGGTACACCTGCCCAAATTTTTTTCTTTGATGAACAGGAAGAAGATCTCATGATGATGTCCATCTATTTCCAGTCAGCTCTAAAGAATGATTCTCTGGCACCTGTCATTGATTATATGAAGGAAGAATTAGCTCATCTGACCACCACTATGGAGTGGAAGTAGTACCTAGGAGCAGTTAGGACAGGTTCCTTGAATTAGCATATTAGTCTCAGCAGCCTTATACCCAGAAGGTAGTGGAATCTGAGGTATGATAGC
>JBCCLI010000030.1:0-27961 GCA_039026975.1 Bacteroidota bacterium | reverse complement strand
CTCCGTACCCTTTGGGATGAATGCCCAGCAGATGAATGCCTGGATCATGGCAGGAGGAGGAATCTCTCTCTGGGAAGAACTGTATGCACCTTTTAACCTTATTCCCATGCTGGCCGGTAATACAGGCGTACAGATGGGAGGTTGGTTTAACAGAGAAATCAACAGTCTGGATGATATAAAAGGCCTCAAAATGCGTATGCCTGGTCTAGGTGCGAAAGTACTTAGTAAGGCCGGGGGTTCTCCTAAACTAGTAGCTGGAGGAGAAATTTATACTAACCTGGAAAGAGGCGTCATAGATGCTACAGAATGGATAGGTCCCTATCATGATTACATCATGGGATTCCATGAAATAGCTGACTATTACTACTATCCGGGATGGCATGAGGCAGGAACTTGTATAGAGGGAGTAGTCAATAAAGCTAAGTTTGAGGCGCTCCCTGCTGATTTACAGGCTATCATAAGGTTTGCCATGGCTTACCAAAATAGTTGGACACTATCAGAATTTGAGTCCCGTAACCAAGCATATCTAGATAAGATCAAAGCAGAGTCTGACGTATCCGTCCGTCCATATCCAAAGGAAGTCATACAGGCACTCCGGCAATTTACCAGAGAAACCCTGGATGAAATGGTGGCTAATGATGAAAAAAGTCAGAAGGTATATGCAGCATTTAATGAGTTCAGAAACACCATGACCTCCTGGTCTGCTATCACAGAAAAGATTTATTATGACCAGCTGCAATCTTAATCATGTCAGATAAGGAAAAAAATAGACCCATTTCCATATAAGAAGTATAGGAGAAGGCTCATTTTATGGACTGATTAAACCACTCTGAAGAGGGCTTAAAGGAAAATCTTACCTCATATTATTCAACATTAACTTCAGCAGATTTATGGGCATTTACGAGAAGGAGGGAACGCGTAAGTCTGTGCATCTGAAACGATTAATGTACCAATTAAGGTTATTCATGGGGAAATAAGTTTCCATCAAACAAAGAGATTATTTCAAACTCCCATAAGATAGGTATTTTAGTACGAGTCTGGATATATATTTTGATTGAATATGTAATTAAAAAATAATTTTTTCGTACTACTAGCACGGGAGTAGAAGTTTTTTTAGCACAGATTTGTCTATTTATAGAAGCTTTTAAGCTGTTAGAGATGAATATTTCTCAGCACATTTTGGAATCATTCGACTGTCTACCCCACTTAAGCATATTTGGAATAGAAACCCAAAATGAAATCAGTCCTAGGCAGAATTAAGCTACCGATCACACTCCTAGCTCTATATACTCTCTCCTATTTTCATATAAGCGCACAATTAGACACACAGCACTGGATTCCTCCAGCCTATTCACAAAACCAGGCTTGGTTGGAGCAGCAGTATATCTATTTATCTACACCCAGTGAGGTACCTTTTCCTGTTAGAATCTTAGATGCTGCTTGCCAGACAGTGATAGCAGAAGTTACTATCTCTAATCAAAATCCGGGAAGATTCGATGTAGGTGGAGGGGAAACTCCCATAGCCACCTCTTCCGCTAATAATATCAATACTGTTCTACAGGGAAAGGGATATTGCTTACAGGCTTCTCTTCCCTTTTATGCTAATCTCAGGATTCTCAGTAATAACCAAGGCGGGTCTCTTACTGCTAAGGGAAGGATTGGGGCAGGAACTACCTTTAGAACTGGTCAGATAATTGAGTACGAAGGAAATGCTGGAAGACCAAGAGCTTCATACATAGGCATACTTGCCTTAGAAGATGCTACTAACATCAGGATAAGTGATTTTCCCCCTGAAACAGTTTTTGCTAATAACGGGCAAGAAGATGAGCTCATAGCTACCTTGAATCAGGGAGAAACCTATATAGTGGGTGTGAATATGAACACCCCCAACGTGACCCCCCAAAGCGCTAATGCATTAATGGGAGCCCTGGTAGAGTCCACTAATGGAAAGCCGATTGTCCTAAGCTGTGGATCTATATTAGGCGCACCAGAACCCCAAAACCAACAGGACATGGGGATAGACCAGCCTGTACCTATAGAGTGGATAGGGGATGAATACATAGTGGTAAAGGGGAACGGAGGGGATGTACAGGAGCGTCCCATAGTCATAGCCCATGAGGATAATACAGAGGTCTACGTTAATGGTGAGGCTAATCCCATAGCTGTACTCAATGCTGGAGAATACTTCCCCATTCCCACAGTAAATTACGGAGCCAATAGAGGAAACATGTATGTGCAGACGAGTAATCCTGCCTACATGTACCAAATGCTTTCCTCTACTGATGTGAATATAAACCTCTCCCTGAATTTTGTCCCTCCTATTAATTGCTTTCAGCCCAGAGAGGTGAATAATATTGCTTCAACAGACCAGATAGGGAATACTATCTTTTCTGGAGGAGTTATTTTAGTTACGACTACAGATGCAGTATTAGAAGTGACAGATGGAAATGGAGTGGTGAATTTACCAGCAGCTACACCCGTGCCAGGGAATGCGATATTCTCCACTTACAGGATTGATGGATTAGTAGGAAATGTATCTGTTGTTTCAGATGGCGCCTTACAGGTAGGTGTATTTGGGCAGTCTGGAGCCATCGGCTGGGCGGGATATTACGCAGGTTTCCCTACAGATAACCCCTTTCTTACCTCGCTTAGTCTTGGGGGAGGAGGAGATGTATGTAGAGATGGATCATACCTTTTTGTGCTGGGATCAGAATATGATAGATACTTATGGTATAGAGATGGTGAGTTTTTAGTAGAAGAACCCACGGGATCTCTATTTACGGGTCCCTACGGAGGGGGAGAATATACCGTGCAGGGAGTCTTGGATGGCTGTGGGCAAACAAGTCTTTCTACCGCCTTTGAGTTTGAATGCCCTGATGCATTTTCATGTGCCTCTACGTCTGCTGCCCTATGGCTGTCTCCAGAATCTATCGTACTTAGTCCTGCCAATCAATTAACAGGTTGGGGGGATATCAGCGGCAATTCATTCTTACAGGAAAATCCTTTTGCACTAAGGAATCCAGGTATCTTTTGGGCTACTGATGGCGTGGAAAATTTCTATAGAACGATAGCCTTGAGAGAGAATAATTTCCTGGAGTCTATCCCTTTGAATAGCTCCCTTTTAAGGAGACAAGGGGAGATTTCTATGTTTGCTGTATTTAATGCAAATAATGATGGACTGGTATTCTCTAATGGGAATCCTACCAATACACAAACAGGATTATCAGCTTCAAGAGCTTTTGTTGGGGATAATGGGACTCCTCTCGTATTTGACACACCTGTAGGGCAGGAACTTAGCCTGGTGAGTACCGTACGGACAGGAGCCTTGGCAGAGGCATTTTTGAATGGAATGGCAAACGGGAATGCTGCTCTCCAAGTAGAGGAATGGATAGATGCAGAGTTAACGGTAGGAGCCCAACTGTCAGATGCTAATGTCCCTGAGTTGCTACTAGATGGGAATTTGGCAGAACTGATCATTTTCCCCACAGCCTTAGACCAGGCCCAAAGAGAACAAGTCCAGTCCCATCTGGGGATTAAGTACGGCTTCTCCCTTCCTCATGACTTATACTCTTCTGCTGGGGATGTCCTAAGAACGGCTGGAGATCCCTATGCAAATGAGGTAGCAGCCATAGCACAGGATGAATGTGCTAACCTTGACCATAAGCAGTCTGCTAATCGTGCGCCCACCGCTTTGCTGACTATGGGTTTGGGGGGAATTTTTCCCTTGAATAGGGTTAATCCCAATGATTTCCCTACAGATATGTCCTACCTGATGTGGGGACATGATAATCAGGCCTTGGATATTACCAGGCCTATTACAGGGAACGACTCCGTTAGCTGTGTAGCTATGGCTCGTACGTGGCATGTAACGGAGCCTTTAAATCCAGTTCCTCAGGTTACCCTTTCCATTCCTGATAATCTTGGCGTTTCATTTTTGATAACCAGCCCTGATGAAGATTTTGAAAATGGTAATGAGACCTACTACCGCTTGGTAGATGAGGGTGCAGGAGCATTGACCTTAGAGATAGATTTCCCTGCTTCTCAGTACATCACCTTTGGGACAGAAACTAATTCCTTAACGGTAAGTTCTGATACTACTGTTTGTCTAGGGAGTAGCGTAATGTTAGAAGCTGCAGGAGCTGCCTCTTACCTCTGGACCTCTAATTCTCTAAATAATATCATTAATGCGGCTACGCCTACCCCCGAGGTAACCGTAAATGAAACAGCTTTCATTTACGTACAAGCCCAGGATGACAACGGATGTATTCTTCAAGATTCAGTTCTTATCAATAGTTTTTCCTCAGATGCCGTTAATGCAGGGCCAGACCAGTCTGTGTGTCTAGGAGATTCTATAAGCCTGACAGCTACAGGGGCAGAAAGTTATATTTGGATAAATATAGGGAGAAGTACCCTGCCAGATCAGACGGTTTCTCCAACTACAACTACCTTATATGTAGTGGAAGGTAGAGATGATAATGCATGTGTTTCATATGATAGCGTGGAGGTAAGTGTGGCTTTCATCCCGGAGATTCAGCTAGCGGATACGGTTGAGGCCTGCATAGGGGGAGAGGTATCCATAACGGCCTCCGCAAATACCTCTCTTCCACTAGTGTGGAGTACGGGAGAGGAAGGGAATACCATCAGCTTTACCGCCCAAACTGCTCAGCCTTTCCAGGTAGTAGCTACTTCAGAACTGGGATGTGTAGCTTCTGCAACTACCTTTTTACAAATTACAGAAGGCCCCATAGCCGCTTTTACGGCTGATAATGAAGAGGACATAGAAGCGTTAGCAGTGGCCTTTACTAACCTAAGCCAGAATGCCACTAAGTATGTATGGCAGTTTGGAGATAGAACTACTTCCGGTCAGGAAAATCCTACCCATACCTATGAATTAGTGGGCGAGTATGAGGCTACCCTCATAGCGCTGGATGATTTTGGGTGCTCAGATACCGCTTCTTTGGGTCCGCTAAGGGTAAATGACATTCGGATCTTTGCTCCATCAGCCTTCAGTCCTAATGGAGATGGCGAGAATGATGAGTATTTTGTGGTAACGCAAGGCATAAGTGATATGAGTATGAAGGTGTTCAATAGATGGGGAAGACAAATTACTGAAATTGAAGGAGTTGAGGTGAGATGGGATGGAACTGCTGAGGGGGCTATAGTCCCGGAAGGGGTGTATGTAGGAAAGATCTCAGGTGTTTCATCCAAGAAAGGAAAGGTCTTAGAGACCACCACCATCATTACCATTGTGCGGTAGGAAGCCAGGCCGACTTAAATAGACATCATAAGTAATCAGAAAATCTCCTAGCCTCAGGTTTTACCCTGGAATTAGGAGATTTTTTGATAGGTAACACTTTTCTTCCCTTTTATTATCAAAAAACTAAGACGGAAAATCATAGGATGGGCAGGTGAGGAATACTGTCATTTTATTGGTATATCTCTGGCTATCTCTATAGAGAATAAGAGATACAAGATAGTGCGATAAAGAAGATAGTTAAAGGCATAAACAAGATCAATAAGAAGCCTCGTCTATCTCCTGATGATTTCTCTTAGTAGAAAAGGAAATAGCCTGTTTCATCTCTTGAAAAGGACTTTCTGACCTAAAATCAGACTATTTAAACAGGAAAAAATAGAACTGATCGTAATTTAATTGAATGGTTAGTTAAATTATATATATTGCAGCCTAATTAGATACAGGGAAGAGAAATCAGCTTGATTATGCTTTCTTGTACCAGGGGTAATTATCAGCCAATACATATTTGTAATCCGTAAATTTTTCTTCGATTCCTTCCCAAGAGCACGCTTTGGAACAGGAAAGTCATATGCAATTTGGAACGATAAAAATAAGGCTTGTTATTTTTACCCTTACTCTTTTTCAGATACTTCTTAGAAACGCTTACGCTCAACTAGACGTCCAGCACTGGATTCCTCCAGTTTATACAAGTAACATCTCGCATTTAGCTGAACAGTATATTTACCTGTCTACCCCTAGTGTTAATCCTGTTACAGTAAGCATCATGGATGGTGCTTGCGGGAATGTAATAGATGAAGTGATCATTTCTAAAGCTAACCCTGCCAGGTATGATATTGGAGGAGGGGAAACCAGAATCGCTACTGCCTTAGTAGGAAACCTCAACAGACCACTGCAAGGAAGGGGCTACTGCTTAAAGGCTGCTGTCCCTTTTTACGCAAACCTAAGGATGATGCAGCCTAGCCAATCAGGATCCTTGACCGCTAAAGGAACTATAGGGGCTGGTACTACTTTTAGGACCGGTAAAATACTAGAGCAGGATGATTCAGTACCTGCCAGATCTAGATCATCTTATGTAGGGATTCTTGCCCTTGAGAATGGGACTGAGATCCGTGTAAGTGATTTTCCTCCTGAAACTATATTTGCTAATGGAGCGGAAGATGATGAACTGTTAGCTACCTTAAATAGGGGAGAATCTTATTTGGTGGGGGTAAATATGGGTAATCCCAATACCTCGCTGGAAAGTGCTAATGCTCTTTTAGGGGCCTTAGTAGAATCTACAAATGGTAAGCCCATCGTGCTAAGTTGTGGGTCTATACTGGGAGCCCCGACCTTAGGTGATGGGCAGGATATGGGGATAGACCAGCCTGTTCCTTATGAATGGGTTGGAACCGAGTACATCGTAGTCAGGGGAAATGGAGGGCCTATGCAGGAGACCCCTATAGTAGTAGCCCACCACAATAGGACGAGAATATTTATAAATGGGAATCCTATCCCTATAGCTACCATAGACGCTGGAGATTACTTCGTTATTCCAGCGGAGAATTACGGAGGAGCCAGAGGAAACATGTTTATAAGAACCTCCAAGCCTTCCTATGTGTACCAAATGCTATCTTCTACAAATAGAAATGTAAATCTTGGGATGAACTTTGTCCCTCCTATTAATTGTTTCCAGCCCAGGGAGGTAGATAATATAGCTTCAGCTGATCAGATAGGGGAGATAAATTTTGTAGGAGGGATTATAATTGTCACGGCTACAGGTGCTGTGGTGGAGGTAGAGGATGATAACGGCTTAGTAGCTATTCCTGACCCTACCGTGGTACCTGGGAGAGTTCTTTTTTCTACCTATAGAATAGATGGGTTAGTGGGGAATGTAAGGGTTACTTCTAGTGGCGCTCTACAGGTAGGTGTGTTTGGGCAGTCTGGAACCAGGGGATGGGCGGGCTACTATGCAGGATTTCCTACTGATGCTCCCTTTTTGACAGAGCTAAATGTGGGAAACCCTACCCCGGAAAAGGATTGTTTAGAGGGAAAAAATCTGGTGGTTATTGGAGGCACCTATGATAAATATTTATGGTATAAGGATGAGGAGTTTCTCCTGGAAGAGACTACAGGATCCTTGTTTACCGGCCCTTATGGAGGCGGGGAGTATGCGGTAAAAGGATTATTGATAGGATGCGGAGAAAGCAAGCTGTCAGCTACTATCAGTTATGAATGTCCAGATACTTTAGCATTGGGATGCCCTTCCAAAACGTCTTCTGTATGGGTTAAGCCTGAGTCCATGGAGATACTGAATAATACACTTCTGAGTTGGCGTGATTCAAGTGGAAACCAAACCCTGAGAGGAATCCCCTTTAACTTCAGAGACCCGGATAACCCGCCTCCTTTAGACCAGGTAGAGAATTTCTATCAGACAGTAGCACTGGATGGGAATACCATTTTAGAGACAGTATTGTTGAATAGCTCTTTGTTGAGAAAACGAGATGAAATCTCCATGTTTGCTGTATTTCAGGCTGCCAATGACGGGATTATATTCTCACAAGGTAATGCAGATAGTACTCAAATAGCATTAGGAACCTCTAAAGCCTTGCTCGGAGATAATGATCATCCAGTCATCTATGAGCAGGCTATAGGGAATGAGTTAAGTATAGTGGGCGCTATTAGGGCAGGAGATGAGGCTGAGGCGTATCTTAATGGAGTACTTAATGGCCAGAGCACGCCTCAAACCTTAAACTGGATTAATACACCCCTAAGCATAGGCGGACAACTCTCAGCTGCTGATGTACCTGAAGCTTTCCATAATGGAAATTTGGCAGAGATCATCATCTATCCATATGCTCAAAATCAGATACAGCGGGAAATGACCCAAACTTATCTTGGATTAAAGTATGGGTTTTCACTCCCCCACTCATTACTAGCATCTAATGAGAGTCAACTATTTGAAGTGGGTAGCCCATATGGAAATGATGTAGCTGGGATAGGAAAGGATAAGTGTGCAGACCTGAATCATAAGCAATCTAAAAATCGGAATGGAACCGCCATTTTACACGTAGGCTTAGGAGATATTTTCTCCCTAAATTCGCTAAACCCGAATGAATTTGAGGCTGATTTATCTTATTCCATATGGGGGCATGATGGAGGGGCTACAGACCTGAGCAGGTCCATTGCAGGAAACGATACTGTAGGTTGTTTGGCTATGGAACGTACTTGGCTGATTACTGAGCCTTTGGCAGAAGTGGGTGTTCTAAAGCTGGCTATTCCTAATACCTTAGCGGTGTCATACTTGGTGGTAAGTAATGATGAAGACTTCAGTAATGGGGATGAAACATTTGTCCAGTTGACTGACTATCCAGAAGGGTTGCTTAACGCCTCCTTTGACTTTGGTCCAGCCCAATACTTCACCTTTGCTATAGACAAAATTCCGGCAGATGCTGGACTGGATAGCATGGTCTGTTTAGGAGATAGGATCACCTTATCAGCTAGTGAAGGTTTTTCTCATGAATGGACCAGTTCATCCGAAAATACCTTATCTGATCCCAGTATCCAAACCCCTGAGATCACGGTAAATGAAACTTCCTACGCCTGGGTGGTAATTACAGACGTAAATGGGTGCACCAGTAAAGACTCTGTACTTCTTACGGTTCTCACCCTTCCAGAGGTAAATGCAGGAACAGATCAAGCCATTTGTTTAGGAGAGGAAACACAGCTAGCAGCTAGCGGAGCTGAAACCTACACTTGGTTTGCCCATCCGGGCTTAGTAGATACTAACATCCCCAATCCGAGGGTCAACCCTACAACTACCAGCGTATATATAGTAGAAGGGACAGGGCAGGATGGCTGTACAAATTTGGATTCTGTAGAAGTCCTGGTGAGACCACTTCCCCTAGCTGATGCGGGAGAAGATGCTATCATCTGCTTTGGGGATTCTCTCCAACTTATAGGAGAAGGGGGAGACAGCTTTCTATGGCAGCAAGATCCTAGCCTGTCAGTACTTGACATCGCTGATCCCATAGCTACGCCAGAAGTGGAAACCCTGTATATACTGACGGTTACTGATAGCCATAATTGTACGGATACAGATTCTGTGAGGGTGGAGGTAAATGAACCTCCTACTGCTGAAGCAGGAGATGACATAGAAATATGTATAGGAGACCTGGCTAGCCTACAAGCCACAGGAGGGACTTCCTATATGTGGGAAGATCAGCCTGAGATTTCAGATAGATCTATTGCTAATCCTACCATTCTCCTGGCATCCTCCTCCATGCTAACAGTTAGCGTGACAGATTTGAATGGTTGCACATCTGAGGACTCCCTATTTATCAGGATAAATCCTTTACCTGATATAGATGCTGGCTTAGACCAGGAAATATGTTTTGGAGAAACTACGCAAGTAGAAGTTACAGGAGGCGTAAGTTATATTTGGACCCCTTCATTTAGTACAGCTGCTATTCTGGAAGTAAGCCCACAAAACACAAGTATATTCTCAGTAGTGGGCACAGATGAAAATGGTTGTAGGTCCTCAGATAGCGTACAGGTAAGGGTACTCACCCTTCCAGAAATATCCTTGCAGGATACTGTGAAAGCTTGCCCAGGGGAAGAGGTCGTGCTGACCGCTTCTTCTAACAGCCCTAATCCTATCCGGTGGAGTACAGGAGAGGTAGGAGATGCGATCTTCATCAGTTCTGACGTGAGCCAGACTATACTGGTAGGGACAAGTACAGCGGAAGGCTGTACAGATACCGCTAGGGCCTATCTGGAAATCATACCGCTCCCAGAGGCAGCCTTTACTGTGGATAATACAGAAGATATTGAAGAATTAGCAGTTACCTTCTCCAATCAAAGTGTAAACGCAGTCAGCTATATGTGGGATTTTGGAGATAGAAAGACCTCTGGTGCGTCTACTCCTACCCATGTTTATGAGCAGGTAGGGGAGTATACAGCCCAGTTAGTTGCCTTTAATGAATTAGGCTGTACGGATACTACCACCTTTAGCCCCTTGAAGGTTTCCCAACTAAGGATCTTCACCCCTTCTGCTTTCAGTCCTAATGGTGATGGAATTAATGATGAGTTTGTCGTAAAGGCCCAGGGAGTAGAGATCGTAAGCCTAAAAGTATTTAACAGGTGGGGAAATCTAATTTTTGAAGGACTAAGTGGGCAAGCTACTTGGGACGGATCGGTAGATGGATCGTTTGTACCAGAAGGGGTGTTTATCATAAGAGTAGAAGGTACATCCCTCAAAAAAGGAAAGCTCTTGGAAACTTCAGTAGTAGTTACTCTTGTGAGGTAGGTATAGTGGGGGCGAGCTTCATGCAGAATTATTTCCGGCACTTGGTTCCGGGCGTAATTACTTTAAGAGGTAAATGACTTCTGGGAATAAAATGATGATGGTCAACAGTACCAGCTGTATACCCACAAAGGGAATAATCCCTCTGTATAAATGAGACGTTTGGATTTCAGGTGGAGATACGCCTTTCAGGTAGAATAGGGCAAAACCAAAAGGAGGAGACAGGAAGGAGGTCTGAAGATTTAGTGCCAGTAAAATACCTACCCAGATAAAATCTATGCCCATACTGGAAAGAATGGGGGTAATGACAGGTACAAAAATGAATATAATCTCTATAAAGTCGATAAAGAAGCCTGCGACAAACACCATGACCATCACCATTAGCAGAAACATTTCAGGAGATAGATTGGCAGTCTCTATCCAGGAGGTTAAAAATCTGTCTCCACCAAGCCCTCTAAAAACCAGCGAAAAGGCGGTAGCGCCTACCAGTATCATAAAAACCATGCTGGTAAGGCGAGTGGTTTCCCGCATGACCGCCCGTAGTACCTCCATAGAGAATTTTTTCTGAAGGATAGTCAGTAAGGTAGCGCCTAAGGCGCCCAAGGCTGCCGCTTCAGTAGGAGAGGCTATCCCTAAAAAAATAGATCCCAGTACTGTGAGAATGAGTAGTAAGGGTAGAAACAGGATTCTAACCAGCTCCCCCAGGCTTGTATTTTTTCTAAAATCCCGTATTTCTGCCGGATCAATAGCGGGAACTTTGGAGGGATTAAATAAGGCGTACAAACTGACATACAAAATATACATCAGCACCAATACTAAACCCGGAATCAAGGCAGACTTAAATAGCTTCCCCACAGAAACATTCAGTACAGACCCTAGGAGCACCAGCACCACTGAGGGGGGGATGATCTGACCCAGGGTACCGGAAGCAGCTATGGTTCCCGTAGCCAGGGTAGGTGGGTAGCCCCTTTTTAACATGATAGGCAAGCTGATAAGGCCCATGGTAATAACGGTAGCCCCCACTATGCCCGTGGAAGCAGCCAGTAAACCACCTACAATAATTACTGAAATAGCTAGCCCTCCTCTGTATCTACCAAATACCATAGACATGGTATGTAATAGATTTTCTGCCAGGCCGGACTTCTCCAGCATGATGCCCATGAAGATAAAAAGAGGGACCGCAATAAGGATGTAGTTACTCATGGTTCCATACACCCTTAGGGGAAGCAGGTAGAAAAAATCAAGTCCTACGGTAGCTAGTCCTGTGAGAATAGAAAGGCCACCCAGGGTAAAGGCTACTGGATAGCCAGTCAGTAAGGTTAGAAAAACACCCGCAAATAGGAGAAGTGGTAGGTATTCTGTGTGCATATTAATCCGGGATTTCCTGAGAATTACCAGTAGGGTGTTTCCCTGTGATAATCAATAAGGAATGGAGCAAGATACTGATCCCTTGCAAAAGAAGAAAAATAGCTCCTAGTAGTATGGTTCCTTTTATAAGATATCTTCCTCCTAATCCACCAGGGTCAGCTGATCGTTCTCTTAAAGCCCAGGCATTTTCTGTGAAGGCAGCCCCCGCGTGGATGAGCACCAGACAAAAAGGGAGCAATAGCAAGAGTGTACCAAGGAAGTTAATCCAGGCTTTAGCCGTAGGGGAAAACTGACTGTAGAATACATCTACCCTTACATGTTTATCTTCCTTCAGGGTATAGCCGGCACCCAGCAAAAAAATGATAGCGAAAAAATGCCACTGTAGCTCAAACAAAGCAGCATTTGCATACCTGAAGGCATTACTCAGGAATACATCCAGGCAGACTATTAAAACTAATAAGAGACATATCCAGGAAACGGTTTTTCCTACTGAATCATTAATAGTATCTATGGCTTTGGAAGCCTTATAAAGAAAAAAAGACATACTACCTATTTGCCAGCTTTAATCTGTTACAGGATTTTGTATGCCCTTTTTGGCATGCCTTACTGAGTGCTTTTTTGGCATTTGTGCTATCTACCTTATTTTTTCTCTCCAGGAGAATATGTGCATACAGATAGTATCCGCTAGGCCAGCCCTTATTAGCAGATTCCTGGGCATATTTGAGTGCCATCTGAGGATTTTCGGGTACCCCTAAGCCTGCATGATACATATAGGCCAGGTAATAAGAAGCCATACCATCTCTGGCCACTTCAGCCGCTACTAAGTTGGAGATACTAGCTTGGTAGGTCTGATATGAGCCTGTATTTTTAGCTTGTAAATACGCTAGTTTCCCCTGCTGCAAATAGTATTGCTGTTCAGGAGTCCCTTTAGGAATGGTGGTTCTGGCGGTACTTCTTGTAGACTTGCGCTGGGTAGCGCCCCTGCTTTTCCCTAAATCCGAGGAGGATTTATTTCCATTGCTTGTGGTAGTTTCTTTGGTATTTTCTGCCAGGGATTTTTCGGGGCTGGTAGTTTCACTACTATTGCTATTGCCAGTCTCTTCTACTTGCGATCCAGCAGATAAGGCATCAAGGGATCCTACGATATTATCATTAGGATCTGTGCTCCTGGTCTGAGACTCTAGCCCTCTGGTGGCCGTTTGGTTAGGGAGGCTTCTTTCTGCCATAAGCCCTTCCTCTTCAGCTGGCCTTTCTCCTTTTAAAAACTCCTTCGCCTCCTTAGCCCTTAAGACGGCGAGGTCATAGTAATCTTCCTTAGGGGCTGTTAAGGCCTCATTTTCCTCATACATACTAAAGGCAGACTGATACAGGTCCAGAATAACTTGATAGTTTTTCTGGGGATCTTCCGCCTTAAATAAAGCGTGTCCATATTTAATCTTAGCTTCCGCTACCTTTTCCAGCGGAATAGGGGTGTTATCTGGATTTCTTGTCTGAGCTACCTCTATGGCATTCTCATAATCCCTTACAGCAGCCTTATAGTCTTCAGCTTCCATATTAGCTTCTGCCAGCCTGAGGTACTCCCTGACCGTATACATATTAGCCTTACGCTGCGCTATAGCATCAGCCTTCAGCTGAGAAGCAGTCCCTCTTTCCTCTGGATTTTCAGTAGCAAAAAAGGCACTGTCATACATTTCTATGGCTTTGTCGAAATCCTTTACTTCCTGGGCCTTATCTGCCATTTCTATGAAGGTACCGTATTTCGTATTCTTGGAGACCGTTTTATTGTAAATGAAAACGCCAATGGAGGAAATCGCTACCAGTCCTATGACGGCTAAGACGCCCCATTGGATGAGTTGATTCGTTTTTTCACTGCCCTTAGCAGTCGTCTTCTTTTGAGTAGAAGGCTGACTGGAAGTAGTATCGGGCTTTTGTTCTTCAGTGGGAGTCAGAACACTGGCAGGAACCAGGGAGGACTTACTTTTCTTAGGAGGGACATAGTCCTTTTGTCCTACAGAAATAACCTGGAACATATGGCAGGCATAGTTCCCGGACTCCCTGTGCGCAAATTCTATAATTACATCATTAATGATGTTCTCCGGAGGCATAACTTTTTCAAAGGATTCCTGTAGTTCCCGCTCAGAGATTTTCTCAAGTAAACCTTCAGAACATATCAGGAAGTAGTCCCCCTGGCTAACCTCAGAGTAAGATAATTGGAACAGGTGGAAAGAAGCGGGATTATGAGAACCATATATGCGTTCATCTGCCTTAGAAGCATCTTTTTCCTCTTGAGAAAGGGCATTTACCCTACTCAGTTTTCCACTCTCCTTATGGTAGTGATAGATGGGGCAGATTCCTACCCATGCCATGGTCACTAAGCCGGGACCCAAATAAAGTAGAGATAGGCTGGTCCCCATTCCCAGGCTGGCGTAATTAGTGGTAGTATATTCTCTTAGGGCCTTTTCAGCTCGTAAGAGGGCAGCATTCAACTCCTCCTGATGAAGGTCATTATCAGCAGGGAGCTGAAGAATATAATCTGAGATGATATCAGTAGCCATTTTAGCGGCTATCTCTCCTTTTCCTTTCCCGCCTAAGCCGTCTGCCACCACAAATAATTGGGTAGATCTTTTTGATTTCTCTCCTGAAGGGAAAATATAGTCTTCATTCAAATCCCTATTACCTTCTTGAAGAAGAGAAACAGGTTGGCTGATGCTTATTTTCATAAAAGTGCTATTGGTTATAAAGGGAGAAAGTCCTGACTATGAAAGTTTAACCTTAGTAAACTAACATAAATATATATGAAAAATCGTAATGATTCTCCAAATCAGTAAAAAATCCCTCTTTTACGCACTTTTAATCCGTGGTAGAAATATTACCACTTCTATATATTGTATGAAAATGTGTTCTGAGAGACCATCACCTAAGGTAAATCTGAAATAGACCTGATCTTGTTTCGGAAAAAGGTGGTGGCAGTATGTGAACCAATTCCACTTTTGAGATTAGGGAATTCATCCAGAATTTTAACCACTTCATTTCGAGAAAGAGTTCTACTTTTTCTTGTCTGATTATTATGGATGGCCCATGAATCAGCAAACTTCCTAATGTAATACATAACAAATGGCACTTAAAGGTTAACTACGAAATCAGGTTAAGCGAAAACAGTAGAAGTAAGTTGAACGGTGGTTTTCGAGTAAATAAGTGTTTTGGTTATTCTGGGAAGCGTTAGCTGGAGTTAAAACTTGTGTAATCTCTGGAAAAACAATCAGATTCAATTAACTATATACTCCTGATTATTGCATCTGGCTTGTGGCTGCTTTTTTTGAGTAAAATTCGCTGAACAGCTATGAATGGCGTAATAGTAGGTTACTTTTAGGGAAAATACCCGTCAAAACAGCAAATTGGTGAAATCAGCAATGATAATTGAATTGTCAAACAATTAATTCAACACTACTTATTCGAAAATATTACATTTAAGTTGTCTATCAGTAGAAGAAACAATCGGAAGAAACATAGGTGGGTAGGCGTTTTTCCCAAATTTTTTCTACTATTGCACAGTATTAAACGCTATGAGAATTATGGCCCAGTCTTTAGTGAAGAATTCTTCAATAGAGGATATGCCTAGCGAAGAGATTGACGAACAAATATCTTCATGGAAGGAAGAGCGTTTTGAAAGGCTTTCAGAAGAAGCTAAAAAGCGCAAAGGAAAACTTAAAAAGCAGTTGACACGTCAACTTAAGAGTTTGAAAAAAGAGCTCTGCTTCCATGAAGATTTATACGACACCGACTCTGTACTCTGTGAAAAACTGAGAAGAGAGCTGGATAACATTAAGGATCAATTAGACCATCTGAATGGAGATATTGATACTAACCGTATCCAGGAAAGAGTAGAAAACGATTGTAAGAAGTGGTTAGCCACAGGATGTCAGAAAGGTGCCTCAGCCAGGGAAAAAGCCGTTTCAGATAGTGGAAGCGGCCAGGATAGGAGTCTCTGGATGATTTTGCTGGCAGTTATCTCCCTTGTATTTGTTTGGGCAATGGTAGCCTAAAATCCCTTTCTTTACTTCAACCCTGTTCGCGTCCCGCGAATTTCATTATATTTCGGGCGATTAGACATAAATTATATCCACGTATAATATGTTTGCTAAAAACCCCCTTTTTATTTCTCTTCTTTGTTCCCTTTGTATAATTACTTTCAGTTGTGATAAAAGTAAGGAAGAAATAGCCTTACTGGAAAAAGAAGTATTGGACATCCATGATGAGGTGATGCCTATGATGGGTCCAGGTACCTACATGGATTCCCTAAGCTTATCATTGACAGATAGCCTTGAGGTGTATCTTGCTGATACTGCCGCGGTTGCTAAGGCTAAAGCCAAGACTTTTCAGGAAGCTATTGGTAATCTGGAATCAGCTAATGAAAGCATGATGGTTTGGATGAGAGAATATCAGCCGGGCATGGAAGAAGGAGAAACTCCTGTAGATAGAATTGCTTATCTGCAGTCGGAACTGGCTAAAGTAAAGGAGATGAAAGAACAGACCCTCACGAGTATAGAAGAAGCAAAATCCCTGATAGAATAGCTATGCCAAGATTTGTGTGGATGTTTCTGCTGCTGGCAGGCATTTTAGCTTCCTCATGTGAAGAAGAAAAGCAGGAGACGCTTCCCATTATGGGACAGCCTACCGTAGTAGATGGAGATACTATACCTTACACCATTCCAGCATTTGCCCTTTTAAATCAGGATAGTAGCCAAATCACTAATAGTAGTTTAAAGGATAAGGTGTTTGTGGCAGATTTCTTTTTTACCTCTTGCCCTACTATCTGTCCCAGGATGAAGGCCCAAATGCTGCGGGTACAGAAAAAATTTGCAGAAGAAGACCAGCTAATGCTGGTTTCTCATTCCATAGATCCAGAATTTGACCAGGTTCCCATTTTAAAAACCTATGCTGATAGGTTAGGGGTAAAGGCTGATAAGTGGCATCTACTCACCGGAGATAAAGAGGATATCTACAAACTGGCCAGATCCTATATGGTAACTGCTTTAGAAGACTCCACCTCCCCTGGTGGTTATGCCCACAGTGGAGCATTCATATTAGTAGATAAGCAGCAAAGGATACGCGGTTTTTATGACGGTACCCTACCTGATGATGTCAATAACCTTATGGATGATATTGAGTTTCTTCTAGGAACAGAATAAGCGGATATTCATAAGCTTCAAACATACTTTGTTTGGTTGTGGCCGGTCCTTATACTCGCAGGGGTAGGGATAGTAGTTACCTTTGGTGGGAGAACGGCTCAACCCGTAGGCCAGGCACTCTATCAGGCTAACTGCCTGAATTGCCATCAGGAGAATGGACAAGGCGTAGGCCAACTTATCCCTGCCATTAATGATCCCCAAAGACTTGTCGAACTATCAGCACAAATTTCCTGCTTGATCAGAAATGGAATAGCCAAGCAAGATAGTGTGGGAGGGTACCACTTAATGCCAGCTCATCCACAGTTATCAGATATCCAGATCATGCATATCACTAATTTTGTATTGGGAGAATGGGGGGAAAAACCTACCCCGTACAGCCTGCAGCAAGTCAGGGATCAGCTAGACACCTGTGCGGCCCAATCCCTCAAATCAAACAATGGGTCCTGACCGAAGGCCCTACTATGAAGAAAGCCTACTAATAATTCAGCTGCATAGGAAGGTGCCCATAGCTTTCCCTCCTCTTTCAACTGTATGAACCTATCCAGTAAAGGGAAATTCTCTTTTTCCTGGGCTCTAATGGTGGCCTGCATATCTGTTTCTATTACCCCTGGGGCTAATGAGACTATTTTTCCGGGGAAGTTATGTTCTCCCTGCTCTACTGATACACAAGTAGAATACCTGTCCACAGCTGCTTTGGTGGCACAGTACACACTCCATGCTGGATAGGCTTTTCTCCCAGCGCCAGAAGAAATATTAAGGATGCGTTTGTCCGCTGCTAAAGAAGTCGTTTTCTCAAGGAACCATTCACAAAAAGCTATCAGGGCCTCTACGTTTAGGGAAAATGCAGCTCGCATAGCGGATAGCCTCCCTACATGCCCCGCCAATCCCATAGGAGAGAGGGTAGCAGCATTATTTATGAGGTGAATAGAAGTGATGGATGACAGCGCTATCTCGGCCCAAAGATGGGCAAGGCAATGGTCAACATCCTGAGCTTTACTCAGGTCAGTCGGGAGGAAGTGATAGGAGGCGGACTGGGCTGAAGTATATTCCTTTATGATAGCACTCTCTGTACGGGAGACACACCAAACATGGTCGTATAGGGCTAACCCCTTGATAGCTACCGCTTCTCCTAACCCTTTAGAGGCCCCAGTAATGATCAGATGTTTCATATTATCGGTTGAAAGACAGTCTTTGGCCTGCTAATTGGCTGGTAAACGTTCCCTGGTCAAAGCTAAGATGTCCATTAATCCAGGTTCTCTGGATCCTGGAAGTAAAGCGTTGGCCCTCAAAAGGAGACCAGCCACATTTGTATAGCACATTTTCTTTCCCCACCGTCCAGGGGTTATTAAGATGAACCTGTACTAAGTCAGCTGCATAGCCTTCACGAATGTACCCCCTTTTAGCTAACTGGAAACAAATAGCTGGGGCATGTGCCATTTTCTCTACTACCTTTTCCAGGCTAAATACTCCCTGATGCACCATTTCCAGCATAGCTACTAAGGCATGCTGAACCAGAGGTCCTCCAGAAGGAGCCTGTGTGTAAACATTACTTTTCTCACTTAGGGTATGGGGGGCATGATCTGTGGCTATCACATCTATAGCATCTGAAAGCACGGCCTGCCTGATGGCCTCTCTGTCTTCCTGCCGTTTAACAGCCGGATTCCACTTGATGAAGGTTTGTTTATCAGCATAGTTTTCCTGGCTAAACCATAAGTGGTGAATGCATGCCTCTGAGGTAATTCTCTTGTCAGCCAGAGGGGTATGGGTATTAAAAAGCCCTAACTCCCTGGCAGTAGAAATATGAAGAATATGAAGGCGGGTATTATGCTTTTGGGCTAAAGCCACTGCTTCACTGGAGGAGGCATAACAGGCTTCCTCACTCCTGATCACAGGATGGAGGGATATAGGAATATCATCCCCATACTGTTCCTTATGTTGAGCCAGATTTGCCCGTATGATACTTTCCTTTTCACAGTGAGTAGCTATTAGCATAGGAACTTGACTGAAGAGCCCTTCCAGGGTCTGATAATTATCCACTAGCATATTCCCGGTAGAAGAACCCATGAAGATTTTTACACCACAGACAGATTTAGGATCTGTCTTAAGCACTTCTTCCAGGTTGTCATTAGAAGCTCCCATGAAGAAGGAGTAATTGGCCATAGAGGCTTCAGCAGCTCGCTGATATTTCTCTTCTAGCAGCTCCTGGGTGAGGGTTTGGGGCTTAGTATTGGGCATTTCCATATAAGAGGTGATGCCACCGGCTACGGCTGCCCTGGATTCTGTGAGAATTTCCCCCTTATGAATTAAGCCTGGTTCTCTAAAATGTACCTGATCATCTATGACTCCTGGCAAGAGATATGTATTTTCATCACCTAAGTCCAATACCTGATCAGCAGGAAGGCTTAGCTCACTACCTATCTGTTCTATAATTCCATTCTTTATAAATATGTCTTTCCGGGAAATAGTGCCCTCGTTGACTATTTGGGCCTGTTTGAGTAAGGTCGTAGACATAAAAGATAACTTTTGAGTTAGCGTTTTTTCGTTATTCTCAAGTAAAGGGAAATGCCACCAAAATGAAAATTGAATTATACCTGGATGAGGAAGATTACCTCACTTACCAATTATACACTGCTTCTACTTCCGAGCGGATAAAGAAAAAAAGGAAAAAATCGTGGATATTTACCACTATCTTCTTCGCTAGTTTAGCTTTCCTGTTCTATGTAGCTATGATTCATTTTTTAGCTGTTTATTTTGTGATAGCTAGTGTCATTACGCTAGTGTTATATCCTCTTTATTCTCGAAGAAAGTATAAAAATTACTACAAGAAATATATCCAGGAGAATTATCAGGAGGTAATAGGAAAGCGTTCAGAAATGGAGTTCTATCAGGATTTTATTTCAGGAAGAAATGAAACTGGTGAAAGCAAGATTTACACTACAGATGTTAAAGCCATCATAGAAATATCTACTCATTTTTTTATCAAACTCAAATCTGGCCCGAGCATCATCATCAATAAGGCACAGGTAACTGACATAGGAGAAATGATAGTTTATTTGCAGCAGCTCAGTAAAAATCTTTCTATAGAGATCTCTCAAGAGCTATCTTGGACGTGGAAATAAGGGTAATACACAAACAGTTGGAACAAGATTCTCATAAATTAGTAGCTGTAGCTGGAAATATAGGGGCAGGAAAGACCACCTTGGTGAATCTCCTGGCAAAGCATTTTGGGTGGCGGGCATACTTTGAGGCAGTAGATGAAAACCCCTACTTAGAAGATTTTTACCAGGACATGAAACGCTGGGCTTTCCCTACCCAAATCTTTTTTCTCCAAAGTCGTTTTACCCAAATGTTGGAATTACAGCAGATGGAGGAATCCCTCATTCAGGATAGAACCATTTATGAGGATGCCTACATATTTGCAAAGAATCTTCACCAAAGTGGTACTTTAACTGATAGGGACTACGAAACGTATTTACGCCTATTTCAAGGAGTTAAAAAAATGGTTCGTACGCCGGATCTTCTCATTTATCTAAAAGCAAGTATTCCTACCCTGATTCGACAAATAGGAAATAGAGGCAGAGCGTATGAAACTAATATCAGCCTAAAATACCTAGGAGACCTTAACCAACATTATGATGATTGGATAGCTGAGTACCGGGAGGGAGAATTGCTCATCCTGGACGCAGATAAACTGGACTTACTGGATAGCCCTGAGGATGTAGGGCTTATTTTCAGACGAGTACAGGCCAAGCTGGGGGAAAGCTTATTTGGCTAAAGCCTATGCTACCGAAAAATGTTCATTTCATCCCCTACTTGCTCTACCTTGAGTTTAGGGAGGCCGCTAGTAGCTAGCCCACTTATGAGACTTATGTCTGCTTCATATACCGCAAAATGGCAGTAACAAGTTAAGATAGAAGAGGGCCCTCCATCTGGTGGGGTATATCTTAAAATGTACTCATATATGAAAATGCCTGTCAGAACGAGACAGGCATTTACCCCAAAAAATATTTTTAGAGGGCTAAAAGGTCAATAATACCTCCTTGATAATATCACAACATGTATGCATTTCTGTTTCTGTGATGATAAGAGGAGGGGCAAACCTGATAATATTTCCGTGGGTAGGCTTAGCTAGTAGTCCTTTTTCCTTTAAGGCCAGACAGATGTTCCAGGCAGTTTCACTCTCAGGGCTGTCATTAATGACCACTGCATTCAACAGCCCCTTTCCTCTTACCAACTGGATTAAATCAGGACGCTCTGCTTGTATGGCTTCCATTCTCTCTCTGAAGACCATGCCCATTTCCTGCGCATTGTCGGTTAGGTTTTCGTCCAGGATGACCTCCAGGGAAGCTTGAGCTACGGCGCAGGCCAGGGGATTACCTCCATACGTAGACCCGTGCTCTCCAGGCTTGATGGTTAGCATAATATCATTATCTGCCAGAATAGCGGAAACGGGTAGTACACCTCCTGAGAGGGCTTTACCTAGTATGAGAATATCCGGCTTTACCCCCTCATACTCGCAGCAAAGCATTCTTCCTGTTCTTGCCAGTCCTGTCTGTACTTCATCTGCTATAAATAGGACATTATTAGCATGACATAAGTCGAAGGCCTTTTTAAGGTATCCTTCATCGGGAACTACTACCCCTGCCTCTCCTTGGATAGGCTCCACCATGAAGCCTGCTACCGTAGGATCTTCCAGAGCTTTTTCCAAGGCTGCTAGATCATTGTAGGGAATGAGTTCATAGCCAGGCATGTAGGGACCAAATCCTTTATAGCTACTAGGATCAGTAGAGGAAGAAATAGCTGCCAGCGTTCTTCCCCAAAAGTTTCCTTCCACAAAGATGATTTTAGCCTTGTTTTCTGGAATCCCCTTTACAGAATACCCCCATTTTCTACACAGCTTTAGGGCTGTTTCTCCCCCTTCTACTCCTGTATTCATAGGGAGAACCTTATCATATCCCAGCAGCTGGGTAATATACTGCTCATAAGGCCCCAGCATATCATTGTAAAAGGCTCTGGAAGTAAGGGTGAGCTTTTGGGCCTGCTCCGTCAAGGCATTCAGGATTTTAGGGTGGCAGTGTCCTTGGTTCACCGCACTATAGGCAGAGAGGAAATCATAGTACCTGTTTCCTTCAGGATCCCACATACATATTCCTTCAGCACGTGAAAGAACTACGGGCAAGGGATGGTAATTATGTGCGCCATACTTGTCTTCTAGCCTCATGGCCTCCTGGCTGCTTACGGTAGCGGGGGTTTTGATCATATATTCCAGCGTTTAAATTATTGATTTACTAACTGTACACAAGATATGGAGAAAGCGGAAAATGTCAGCACATGTGTACAAAAATCTTGTCCGCATAAATTCAATTTTAAGAACCCTATTCTCCCGCAATAGTTCTCAGCTGCTTGAAATGATGGATATGATGACCTGCTATCATGTAAAATAATGCCCGTACAGAGGTAGTGCTATCACTGGCAGTTCCTACCCTCAAAATCATATTAGCCCTCATAGATCTTCCCAGGGCTACGGTACTCATCCTTACCGCCTGCATGCCTGCTAACAGGGCAGTGGAGGATAACAGCTGAAAGAAGCCCTCATCCACGAACATATCCTGATGAAAACCGGGAAGGGGGGTGGTATCATTTCTCCCTATCCGCATAGCCCGGTAGTTGAAGACTCTTTCCGTGTCTGTCAGGTGTCCCACAATTTGGGCAGCTGTCCACTTACCCGGGGCATAGCTTTTACCCCAAAAAACCTGAGGCATAGACTGTAGCCAGATAAAGTCAGCTTGTTGCTGTTCCAGTAAAGAGAGAATGGGCGTATCTCCTGCATTAGCTATATAGCTAGCGTAATAAGGAGCGTACTCTTCAGGGGTAGGAATGCCGAAATCAGCTTTCACAGGTGTTAGTCTTGTTTGGTGTTCTTTCACTCTTAAAGTAAAAGCAAATTCGTTTTTCTCATTGGCCTGGAAGGAGTCCACTTTTGTGGTAGTCCACATACCGGCATCAGGGAGGGAGAAAAATACATCCCCCTCTACTTCAGCATGGACTAAGGTCTCATAGACCCTATGAATATAGCCTTTATCAAAGGCCTCCTGAAAAAGCTGTGCCCCCCCTATAATGAAGATCTCAGGCTCAGAACAAGCCGTGATAGCCTCATCTAGCGACCTGTAAACCTCATACCCCTCTACTTCCTGGGGCATAGACCTACTTACTACTATGTTTCTTCGCTTAGGGAGAGGCTTACCCAGAGACTCAAAGGTTTTTCTACCCATAATGATGGGTTTTCCCAGGGTAGTTCTTTTAAACATCTTCAGGTCATCTGATAGTCTCCACGGAATATCATTATTTTTGCCTAGTACCTGATTCTCAGAAATGGCGTAAATTGCGGAAATGGTATGCAACATTTATTACTTCTTGGGTCACCTTGAGGTAATATTACACATAAAAATACTGCTATGAGGTGCCATAAAGGCCTTTTCTATTTGTTTTTTCTACTTATCCTCTCCTCATGTGCCAATGATGAGAGACCTTCATGGGTATTAGGACATGACCAGATGGTAGCCATGATGAAAGAAATGTACCTGGCAGATGCCGTAGTACAGGAATATAAAGGCAACATAGATGACAAGAGAATGTTAAGGGAAGAGCTACACAAAGGAATCCTGGAACAGTTCCAGGTGGAGAGGTCCCTCTTCTACGAGAGCTATGAATTTTATGTAGATCACCCTTTCTTATTAGATACCATCACTAATCAGGTAGTAGAAGAACTAAATGCCCAAATTCCTGTTGAGAAAGAAAAGGTTAATCAACAGGCAGTAGAAAAGTTACGTGCCACGCAAGACAGCATAGCCCAGCAAAAGCTAAAAGCTGGAGAATCATCAGCGGGAGAATGAAGTATTACCACCCAAGGACGTATGAGAAGTTAGGCTTTGATGTCATCCTGCAAACAGTGGCAGGTACCCTCATGACGGAAGAGGCTAAAGAGAGGTGCTTGAATTTCCAACCTTATTCTGACCCTGAAAAGTTACTTACCTCCCTCCGCCGAACAGAGGAGTTCCGAGAGCTCTTGATATATGATGATCCTCTGCCCATTAAGCAGTTTCATTCCATGGCCTACCTGCTTAAGAAGTTAGAGGTGAAAGGCACCTGGTTAACGGCAGATGAATTAGGAAGATTTCTGGGATGGGCGCAGACACTACTGGGACTAAGGAAGTACCTCCAGCAGCGGGAAGACAAGTACCCGGAACTCCAATTACTCATAAACAGAAATAGCTTCTCCGCCTACCTCATTAAAGACATAGAAGCTATCATAGATGAGAAAGGAAATGTGAGAGATAGTGCTTCTCCCTTACTCAACCAAGTCCGAAGAAATATTTATACCTCCGGCAATGAATTGAGGTCTGTATTAAATAAAGTCCTGAAAAGGGCTGCTGAAAAAAACTGGAGCCCTGGAGGAGAAATAACCATCCGAAATGATAGGTTGGTGATACCTGTAAAAGCAGATGCCAAGGGAAGGGTTCCGGGCTTTGTACAAGATATTTCCCAGTCAGGCAATACCCTTTTTCTAGAACCTGCTGAATCTCTGGCCCTTAATAATAAGTTGAAAGAGCTCAAACTTCAGGAGCAGAATGAGGTCATCAGGATTCTGACAGACGTAACGGAGCAGCTTCGGCAACATAAGGAGGAGATAGCTTCCTTCCACAAAATCATGGTGGAACTGGATTTTGTGAGAGGCAAAGCTAAGCTAGCCGTAAAATTAAAGGCCGTACTCCCTAAAGTAGAAGTCTACGGGACTTCTATGGAACTAAAAGAAGCCTACTATCCCTTACTCGTACTGCGATCTGAGGAGGAAACATTTGAGGTAGTTCCCCTTTCAGTTCAGCTTACCCAAAAAGAAAGAATCATCCTGATATCTGGCCCCAATGCAGGGGGAAAGTCTGTTTCCCTTAAAACAGTAGGCCTCCTACAACTTATGCTCCAATCCGGTTTTCTGGTACCCGTTAGGGAAGACTCAGTGTTCCGAATATTTGATACCCTATTCATTGACCTGGGAGATGAGCAATCAGTGGAGAACGACCTGAGTACCTATACCTCTCACCTTTTCCAGATGCGGCAGATGGGAGACAATATGAATCACAATTCTCTCTTTCTCATAGATGAATTTGGTTCAGGGACTGATCCCAAGCAAGGGGGTTCTATTGCAGAATCTTTCCTGGAGCGCTTTGTCATCCAGCGTGCCTATGGCATCATTACCACCCACTACGGAAATTTAAAGAACTATGCAGCTAACACTAAGGGTATAGCTAATGCGGCCATGCAGTTCGATAAGAAGGACTTAAAGCCTACTTATAAGCTCATTGTAGGCGTTCCAGGGAGAAGCTATGCCTTGGATATAGCTAAACGGGTAGGGGTGCATTATTCCATTCTCAAGAAAGCAAGGAAGAAAATAGGAGAAGAAACTATACAGTCAGAGGAGCTAATAGATGAGCTGGAAAGCAGACAGTCCCGCTTAAATACGCTACTAGAAAAATCCCGCTCCAAGGAGAAAGAACTGAATAAGCTGCTGAAAGAAACACAGGCAGAAAAGGATGAGTTGAAGCAGCAGAAAAAACAGATACTCAATGAGGCAAAACGGGACGCACGTAAGCTCATCAAAGATGCTAATAGGAGAATAGAGCAAACCATTAGAGAAATACGAGAAAATCAGGCAGAGAAACAGCAAACCCAAAAGCTTAGAGAGGAACTCAAAGAAAGTATGCCGGTTCCAATACCGGAAGCCAAACCTAAGGAGGAAGTAGTTCCAGAAGGAATCCAGATTGTAGGAGGTGAGATCAGTCAAGGGGACTGGGTGAAGCTAGCTGACGGGAAGACGGTAGGCCAACTGATAGAAGTAAAAGGAAAACGTGGAGTAGTAGAGTCCGGCTCCATGCGGCTACAAACCAAACTTTCTCAGCTCGTAAAAATAAAGATTCCTGAAAAGAAGGGGAATGGATCTGTCCGATCTAACAATTACTCCTTATCGACCGTTAATGCTCGGATGGAGTTGGACTTGATGGGAAAGAGAGTAGAGGAGGCGCTCCCCATGCTAGAAAAGATGGTAGATGATGCCAGGCTAGCTGGACTGAAGACCATCAATATTTTACACGGGAAGGGGACAGGTGTGTTAAGAGAGGCGGTGCGGAAATATCTGAATGATCTTTCCTTTGTAAAGCGTGTGTATGATGCCCCTATGGAAATGGGGGGAGATGGCTGGACCATTTGTGAGTTTAAGAATTAGGGCTACTCGTAAGAAGAAATATTCTCAAGTAGAATGTATAAAAGGAGTGGCTTTTTTTGTAAGCATCAGTATATTTGCAAGAATTTGATCAGAAGCGTCCACTTATGGAATATTCTTTTAGCAAAAAAGAGGTACAGGCGGTACAGAAACACATAGACAAGTACCCGGATCGTGCCTCAGCTATTATGCCTGCCTTATGGATTGCTCAAGAAAAGTTTGGATGGCTGTCTCCTGAGGCGATGAAGCTAGTGGCTAATACCGTAGATGTACCTTATGCCCAGGTATATGGGGTGGCCAGTTTCTATACCATGTACTTCAAAAAGGAAGTGCCTAAGCACCTAATAGAGGTATGTACTTGCTTTACCTGTAGCGTTACAGGTGGGCCTGAAATGTATGAAGAGGCCAAGAAGCTAATAAATGCGGATGAGAAGGGCTTTGGGGAAGAAGGAAAAATATGGGTGAGACAGGCAGAGTGTCTGGGAGCATGTGATACGGCGCCTGTATGTCAGGTAACCAACAGACGTTACAGACACAACCTGACTAAAGAAAAGCTTGCAGACCTCGTTACGCAACTAAGAGCTGATGAAGAATTATCATTTGAATCTGTTCCATTAAAAGATCAATCTATCATTGAGGAATAAATATGAGATATATTCAACATGAACCAGCCTATCTTCTACTGGAAGATGGGCTTTTTTTTGAAGGAAAAGCCATAGGAAAAGTAGGCACCACTATGGGAGAGCTGTGCTTCAATACCAGCATGACAGGCTATCAGGAGGTCTTTACAGATCCTTCCTACTACGGCCAAATTCTCATAGAAACCCATACCCACATAGGAAATTATGGGGTTCATAACACGGAGAATGAAAGTGCTTCTGTTAAGATATCAGGCCTCATTGTGAGAAATTTTTCTCATATATTTTCCCGAGAAGATGCCGTTCAGTCCCTAGACTCATTCCTAAAGCATAATGCCATTGTGGGGATAGCTGACATAGACACCCGAAGGCTGGTTACCCATATCAGGGATAAGGGCGCGATGAATGCCGTCATCTCTTCCGAGGTATCCAATAAGAAAGAACTTCAAAAACTGTTGAAAAAGTGCCCTTCCATGGATGGGCTAGAGCTGGCTTCCAAGGTTAGTACGGTTCAGCCTTATTTCCACGGAAACCCTAACGCCCCTTACCGGGTAGCTGTACTAGATTTAGGGACTAAGGTGAATATTC
This sequence comes from Bacteroidota bacterium, assembly GCA_039026975.1. GTDB lineage: Bacteria > Bacteroidota > Bacteroidia > J057 > J057 > JBCBKZ01. The sequence continues at coordinate 369 of JBCCLI010000030.1, read as the reverse complement.
TTAACTGCCTGGCTAAAAGAGGGTGCTTCCTTAAGGTTTTTCCTGCCAAAGCTTCTTTTGAGGAGCTGAGGTCTTTTGATCCGCATGGATACTTTATCTCTAACGGACCTGGTGATCCGGCTGCCATGCCGTATGCCGTGAAAACCATTCAGTCGGTACTCAAGGAAGACAAGCCGCTATTTGGCATTTGTTTAGGCCACCAGTTGCTGTCATTGGCCAACGGCGTGCCTACCTATAAGATGCACCATGGGCACAGAGGCGCTAACCATCCCGTGAAAAACCTGATAGCTGGGGTAAGTGAGATTACTACCCAGAACCACGGATTTGGGGTGAAAAGAGATGCCGTTCTGGATTCGCCCAATCTGGTCG
>JBCCLI010000029.1:0-28088 GCA_039026975.1 Bacteroidota bacterium | reverse complement strand
TGTAAATGGAGAATTAGCTATTGATGATTTTGAGTTTAGAACAGCTACTCCCTTCATTGAACTTCCTTCCGGGGTAGAGCTGAATCTGGGAATTGCGCCTGGATCTTCTACTTCTGCTGATGATGTACTGGCTACTTTCCCTGTTACTTTAGAAGCAGGTGAAAAATATGTGGTAGCAGCTACGGGTGTACTAGACCCTTCTCAGTTTAACACTGATGCAAATGGGGATGCTATTGCCTTCACCTTACAGATTCTTACTCCTGCTCAAACAGAAGGAGCTAATGATGAGAATGTAGATGTAGCGGTTTACCACGGATCTACTGATGCCCCTACCGTAGATGTACTTACGGGTGGAACTATTCTCGTAGATGACATTTCTTATGGTAACTTCACTGATGGATATCTGTCTGTACCTGCTGCCAATTACATCCTGGATGTAACTCCCGGAAATGCCAATGACGTAGTCGTTGCTTCTTTTGAAGCGCCTTTATCTGAGTTTGGGGGTGCTGCAGTTGTGGTATTCGCCTCAGGCTTCCTTGATCCTGCTACTAACCAGGATGGTGCCGCTTTCGGGCTCTTAGCCGTTTTCCCTGACGGAACTGCCATTCTACTGCCACAGGTGATAGAAGAAGAGCCTAAGATTATCAGCTTTACCCTGATAGATGCGGAAACGGATGAGCCTATTCCCGGGTTTGATCCTATCGAAAATGGAGCCGTAATAGCTGCGGATGAACTACCTTCTGGAAGCTTCAACGTAAGAGCTAACATTGCCGAAGGAGAATCAGTGGGAAGTGTAACTTTCATAGTTACTGACCAAGATGGAAAAGTAAGAACTCGTACAGAGAGTGCGGCTCCTTACGCTGCCTTTGGAGATATCAAAGGGGATTACAGAGAAATAGGCGTACATCCTGGAGACGAATGGACCATAGAAGCCATTCCTTTTTCTGAAAAGAAAGGAAAGGGCGAGGAGTTTATTTCTTCCGGTGTTAGCTTCTCCTTCATAGAATCTGCTCCTGGTGGATTGGTACAGGTAGTTCATAATTCTCCTGATCCAGCTGCTTTTGAAGTAGATATTTACCTAAATGGAGACTTAGCCATAGATGACTTTGCCTTCAGAACGGCTACTCCATTCATCAAGCTACCTGCTGGTGTAGAACTAGAAATAGGCGTAGCAGCTGGCAACAGTAGCTCTGCTGATGATATTCTAGCTACCTTCCCAGTTACCCTGGTAGATGGTGAGAAGTATATAGTAGTAGCTACAGGTGTATTAGATCCTTCTGCCTTTGATAGCAGTGTAAATGGAGATGATATTGCCTTTACCCTAGAAATTTTAACTCCTGCCAGAACGGCTTCTGAAAACGGAAATAATGTAGACCTAGCTGTTTACCATGGCTCTACTGATGCACCAGCTGTAGATGTACTTACAGGTGGAAACATACTGGTAGATGACATTACTTACGGTAACTTCACTGATGGCTATCTGTCAGTCCCTGCTGCTAAGTACATACTAGACGTTACTCCCGGTGGAGATAATGACAATGTATTGGCTTCTTATGTGGCTGATGTGAGTGGGCTTGGTGGAGGAGCAGGCCTTGTATTTGCGTCTGGCTTCCTGGCCCCTGATGCTAACCAGGATGGAGCAGCCTTTGGTCTGTTTGCAGTATTACCTGACGGAACTGTAATAGCGCTTCCATTAGCTACTGATGCTGTATGTGATAATGACATCCTAAGCTTCTCTCTGATAGACTCAGAAACTGATGAGGTGATTGAAGGATTTGAAATGATAGAAGATGGAGCAGAAATCAACCTTTCTGACCTTCCTTCTGATCAAATAGCCATTAGAGCTAATGTATGTGAAGATGCTAATATAGGTAGTGTCCTCTTTGAGCTAAGTGGCTCCAGAGAAGTAAGACGTACGGAAAACCTGGCTCCTTACTCCCTATTTGGAGATTCTCAAGGACATTACTTCCCATGGAGACCTACGCCTCCAGAGGCTGGCGAGTCTTATAGCCTAACAGCTACTGTATTCTCTGGTCCTAAGAAAAGTGGAACAGAGGGAGGATCATTAAGCATAGACTTCTCCTTCACAGCTGACGGAGATAATGGAGAAGGACCTGGAGAAGGAGAAGAACCTTCAGAAGGAACAGCTTTGGTACAGGTAATCCATAATGCTGCTGACCCAGCTGCTGAGGAGGTAGATATTTATATCAATGGGGATCTAGCCATAGATGACTTTGAGTTCAGAACAGCTACCCCTTTCATTGAGCTACCTGCTGATGTAGAACTTACTATTGGCGTAGCCGGTGGAAACAGTTCTTCTGCTAATGATGTATTGGCTGAGTTCCCAGTTACCCTGGAAGAAGGTGAAAAGTATGTAGTCATGGCTACAGGTGTTCTGAATCCTGCTCAGTTTAACACTGATGTGAATGGAGAAGGAATTGCCTTTACGTTGGCTATTTTAACACCTGCTCAAACTGAGGCTGGTAATGATAACAACGTAGACATAGCTGTCTTCCACGGATCAACTGATGCTCCTACAGTAGACGTAGTTACGGGAGGAACTGTGATTGTAGATGACCTAAATTATGGAACCTTCACTAACGGTTACCTGTCTGTACCAGCTGACGAGTACATCCTGGACATTACACCTGGAAATGATAATGGAACTAATGTAGCTTCCTTCATTGCTCCGCTGGAAAATCAGGGTGGAAAATCCATTGTAGTATTTGCTACTGGATTCCTGAACCCAGCTGACAACCAGAATGGAGAGAACTTTGGGCTGTTTGTAGCCTTCGCTGATGGGGGTGTGATAGGCCTACCTCAGGTAATAGACGGCGGTGATGATGACGATGAGGAGGAAAGTACGGCTTCTGTACAGGTGATACATAACGCCGCTGATCCAGCTGCTGAAAAAGTGGACATTTACCTGAATGGAGAATTAGCGGTAGATGACTTTGAGTTCAGAACGGCTACTCCATTTATAGAGTTACCAGCTGGTGTAGAGATTGAAATAGGGATAGCTGGAGGAAACAGCTCTTCTGCTAATGATATCCTGGCTACCTTCCCAGTTACTCTGGAAGAAGATGAGAAGTATGTTGTCATGGCTACAGGTGTATTAGATCCCTCTAGCTTTGATAGCAGTGTGAACGGAGATGCCATAGGTTTCACCCTTCAAATCCTGACACCTGCCCAGACGCATAGCCAGAACAACAATAATGTAGATTTGGCCGTGTATCATGGTTCTACGGACGCTCCTGCCGTAGACGTACTTACGGGAGGTGCTATCTTGATAGACAACCTACCTTACGGAAACTTCACTGACGGTTACCTATCTGTACCAGAAGGTAAGTATGTACTGGATGTTACCCCAGGTAATGCCAATGACATAGTAGTAGGGTCTTACACAGCGGATCTGAATGGACTTGGAGGAGCAGCAGCAGTAGTATTTGCTTCAGGCTTCCTAAATCCTGCAGGGAACCAAGGAGGGGCTGGGTTCGGTCTGTTTGCCGCCCTACCTGATGGTACTGTAATTGAACTTCCTCAGGACTGTGAGCAAAGCATTTCTAGCTTCAGCTTAGTTAATGCTGAGACTAATGAAGTGATAGAAGCCTACAGTGTGATAGAGGATGGTGAGGTTATTGACCTGGCTGAGTTACCTACTGACCAGTTGAATATAGTAGCTAACATTTGTAATGGGGCTACTGTAGGGTCAGTTAAGTTAGAGTTGATTGGATCCAGTCATCAAAGCCGTATAGAGAATAAAGCTCCATATGCTGTCTTTGGAGATTCCAATGGAAACTTTAGTTCTTGGAAGCCTATCCCTAAAGCTGGTGATTCCTTCACCCTCTCAGGTATAGCCTTTGATGAGCCTAACGGTAAGGGGAATGCACACTCTCCTACCCATATTTCTTTCAGCTTCATAGACAGCAACGGCTTCACTAGCAGTACTACCCAGAAGCTATCTATCTTCCCTAACCCAAGTTCTACCGGAGAGGTACAGGTGATGGTTAGTGGAATAAACCAGAATGGGCAGGCTGATGTGATCGTGAGAGATATAGTAGGTAATATCAAATTCAGCACTAAGCTCAACGCTAACAACAGAAAGCGTCTAAACTTGAACGCTCTAGGAGAAGGACTTTACTTCATTCAGATCATCGGAAAAGACTTCCAGGCATCTGAGAGAATCCTTATCCAGAATTAATACGTTTGAACACGGGTTTTACAGTAGTAGCAGGGGCGGCTTTTCAGCCGCCCCTTTTTTTTGCTTGTTGTAAGCTGATAATTCTCTGGCAGAAAGACTCAACCCAGGAGAATAAGGAACTCCTTCCTTGTAGAAGTATGAGCCATTATGAAGAAAATAAGGGAAGCCTCAGTCCCTACATCAGCCACTTATGAGAAGGAATATCATTCTAAAAAGACCTAAGGTTCTCTCACCACTATACTTTGGGTCTGAACATCTGAAGCACTAAAAAATCCTGCTACCAACTCATTCTCATCACGTATATTGAACACGTTCCCTTCTATGGGTGCAGGTGGTGGATCAAAGATACTTCCCACAAAAGCAGTTTGGGTCTGGAGGACACTCAAATACTCAAAGTAAGCTTTACTAATAGATAGCTGTTCTACCTTATAGAGCTTTCCTAGTTCCACAGACTCTGATAAGCGTAGGCCTAAGACAGGATTACCATCCACAAACTCATCACTGGCAAAGGCGAGGTTTTCCGGCTTATTTTGGAATTCTCCATCTATATAGTGCTTCCACCGGTAGTAATTCCCAAATCCCGGCGGATCAAAGGTATTAAACTCTACAAAGTATTGATCCTCCTCAAACTCATCCTCCTCCAGGTAGATAGAATCTATCTCTGTTACTGGTGCCAAAAATTCAGGGCTGGACTGATACTGCTTCCCATCAGGCGTTTCTATCTCCAAGGTATAAGTATTTCCTACTACCCCCGGACTGGTAATGGCATAAATCCCACTGCCAGGTTCTGTTTCAGCTAAGGTATCTATTCTCCCTTTATCATCTCTGAGCACTACGAGCGCTGTTATCCCCGGCAATGCTCCTTCCGTGTCATAAGAAACAGTATTAGCCACTGTAAGGTAGTGGATGGTGTCTTTGGTAGTGATGGAACCATCCACCACTAGCAGCGCCTCTCCTTCTGGTAAGTCCAGGTCTACCACGTCCTCACAGGCTACTCCCAGGAAGCCAAGGAAAAGGGCAGGTATAATATATCTTAATTTCATTAGCTTAAAATTCAAAGTTATAGGTAATGGAAGGAATAAGGGTGCCAAATACTGATAATTGGACCGCCTCTGTTATATCAGGATTATCCTCATTTTGCCTGAAGTATATGGAGTAGGGGTTTCTCCTGGCATATAGGTTATACACCCCAAAGTTCAGACTCTGCTTAAATCTCTTATCAGCATTTTTCTTAAACTCATAATTGGCAGAAACATCCAGTCTATGATAGTCAGGGGTTCTGGCCCCATTCCGGTTATTATAGACAGGCGCTACAATGCCGTCAGTAACATACTTCCCATTAGGATAGGTAATAGGTCTTCCTGTCAGGTAGGCAAAGTTCATGGATGCATCCCAGTACTTAGATAACTTATAGGTGAGCACCAGGGAGAAATCATGTGTTTTATCATAGTTAGATGAGTACCATTCCCCTCCATTAATCTCTTCAATCTGCCGCTCTGTCCTGGAAAGGGTGTACCCTAACCAGCCCGTCAACCTACCTTTTTCCTTTCTTATCAATACTTCCAGTCCGTAGGCTCTCCCATCTCCCGCCAGCAGCTCCGTCTCCAGGGTCCTATTAAATAGCAGCTGCGCCCCATTTATATAGTCTACCAGTCCTTCAAAGCTTTTATAATACACTTCTAGCGAAGCTTCATAGGTATTATCCTGGAAGTTACGGAAGTATCCTAATGAGAACTGGTCTACCGTAGCAGGATCTACATAAGTACCGGAGGGCTTCCACACATCTATGGGTGTGGCAGCAGTAGTATTAGAAATGAGGTGGATATACTGCCGGGTACGATTATAGCTAGCCTTGATGGATTGCTTCTGGTCTATGAGGTAATTCAAGGAAAGCCTAGGCTCAAACCCGTCAAAAGACTTGACTAGTTCTCCATCATTATACCTGACTGTATCCACTATATTAGCCGTATCTAAGGGCATTCCTTCTCCATAGATAAATACAGTACTTTTCCCTACATTTTGGAAGAGAGAATACCTCAAGCCAGCCTGTATGGTTAGCTTACTATCAAATAACTTGGTTTCATTACTGATATAGGCAGCAGACTCCACCGCGTGTTCTTTCTCTATGAAGAAGTCATTGAAGCCATTCTCCTCAGAAAAGGATACATCTCCCGGCCTAAACCGATAAAAAATAGAGGATGCCCCAAACTCCAGGGTATTCTGAGGATTAATAAAATACCCAAAATCTGCCTTTAGGCTGTAGTTCCTAATCCCGGAATTCCAATCAAATCCGTTTCCTCCATCATCTGACCCAAGGTTATACTCATAATCACTGAAGTATGCTGTAAAGTTGGAGAAAACGCGTTCATTAAAAATATGGTTCCACCTAATGGTGGCCGTTTCATTTCCCCAACTAAAGCGGAAGTCGTCCTGAAAGCTGAATACATCATTCCCGAAGTAGCCTGACAGGAATAGCCTGTCCCTTTCTCCCAAGGTGAAGTTTACCTTTGCATTGAAATCATAGAAGTATAAGGTATTACTACTAATTTCTTCATCTGGAGATAATCCCAGGAACACATCCAGATAGGTTCTTCTTCCAGCCAGCATGAAGGAGTGTTTATCCTTCTTGATGGGACCTTCCAGGGTTAATCTACTGGAAAGTAAGCCTATCCCTCCGTTACCTGAGAAAGACTTATTATTGCCTTCTTTTTGGCGTACATCCAGTACAGAAGATAGTCTGCCGCCGTATTTAGCAGGGATTCCTCCTTTGTACAGCTTGATGTCTTTAACAGCATCCGCATTGAAAATAGAAAAGAACCCTAGTAAGTGTGAGGAATTATATACAGGTGCTTCATCCAATAGTACCAGATTCTGATCCACATTTCCTCCTCTGACATTAAATCCCGTAGCACCTTCCCCTACGCTGGAAACACCGGGCAATAGCTGGATGCTTCTAATAATGTCTACTTCTCCTAAGAGTTGAGGCATTCTTTTTACATCAGAAATATTCAGCTTAATGGTACTCATCTCTACATTACTGACATTATCATTTTCAGCTTCAGCACTGATGATGACTTCCTCTATCTGTACATCCTCAGGGTAGATTTCCAGATTCATAAGCTTGTCTTCTGACAGATCTATCTGGGTAGTGAGATCAGAAAAACCCGTGTAGGAGAGAAAGAGCTGATAAGTACCGGGTTCGACTGTTAGCGAATAAAATCCATACTCATTGGTATAGGTGCCTGCTTTTAGCTCGGGGAAAAAGACGGTAGCGCCTATGAGTCGCTCACCTGTAGTGGCATTAGATACGTAGCCGTTAAGGGTTACTTTTCCCTGTTTCTGGCCTTTCATACTCATTGGAAATAAGCAAAAAAGGAATACCATTGGCCAGCATATGGCATACCTATATAAGTTACATTTCATGACACTTGGATCATTATACTTGGAAAATAGGTTAAGTACCTAAAGGTTCATCCCTTTCCTCATTCTTCCAAGTAAAGAAGAATGAACATGGTAAAATATGAAATAAATCCCCCCTCAAAGTGTTTCAACATGAAACACTTTTTTCGTTTTCATAATGAAATACCTCATTCTCTAGCCAAGTCTGGGATTTTAAACTATTTGACCTTCGCATCAAGCTCTGTAGCAGGTTGACCTGAGAAACAATATTTCGTATTATGGCAACGTTTTGAAAATCGTCATCATACAGAAGACCGAAAATTAGACCTTACACTATGGGTATGGAGAATTCGGAAAAGGAGAATGTAAATAAGGTAAAAGAACCACCCTCTCCTAACGCCCCGAACAAAGAGTCAAAGCTTAAAAGGTACTGGAGGAGCATTGAACCTACTATTAGGGTCATCCTTTTTGCTTCCCTTCTTATGCTCTTTTTCTTTGCTGCTTACCGTTTCCACAACTGGAGTACTGAAGTGAATACCATGAAATTTCTCCAGCCATACCTCAAAACGGACGAGATCATTCAAACCCGCATAAACAGCCTGAAAAATGACAGGATTATGTCAGAGGAGGATAAAATCAGCACCCTGAAAGTGCAGTATAAAATCCTCACAGAGCGGAAGAAACACCATAGGGAGTTGGCAGGCTTTTTTGTGGCTAATTATTATGCTTCCATCCTCATCGTGCTGTTTGCAACCATCAGTGGAGGAATCATCATATTTGTGATAGCTAATAAGGGCTGGGCCAGAACCAATCCCTATATTAAAGCTGTCTTCTTTGTACTGAGTTTTATGGCGGTCTTTTTTGCCATTTTCCCCAATGTGTTTGGCCAAAGAGGAAACTTTGAGAATAATCTGGAAGCCTTTCTTAGGTATGATAACCTCCAGCTAGAGATTTTCAACTACATGAGTACCTCCCAAAAAAATGAGTTGGAGAATAATGCCATCAGCCTGGATAGTATGATCACTTATGTGAACAGAAGGATCATAGAGCTTAACCAGATTTACATATCTAATGCGGAAACTCGACTGACAAAAGCCCAGGAAATGATCAATACTTATAATGGCATAGAACAAACTAATGGAACTGCTCCTGCATTGGAAGAGATAAATCCGGAATTGTAAGCAGCATTTCTTTCTCCCTCCTCGTCCTATCATAAACCTCCGAAAATGAATAGGCTACTAGGAATTATAGTATTGGTGCTTCTTTTTTCAGCTTGCATAGAGGATGATGCCCCTGTACCCTTTTGTGATGTGGCAAACCCTGTAGAGGATCTACCTTGGTTAAGGGATATTATCGGAACGCTGGAAGAATCTATCGCTTCTAATGACAACCATTTCTTTGATACCTTTTGGGTTAGGCAGTTCACCTACCAGGATACGCCCTACTTTATGCAAGGCACTTGCTGTGCCAGCTGTTTTTATCCTCCCATCTTCTATAACTGTGCTGGAGATACTGTCAGCTTTACCATACCCCCAGAAGAAGCATATAACTATTGGGAGATTGTTTCTTCAGGAGAGATAATCTGGCAAGGGGGCGCTTGTAATTTCTAGGGGTTACTTTATGTGTGGATACGCAGGGTAATACTCAATGAATGTCAGGCTATTACCTTTCTCCTTTTAATCATGCTAGTCTAAGATAGATCTGAATATTTATTTGGGATGGCCGCCTCATCACTTCCGATACATCTGAGCACATGGACTTAAGCCTTGAGTTGATAAAGCAAGACGTTTTACCGGGATAAATGTCAAAATGAAGGCCTGGGCGTACTTCAAGCGTCGCGCACAGACTTATCCCAAACTGGCTTTACTTGATATTCTTAATAGGTTTTTTCTTGATCATACCTCCTTTGGCGTCTTTGACAGATGACATAATCACAAAAGCCTTATCATCCACCTTATCTATCTCAGCTACAATTTTGGCCATCTCTAGTCGGGTAATGACGGTATAGACAATATTAGTATCACGTAAAGATTCTCCTGGCTTTACATAGCCTTTCAAACCCTTATATATGGTACATCCCCTCCCCATAACCTCTACTATGCAGGTACGCACCAGTTCACTCCGCTCAGAAATGATGGTTACCCCTACATATTCTTCTATTCCGTCAATCACAAAGTCTACCGTTTTAGAAGCAGCAAAATAGGTGAGAATAGCATAAAGGGCTACCTCCACTGACAACAGATAGGCCGCTAGGGAGAAAATCATCAGGTTAAATATCAATATGATATTCCCCACGGATAGGCCCGTTTTTCGACTGAGAAAAATAGCTAATACCTCTGTCCCGTCTATGATAGCACCTCCTCTTATAGCTAGCCCTATCCCAAGCCCCAGGAAGAACCCCCCAAAAGCAGCTGCTAATAATCGGTCATCCGTAATCACCGGAAAGTGAAGGGTATACACAAAGGTAGAAAGCAACAAAATCCCCAGTATACTCCTCAAGGCAAAGCGTTTCCCAACGGCCCTAAATGCGAGAACCAGAAAAGGGAGGTTAAAAACTGCTATCAGAAAAGCCAGCGGGATATGGCTAAACTCATTCACTATGAGAGAAATACCTGTAATTCCTCCATCAATGAAGGAGTTGGGAATCAAAAAGCTTTCCAGGCCTATGCTGGCAGATAAAGCGCCCAAGGTAAGGGTAAAGAAGTTTCTGACTTCTCGGTTTTTGATAAAGGCGGAAAGTAGCTGCGCCATACTGACTTTAGGCGTTCTTCTGGAGGGACGGAAAGATTCTTGCATAAGAGAATGAATAAAGATGGCCAACCAAGTTGGGAGGAAGTATCTGCTGATATACCCTCCATCAAAAGTAGAATGAAGGCCTAAATGTTGTAGACCCTCCTAAATACGTCTGATAATTTGGCTTTTTCCTTCCATATTTCCTGCCCAAACAGACAGCATGAAACTAAGAGATAAGTGTATTCTCTTCGCCTGGATAATTCTATTACCGTCTCATGCACTTAGCCAACTCAGTATTAGTGCCCAGATCCGTCCAAGAGCTGAATATAGGGATGGCTTCAAGACGCCTGCTAACAGGTTTGATGAAGCGGCCTACTTTGTAGAGCAGAGAAGCCGCCTTACCTTCGACTGGGTGGACTCTACCTATGAAGTAAGGCTATCCTTTCAGGACATAAGGATTTGGGGGGAAAGCCCTCAAATAGTCAAACAAGAAGATGGTAATACGTTTATAAATGAAGCCTGGATCCTTTATAGGGCCCATCCCCGTCTCAAGCTAAAGCTAGGAAGACAAGCCATTTCTTACGACAACCAGCGAATACTGGGGGCACTGGAATGGGCACAGCAAGGCAGGCGGCATGATGCGCTACTGGCTATGTTCTCCAATAAGCGTAAATCTATTGATCTGCATGTGGGCGCTGCCGTTAACCAGGATGATGAGGTGGCGGAGCCAGCCTTCCTACAGAGTCCTTCTGCAGGCTTTTACGCCGTTTCAGGCAATTATAAATTCATGCAGTTTGCCTGGTTTCACCAGAAGCGTGAGAAGGCTTCCTTTTCCCTGCTAGGGCTAAATACTACCTGGCAAAATCAGGATACCACCACCAGCTCCCGCTATACACTTGGAGGGAGTATGAGGCTAACCTTAAGTGCGCAATTAATCCTTGCTGGGGATACATATTATCAGGGGGGGAAGCTGGGTTCCCGCACCCTACAAGCCCACATGGTGGGCATGCGTATGAGCTGGAGCCCATCTTCCACCCACACCCTGGGCATGGAACTACTCTCAGGTTCTCATTCCACTTTAGCTTCCTCTGATGCCCTCACCCACTTTCTACCGGACTTTGGGACCAACCACGCCCATAATGGGTTCATGGACTACTTCTTTGTAGGTCCTTCTAACGGTTCAGTGGGAGTTACGGATGTATACCTGAAAAATTCATTCCCACTGAAAAAAGGAAACCTGAAGGTTCACCTTCACCATTTCCTCACGGCCTCCGACCAACAAGATCCCAACGGAGGTAGCCTAAAAGACCACCTAGCCAACGAACTAGACTTTGTATATCAACTATCCCCCCAAAAAGGGGTCCAATTCCATTTGGGATATAGTTTCCTGAGAGCAACGGAAAGTATGTTGGAATTACGAAACAGAAACAGGAGAGACAATCACTGGGCCTGGATGATGATAACTGTCTCTCCTTCCATGACCTTGGGAAAAGATAAATAGACTGAGGATCTAGGGGCTTTCTTCCAAAAAGTCAACAATCTTGTCTGCTGTCTCTGCTAAGGCCAGACTTAACGCTTGTTGTTCAGCTTCCTTCCTTAGTTCCTGTACATCCATACTGGAGGTGGATTTTACAAGTAACTTTTCCTTAGTAGTAATAGTCGTAAAAGGTACTACTCCTGTCCTGATATCCAGCATAACAGCTTCTACAGTCGCAAATGCCTTAGCTTCATCTTTCTTGAAAACCTTATATCTGTAATAGATGTCGCTAGTAGTTTTAAAAACCAGCAGAAGATCAGCCTGCACTCTCACAGCGGATTCTCGCAGATTAGTTACACTAGGAGAAGCACTAGTCAGTATGGAAGGTATTATCATGGTTTTTACCACCTTATCAGAACTCTTCATTTTTTCAGAAAGTGTATCCAGGTAATTTTGCTTTAACTTGAGGTATTCTTCATCATAACTCCATGAATTATAGTATTTACTGAGGGAGTGTTCCCCGAAATTATAGATAGCCATCCTGGCTTTCTCGGGTAGACTTATCTCTCCATCCAATAACCTCCTGATATCTTCTTCCGAAATAGTACTTGACTGATCCTGGAACAGAGACTCCGTAATAGGATCTTTTACAAAGGATGCTTGACCTAGTGCTGGAGAAGGACTGTAAGCAGTTTTACAGGCACTAGTAAAAACTGCCAGTAAGAGAAAAATCAGTTTTACAGGTAAGATTAAATGGTTCATTCAGAAAGCTAGGCAGAAAAAAGAATGAAGGCCAATATAATTGTGGGATAGGCTGTTTGTAAAAAGCGTTGACCTCCACCTTCTTTCACTCCCTCAGCTGTAATAAGGACAAAACTATCATGAATAGAAATAGCTAATTGTGTGATCTGAACCCCATGATTACTACTAGGCTTCCCTTTACCTCCAACTTCTTCCCCTTTTCCTGACATCTAAGCCTGCTTGCTTCCAGGCTTCTACCTTCCCTTCAAGTTGACTTTTGGCCGTAGGAGAATCCAATAGGAAGTAATGTCTACATAGGGTCTTATTTCCCTTTTTAATGGTAATAGCATTTCTGTCTCCGTAGCCTCTATTGTTGATAGCATACCAACTTGCGTAAAGATCTCTATTCCATGGATGTAACCACTCCCCGTTATATCCTCTATAGTCTATGTATACTGTAAGGGAATCCTCATGGATATGGTAGGTGGTTTGGGTAGCACCTTTTCCCACTTCTATGTCAGTTCCCCTTAGCAAGAGTCTCCCTATCTGTTTATGTATGGATAGCTGACCCGTGAACTGCATAACTGTCAGGCTCATTCCAAACAGGAAGATCAAAATAAAAGGTATTAATGTGAGCCAGACAGGCAGGTGAATATCCCATGCTCTGAAAGATAGGGTTCCTATAAACAGTAGAAAGGAAATAGTACCACCCACGGCTAGCATTCTGGTAGTCCCTACCAAGCCATGCGTAATAAGTGGCAGCTGTATTTCAAGAGAACCTGATGGAGTGGTGGAGTTGACGTCTAATCCCATGCTAACAGATATAAATAGGTAGTGGTACCCCTATCTATATCCCTTCCATCAGCAATATAACCACCTTACTTTCGCTTCCGCCTTCTTCTGTTTTTAGGTCTACCCTTACCTTCTGCCCTTTCTTTAAAAGAAGACTTTTTCTTTTTTCCGTAAGGTCTTTTGGGAGGAGAGGGTGTTTCTACTGCTTTAGACCGCTCAAGGACTAACTCTACCCCTTCAAAATATCCCCCATCCAAGGCTTCTATCAGTCTTCCACTTTCTCCGTCCTCTATTTCAAAGAAGCTGAACTTACGCATGATTTCAATTTTCCCAATCTCAGCCTTATTGGAATTTAGCCCCTCATTAATGAGACCTATCAAGCGGGCGGGTGTAAGGTTATTCTTAGAGCCCACATTAACAAAGAGTCTGGAAAAGTTAGCTCTTCTGCGTCTGCCGTAGCCTTCCCCATCTACCCTGTCCCTATCTCTCCCGCGTCTTTCAGGCAGGTTGAGGTCCCGCGCATTTTTATAATAGGCTAAAAAGCGATTAAACTCAGCGGACACTACATGCTCTATCAAGTCCTCCCGGGTAAGGGTAGAAAGTTTTTCATGTATAGTAGGGAGAAAGGGAGCTATCTGCTGCTTATCCACTTCTACCTGCTCTATTCTATCTATCAAGGCCAGAAGTTGGACAGAACAGATTTCCTGGCCGCTGGGCACCTGCTCTTTCTTAAACCTGACCCCTGACTCTCTTTCAATGTCTCTGATCTTCCTTTTCTCTCGTGAATGTGCTATGGCTATGGAGATCCCTTTTTTCCCAGCTCTTCCAGTCCTTCCGCTTCTATGGGTATAGGTTTCTGCCATATCAGGCAAGGTGTAGTTAATGACATGTGTAAGATCATCTACATCTAATCCTCTGGCTGCTACATCAGTAGCTACCAGAATTTGGAGTTGGCGCCGCCTAAACTTACGCATGACCTCATCCCGCTGGGCCTGCGACATATCCCCGTGTAGGGCATCTGCATTATATCCATCATCTACCAGCTTGAGGGCTATATCTTTTGTCTCCTTCCTGGTCCTGCAGAACACAATTCCGTAAATATCAGGATTTAAGTCTGCCAGCCTTTTTAATACCTCATACTTATCCCTGGCAGAAACCACATAGAAGAGGTGCTCTACTGAGTCTGCCCCTTTATTTCTTGCCGCTACAGAAAGCTGGATTGGACCATCCATATACTTCTTAGTAACAGCTATAATGTCTTTGGACATAGTAGCTGAAAATAGGAGAGTCTGTTTTTCCTCAGGGGTTTCTGCCATGATGGCTTCCAAGTCATCCTTGAAGCCCATGGTTAGCATTTCGTCTGCCTCATCTAGTACTAACCTTTCTACCCTTTCTAACTTGAGCACACCTCTCCTGATAAGGTCCTTGGTTCTCCCTGGAGTTCCCACCACTATTTGCGCCCCCCGTTTTAGTCCACTGATCTGCTTATCTATGCTGGCACCACCGTATACTGCTTGTATCTTTAAGCCTTTGGCAAATTTCCCATAGTCAGATAAGTCTCTAGATATCTGCAGGCACAGTTCTCTGGTAGGGCATAAGATGATGGCCTGGGTATGCTTTTCATCCCAGGCTACCAGTTCTATAAGAGGCAGCCCAAAAGCAGCTGTCTTTCCAGTACCAGTTTGTGCAAGTGCAATTACGTCTTGATCAGAGGAGAGAATGTGAGGAATGGTCTTGGCCTGTATAGGGGTAGGTTTTTCGAAGCCTAATGCCTGGATACCTGCTAAAATTTCTTCCCTTAATCCCGTTTCTACGAAATTATCCATGTACGTTTTCTAAGCCCCAAAGGTGGCATTTTTCGAGATAGGATGTATTAAAAATGAAAAATATTTAAAAATATGAGGGATATAGCCTAAATGTGAGAAAAAGTAAGATAAAAAGTCAAAGAAAAATATACAAATACCATATTATTCTTTACCTTCATAGCTAAGTTCATAAGATGAAAAGTCTATCTGGGCTTATTGTTTTCACATTAACTTTTTTTGATGAACATTTTTGTAGCGAAATTAAATTTCAACACTCACGAATCTGACTTGCAGCAAGCTTTCGAGGAATTTGGAGTAGTTGATTCTGTGAAAATCATCACAGACAAATTTACTGGTAAATCTAAAGGCTATGGCTTTGTAGAGATGCCTAATGACGATGAGGCTCAAGAAGCCATTGACAACCTGAATGACAGAGAATTCGACGGTAGAGTAATTGTAGTTAAGAAAGCTGAACCAAGAGAAAGAAGAGATGATCGTGGTGGATATGGAAACCGCGGTGGGGGAGGATACAACAGAAGATATTAGAATTTGATCAAGATATTTTTTGTTATGGGCTGCTCCTTTGGGGCAGCCCTCATTTTTTATTTGTATCTGTAGATATCTGATATATCTTCTGCAAATAGCATAATAGGATCACGGCTAAATTCCATAAAATTCTTAGCACTCAAGTGGCCAGGGAAAGGGGCATAATGATGGCTTTTCCTTGCATTTCTCCATACCATTAACCATGCTATTCTAGAAGCTACTTCATCTCCCTTAATAGGCATGAGTACTTTTTCAGTCCACCACTGGGGATCTGGTATACTTTCTAGTCCGGTCTCACTTAAAGCAGCTACCTTCCCTTTTTCTTCTGCTAGGGCTACCACTATCCTCAGCCTCTTCAGCATATCCTCAGTTCTTCCATCTTGTTTAAAATCATGATAGTTATCTATCCCCAGGATATCTACATATTCATCCCCGGGATAGCGCTCCAGGTAATGCTCCTTGCTCTCCACTATATCTGGAGAATAGCAGTATAAGATATTGTGTAAGTCTTGGGTATCTCTAAGGTATGCTACCGTAAAGCGGAAAAGTTGCTTGTATTCCGCTGCGGTACAATGGTCTTTACCCCACCAAAACCAGCTACCCGTATGCTCATGAAAGGGCCTGAAAATGATGGGAATATCTCTTTTCTTTAGGAAGCCCACTCGTAGGTCTCTAACAAAATCAGCAAATAGATCTAGCTTAGTTAGGAAGGCCTGATGATGTTCTCCCCCAGGCAAAATACTGCTGACCACCTTTTCTCCTACCTCCCAGCTATCTCCTCCCGTAACAAAGTTATCTACATGCCAGCTAATCTCATTAACCCCTCCAAGTTTATATGCTTGTTTCATCCAGCCCTTCATATGCGCAAAAGAAACAGAATCAATATTTAAAGGGGACTTTCCCAGTTTGCTCATCTCCCATCCAAAGACTGCCGGATACTTCCCAGAAACTTCTTTCACATCAGATCTCCTTTTATGCCACTTACGCCAGCCTACTCCATATGCCAATGCATCCTGATGCCCAAACAAAATATGTTCTTGAGAGAGATCAAGCATATTATTATACAGTGCTACCGTTTCCGTATTCGCCTCAGAATCCACTAAGCTCTGAGCGTTTAAGCAGGGGCTAATAACCAAAATAAAGCTGAGGATTATTAGGCTTGCATGTATGCGAGTAGTATTCATGATATTCACCATTAATTAGCAGCTAAGAAGCCATGCTCATTCCTCCCACCTTCCTCTTCTGAGCCTCTTTTTTTCTGCCTGTAGCTTTTTATTCTTTAACCGTTTCTCCCTGGCTGCTCGGCTAGGTTTAGTTTTAATTCTCTTTCTAGGTGGGGTCAACATATGGGTCAAGAGCCGATGAAATCTCTTAACTACTTCTTTTTTATTGAGGTATTGGCTTCTTTCGGCATCAGCTGAAAGCTGAAGAATGCCATCTGTTGTCAATCTTGACCCATGAAACTGCAATACATATGCTTTCTGGGCGGCCGACAATACTGCGCTTTTTTGAATATCAAAGCTCAACTGAACCTTAGTGGCTACTTTGTTGGCATGCTGCCCTCCCTTCCCTCCACTAGCGACTGTGCTGAATTGAAGTTCTTTCCCTATGGCTTCCTTATCATACATACTTAGCTAGCTACTGCCTGAGTTCCTATTCTCTTAACTACTTCTAGGCTTTTAGCTACCATCTCCTCGGATATATCCAGATGGGTTACTATCCGAATATAGTCTTTCCCAAAGGGGGAGACCTTGATGCCTTCTATTCCTAGCTGATCTACTAATTGGGGGACGGACATCCAGGAAGGATCAGGTTTAAAAATAATAATGTTAGTTTCTACCGGCATTACCTCTATGATGCCCGGTAGGCTACTCAGCATGTCTGCAAGTATAGCTGCCCTTTGGTGATCTACCGCCAGTCTATCTACCTGATGCTGAAGTGCATATAAGCCAGCAGCAGCCAAATACCCCCCTTGTCTCATTCCGCCCCCCATCAGCTTACGGATGCGCTGTGCTTTAGCAAGCCATTTTTGGGGCAGGAGCAGAACGGAACCTACTGGTGCTCCTAGGCC
This sequence comes from Bacteroidota bacterium, assembly GCA_039026975.1. Lineage (GTDB taxonomy): Bacteria > Bacteroidota > Bacteroidia > J057 > J057 > JBCBKZ01. The sequence goes on along the minus strand of JBCCLI010000029.1, from coordinate 10,323 downwards.
TTTAGACAGGCAAACAGAAATGGTGTCAAAGATTCTCCCAAAATCTTTAGGGTTCTGTTTTTTAGCTACCAAGGCGTTAAACAGCCTGGCACCATCCAGGTGAAGCCCTATCTCCTTTTCTCCACAAAGCTGAGCTATTGATGTCAGGTTTTTTGTCTCATAACAAACCCCTCCTCCCTTATTGACGGTATTTTCCAGAGAGACCAGCGTGGAAGGGGGAAAGTGCATATCATCAGGATTAATGGCCTCAGCAATCATATCCGCTGTCAGTATTCCTCTGTGACCATCTAACAGCCTGACACTGGCTAAGGAGTTGGCTGCAATGCCGCCAGCTTCATACCTGTACACATGGGAGCGCTGATCACAGATGACTTCATCCTGAGGCTGAGTATGTAACCGTATGGCTATCTGGTTACACATAGTCCCTGAAGCACAAAAGAGGGCGGCCTCCATCCCAAATAAGTCTGTTACATAGGTTTGAAGGGCATTGATAGTAGGATCTTCCCCGTATACATCATCCCCCACCTCTGCTTGCATCATAGCTTCCAGCATAGCTGGGCCAGGCTTCGTAAGTGTATCAGAACGATAATCAATCATCATCATAAGAGGTATCAGAAAGATATTGGCAAACTATTTGAAGAATATGGCTCAAAATAGTGATTTTAATAGATTCCCCCCATCTTTAGGTGGTTACACCTTCTTATTCAAAATGATACAGGTATATTTACCACAAGATGAAGGATAAATCCGGAAAAGAACTCCAACGTAAAGCTGAAAATGCCTTGCAAAAGCTCTTCCAGATTTTTGAAGGGAAAACTAAGCCCTACAGAATTAGGAAACCTTTTGGTCAGGGCGGCTTGAGCATTACAGGGCTTTCTGAAGGGTTAGGAGAGTTTTTTGAAACTAACCCCTGGTTTTTTCGCTTAGGATTCGTGCTGGGTACTTTCTTCTCTAAGTGGATAATCCTGTTATATGCCTTGCTGAGCATAGCCATTCCTGAAAAAGGGAGCCTCCCCCCTACTCCATTCAAATCCAGACCTAAAAAAGCAGATCCTGTAGAGGAAGAATGGGCTGATTCTGACTTCGCCGTTTGCGAAAATTGCCAAACTGCCGTGAAGTATGGGTCTAAGTTTTGTCATAATTGCGGACATGAGATATCTTAGAGGCATTAGCATCAGCCTCTATGGAAAGAAAACGCATTATTGACCTGAATCCCGTAGAATACGAACATCCCTACGATAAAAACGCCCTGGACAGGTTGGAAAATACCAGAGGGCTGGAGCTGGTCACCCGCAAAGTGCTAGACTATGGCCTGGAAAGGTACCACCGTATCCTCCATACAGGAGATAATATTAGGGTTACTCCTGACAATATCCCCGAACTCCATAAACTTATGGAAGAAGCCTGCGAGATTCTTGAAATGGAGGAAAGACCGGAACTCTACCTACACTTAGAAGATAAAATCACCTCTATTTCCAGTGGAGAAAAGAAGCTCCTTATCGTGCTGAGTACCGGTGCCATAGAGCTCCTAACTGATGATGAACTTCTTTTCCTGATAGGGAGAGAGTTAGGCCACATTAAAAGTAACCATGTCCTCTACAGAATGATGGCTGACTCCCTGCAAGTAGTCAGCCAGGTAATAGGAGAAATCAGCTTTGGGATAGGAAACCTGGTTTCCATGCCCCTACGGGTAGCTCTTTTACACTGGTACAGGATGTCAGAGTTTACAGCAGACAGAGCGGGTCTCCTTGCCTGTCAGGATATGGATGTAGCGGCTAATGCTTTTGTAAAAATAGCAGGACTCCCCCACAAGTATCATGGGCGAGTAACAGTAGAAGACTTCCGTAATCAGGCGGAAGAGTTTGAAGAAGTAGGAGAAAAGTCCATAGATAAGCTCATTAACTTTATAGCCGTACATGACCAATCTCAGCCCTTCACAGTCATCAGAGGTTCTCAACTTTTTCAGTGGGAGGAAAGTGGAAAATATGAGGCCATTCTGGCTAGAGATAGCTTCAGAGATCTGGTCCAACGAAATAGAGAAGAGATGAAATGCCACCAATGTGGATTTGAAATAACATCTGAGGAAAACTATTGTAGGATGTGTGGCACTAAGCTGAAGGAAGAAGCCTAGGGCGTTTACGCTTACCTAACCTCCTCATTTTGAATGAAAAACCCTCTGTAATTAAATAATTCTCCTAAAAATTAGTTATTAAAATTATTAGCTCTTCATAAAGTTTACAATCCATACGTCCTGAGAAAATATAATTTATTGTTTTAACAATATTCTATTTTCAAAAAATCAAAATAGAAATAGTATCTAGCAAGATACGAATCAGTTTTTGTGAAGCAGGTTAGACAGGCATAGTGAATGCACCCTACTTGATCAACCAATCAGGACACTATGGTTTCAAACGTAGCTATAAGAACTAACAATCTTTCTCTGAATGGACAGTCTGCTGTAGTTTCCAGGCCTAACAACCTGGAAGAGGTAAGACAGTTCCTACATCACCTTTCCTGGGAGATAGACGAGGAAGAACAAACAGAGCTAAATTTCCCCTCCGTAATCCTGACTAAAAGCTCTGGAGCCGTTATGCGCATATTCCTAATGGTTCAGGATAAGCGCTTATTTTCTATCAGGTATGAGTCTCAAACGCTCAGAGGAAGGGTCAGCGTAGAATCATTTGGATTTGAGTTAGAAGAAATTCTGGAACTTCTCCCTGCTTTTTTTAAGGGACTACATGATGAGTTAGTAGATGAGATTCAGGCTAAGGCCCCTTACTTCCCTGGCATTCCCATGGCCTTATTGTTTGGATTCTTTGATACGGTTTTATCCCTCTTCATGAAGGCAAAGTCCCAATCCTCAGATATTATCAGGCCTTCCAAGACCTACTACATTTTTCAGGTACATGCTTGGAGAAATCTCCATTTCCTACTGCCCGGGCTTACGCTCAGTCTGCTTCCTCTTTTACTGATGGGGTTCCTGGCAGCTATAGATAAGCTGGATGCAGAAAGGTATTATGGCCTATGGATAGCACAGGCACTGATGGCTGCCATTTACTGGTTTACTACCTATAAGATTCACCGTTCTTACTTGAGAAGAGACAGATTCACCCGACTTTTCTGGGAAGAAAACTTTGATGAGTTTATTCTTGAGAAAAAACTGGACCTCAAACATTATAAAAAAAGCGAAGTAGAAAGGGTTAAACTGACACGGGTCAGGCTTAAGTATTTCCCATGGAGTAATTACTCCTATGTCTCCTTGGTTTTTCAGGACGGAAAGTATATTCACATGACCTGTCTTCTCATAGACATATATAAAATACTGCGTGCACTTCCACACGCACACTTTGATGAGAAGAAGAGGTGGGTGCCCTTTATTCGTTAGCATAGTACTCTGGAAGGGTATTAAACACAGACAGGCCATCTTGGTACTCCCATCTTAGGTCCTGGCCTGACCTAATCAATAAGGACTCTACTTCGGCAAACTTTCCATGCACCTCCACCCTAAGGGTGTTTCGTTCAGATGTTAGGGAGAAAGTATGTTTGACATGTACCCAATCCTGGTAGATATCATTGGCGTATTTAGGGTCAAGTTTAGTATGCTCCTCCTCTTTCCCATTTTCATCCAGTAGATAAAGGTGAATATGTGGAAAAGCATCCCGCCTTAGGTCAGCCTTTATCCAAATAGAAAAGTGGAACAAGGTAAACCCGTTAACAGGTGTTAATTCCTGGTTAAAGATAACCTCTTTCCCATACTGAAAAGAGAAGGTTTCCTCTCCGAAAATAGACTCTTGGGGGATCTTACCATCAAATCCCTGATAGATGATCAAAGGATAAGTATTTGCTTGCCAGCTTCCATTCTGTCTTGGTTTCCAGCCGCTAGCATCTATGAAAGTAGCTTTCCCGAGATACTGTGGTTCTAGCTCTTCCACCGTAAGCGCCTTCATTTCTACCCCATGAACGTCTGCCAACTTTCTGCCCCTGTACATAAGGTCAGCCGGATCAAATTCAATTCCCATCTCCTTCCCCATTACTAGAATTGACTTGTCCTGATCGAGTTCAGTCAAGATTTCTCTTTCCAAAATGGGATGGCTATTTAACTGGAGAATTTTCAAGGTTTGACTTAGGCTACTTCTAGGGAGAAAACCTGTACCCATGGGAATCCCCAGCTCATAAGAAGCTTTGAGGCTCTCCCGAAATACCTCATTGTCAATATGCTTAGGAGAGAATTTTTCAGATCCTATATGATAGAAAGGAATAGGCAGAATAGACTGAAAATCAGCAGGAGTTGACTGATTCTCACTAAGAATTTGCTGATAGGTAGATATGTCTTTCCTGAAGGGGTTCTCTACTTGGCTAATAGCCAGCTTTCTCTCCTGTAAGAAGGTAGTCCCTTCCCAGGCCCAGCAGAGGAAGATTCCTCCCAAGACTAGGTAGGCCACTACCGGGCCCCTCTTCGTATACAGTCTACGAAAGAAATGGTACAAGACTACTGTAGTAAAGAGCGACCAGACATAAAAAAATATCCACCCAAAGCGACCTAGAGACCGGAACTGCTTGAGAATAGGGAGAAAATCCAAGAGATCCCTGAGGCCTAAGGAGAATGGAAAGGCAGTAGAAAACAGCAGGATCAATAAGGATAACTGAACCCAGGTTTTCAGTTGGGCAGGTGTCCCCACGGGGAAGTAGGATATGCCTTTTTTCTGGATGAGATTCCTCACCCATCTGACCAAAAGAATAAGAAAAGTACACGTACCCACTAGCCCTATATATACGCGAGCCTCCATATTCACCTTTCTGACTTCTACCAGCTGGTTAAGGGCTTCCCAAATAGGCCCCCAAGCTGGTAGGAAAAGCCCCTCCCACCTCGTTTGATAGGCAAAGTATCCATACGGATGTGTAGGCCTATCCCCTACTGTATCTGTCAAGCCTAAAAAGAGACTCACTAAGAGCAGCGGGAAAAGTATCAGCCCCAGCTTTTTAAGATAAGCAGCTATATGTTGTTTTCTGTCCTGATCATGAATAAGGGATACCAGCCAGTACCCCAGGAGCAGGCTACAACCTACCATGAGGTAATATCCATGGAAGCTGGTAAACAGTAATATCCAGGCAGCACTCCAGCCATACATGCTTAGTTGCAGACGCTTTTCTAGCTGTATGAGCCTCAGGAGAGCTGGGAGGAAGATGAGAAAAGACAGACTGAAATGGCCTGAATACCGTAAAAGCTGAGGGGACAGACTCCCTATTAAAAGGGCAGCTACCACCGCAAAATACGGATGGATATCCCATTCCCTGAGAATAGCATATAGCAGCATCACCGAAAGAGGAAAGCAAAGAATCATAAATATATGTAGCACCCCTATCATACTATCTGCCTGCCCTAATCCACTTAAAGGTATACTTAGCCCCGGAATGACTTCACAGAAAAAGAGGTGCTGCGGATAGGGGTAATTCATGCCCGTAAACATCATTCCTCCGTCATAGCGTCCGTACCAGGCAAAAGCATAGTAGTTTCTGAACCCATCTATGCCCACATCCAATAGGTAATTATTGGGAGAAAGAAAGATATGTGGCATCACTCCGTACATGATTCCCATGCCTGCTAATAGCAGAAAAACATAGGGCCCATACTTACTTCTAAGGAGTTTCATCTCTGATTCTTCTAATACCAAAGAAGCATGTAGTGGGGCTAATAAGCAAGAAGGAGGGGTTGGATATAGTTGCCCTTTTCTGTTATTTCATAAAAAACCCTTCTATGAGTTCTGAGTTGGTCTTTGAAAATATTTTCTCTGGGATTGTATTGGGAGGCTTTACCCTTCTATTCACCCATGTTCCCTGGTTTAGTACTACGCCTAAAAAATTCCTGCGGTTTGGTATGGGAATATTGATGTTTATGTATGGGTATAATGCTCCTTCCCATGAAGGACCCATCTTTTCCAATGATGCCATAGTCTTGGGCATTTTGATGGGAGTATTAGGACTAGTCTTTTACAGCTCCCAATTGCAGACCCCTTTTTGGAAAAAGTTTTATGGTATAATTCCTACTGTCTTACTCTGCTATTTCATTCCTGCACTCCTTCACTGGCCTTCCAACCAAATTTCAGGTGAAGAATCTCAGCTATACTTCGTAGCCTCTAGGTATTTACTGCCTGCCTGTTTAGTCCTCTTATGTATCAGCATTGACTTTAAAGGAATTATCAACCTGGGACCTAAGGCGCTCATTATGTTTTTTACGGCTACCATAGGTATCATTATTGGGGGTCCTGTTGCTCTGCTGATAGCATTAAACTTTTTTCCTAATCTGTTCACTGCTACCGCGCTGGATATTGCCAATGGTTTATCTACCATAGCAGGAAGCTGGATAGGAGGTGGGGCAAATCAGACTGCCATGAAAGAAATATTTGAGGTCCAAGATGACCTTTTTGCCTCCATGATAGTGGTGGATGTCCTGGTAGCTAATATATGGATGGGATTTTTATTGTATGGTGCCAACATCAGTTCTAAAGTAGATAAGTGGTTTAAGTCTGATACTTCTGCTATTGAAGATCTCAAGAAAAGAGTAGAAGATTACCGAGCAAGTGTAGAAAAAATCCCAACCGCCAATGATACCCTGATTGTATTGGCAGTAGCTTTTGTAGCCACAGGAATAGCACATTTAGGGGCAGATAACATTCTCCCATTTATGGAAAGGTTCAGAGAAAGCCTTGAAAATGCAGGCCTGAACTCTCTTTTATCTGGCTTTTTCTGGTTGATTGTAATAGCTACCACCATAGGGGTAGGCTTATCATTTACCTCTGCCAGAAAGCTGGAGGGGGTGGGCGCCTCCAGATTTGGGACTTTATTCATATTTGTGCTGGTAGCTACCATAGGTATGAAGATGAATATTCTGGAGGTTTTCAAAAACCCAGGTTTATTTGCGGTGGGATTTATTTGGATGCTTATCCATGTAGGCCTGTTACTAGGAGTAGGCAAACTTATTAAGGCGCCCTTCTTCTTTGTGGCAGTGGGAAGTCAGGCTAATGTAGGGGGAGCAGCTTCTGCCCCTGTAGTAGCCTCAGCCTTCAGCCCTGCCTTAGCACCCGTAGGTGTATTACTGGCCGTCCTAGGATACGCCTTAGGCACCTATGGTGCACTTATATGTGCCATTCTCATGCAAGCAGTAGCTGGCTAAGTCAGCTACCTATCACATTCTTGAAGCCCATTTAGAAACTGAAAGTTCCCCAGCAGAACTGCCTAAAAGACCATTTTGGCAAAGCTCGTTTTTTGAAGGATTAGGAGTTAGCATGATGAAAATCAGGGTAGCTCCGCTCTCCTGATCCAGCATCTTTAATCCGAATTCGCCATTCAACCGGGATCTTAGTCTATATCTATCAGTTCCAGGCCCTCAAAGACCAGGACTGAATTAGAAGGGATATTCCCTCTGGCAGTTCTCCCATATGCATAACCGGATGGGATCAGTAACATCCCCTTTCCTCCTTTTTTAAACTTGGGAATACCGATCTGCCAGCCCTGAATGGTACTCGCTAACAACAAGGCGATAGGAGTCCCTACCCCATCCTCATCATAGGTGGAATCAAACTCTTCTCCATTCAATAAGATACCACGGTAATTAATGGTTACGGTAGACGTAATTTCAGGCCTGCTAATACTACCAGGACTATCAATTACATAAAATACGCCTGAAGAATCTTCTTGAGCATTCAGGTTATTCTCTCTGATATAATCCAGGATCAATTCACGATCTGTAGCAGCCTGCTGCTCTGGATCAAAGGCCTCTTCCTCATCACAGGAAATAATACACAGGGAAAGTACAAACAGTACTGGAATAAATATTCTCATAAGTCTATTGGTTATCGCTTGCAAAATTAATCCAATATTCAATCTTAGAAAAGAGAAAAAATAATCATTAGCATCTCTATCACTACAAGAAGTCCTCATTTCTTCCCTACGGCCCAGGCCAGGATTAAGGGGTACTACCCCAACAAGGAAGTAGAGACGGCCTTCCCTCAAAGTCAAAAAAATGTATATTAGCAGAGAGATGTTCTAATCCCCTCTAGCTGTCCTTTCTTTCATGGAAATATCTACTTTCCAACAAATTCATTTTCATGAGCCCTACCGTTCAACGTATTGGCTGGATTCTATTATTCGTATTCTTGCTACCAGCGGTCTCTTTTTCAGTCTATGAGATTAATTCTCTGAATGAGAATGAAAAGGCTTTGGAAGAAATATACCGCCAGCAGCTAGATGCCATTCTCTTTTCAGTGAACCAATATGCGGATGATGTAGTCAGAGAATGGGCCCAGAACCTGGACATGCAAATTAAGGAAGCCCAGGAGCCGGAAGTCCTGGCACAAAGCATGAATTTTAGGAATGAACACCCTGCTATTCAAAGAATTTTTCTCATACCAGAAGATAGTACCCAGGTCATAGCACTATCTGCCGACAGTACCAATACTTACACCTTAGGTGCTGTGCTAGACTCAAGCACATATATGAAACAACGGGTCCTGGATAAACTACAGACCTACCTCACGGCTGGGTATAGAAAAATAGAAGCCATTAATCACGTATGTGATCCTGGGGAAGAAATGGTCATCTTCGCCCTAAATGGAGAGGCGCACCCTTATAAATGGGCCTCCTTCCTGATAAATCCAGATGACTTTGTGGAACTGGAATTAACCAATAAGCTACAGGAAATAGCCCGAGACAAATTTATTTTGACCGTTTCTAATCTAGACACCCAAAACCAGCTTTATACCTCTGATCCGGTGGACAGCGTGGAGGTACAAGTCCAAAATACCCTCTGGATTTTACCTAATCACTTTCTGGGAATCGCCTTTAAGGGAGAAACACTCCAGAATCTGGTACAGGACAGATTTTTCACTAACCTGGCCATCATTGCCGTTCTAAATCTCCTCCTTCTGGCAGGAGTCATTTGGGTTTTTTCCAATATACAGCGGGAGGTAAAACTAGCCCAGGTAAAGTCAGAGTTTGTGTCCAATGTTTCTCATGAAATTCGAACCCCTCTGGCGCTGATCAGTATGTTTGCAGAAACCCTGGAAATGGGCAGAGTGAGTTCTGAATCCAGGAAACATGAGTATTACACCATCATTCATAAAGAATCCAAGCGGCTTTCAGGCATAGTGAATAAGATTCTCAATTTTTCTCAGATAGAGGCAGGGAAGAAAACCTACCTTTCAGAACCGCTCCATATAAATGAGGTGGTAGAAGAAATAGCGGATACTTACCGCTTTCACCTAACTCAGCAAGGATTTACCTTTGAGGTAGATACCTGTGATGACTGCCCATTAGTAGAGGGAGATAGGGAAGCCATATCAGAAGTAATAGTTAACCTACTGGACAACGCTAAAAAGTATAGTGATACCCAAAAACACATTAGAATACGCACCAAGGTCAGAGGAGAGCAATTTTTAGTGGAAGTAATAGACAGAGGCGTAGGGATAGCACCTGAAAACCTGGATGCCATCTTTGAGAAATTTTACCGGGTAGGGCAGCGAAATGTGCATAATACTAAAGGAACCGGGCTGGGTCTCGCCCTGGTGCATCACATCATGAAAGCACATGAGGGAGACATAGAAGTGGAAAGTACCTTGGGAAAAGGGAGCATATTCAGACTGGTTTTCCCGGTAAAAACCAGCTTGGCCACTAGGGTGTAATATGACATAACTTATGAAAAAACGCATATTAATCGTAGAAGATGAACCCGCCATGAGAATGGGGTTACAGGACAACCTGGAATTTGAAGGGTATGAAGTACAGGTGGCTCCAGATGGGGAAGAAGGCCTGAAGACAGTTAGAGAATCTACCTTTGACCTGGTTATCCTGGACATCATGATGCCCAAAATTTCTGGCTATGACGTGTGCAAGTACATGAGACAAAACGGAGACCAAACCCCTGTCATTTTTTTATCTGCCAAGGCTGAAGAAATAGATAAGGTACTGGGATTAGAACTTGGAGCAGATGACTTCATCGCTAAGCCCTTTAGTGTTAGGGAACTCCTGGCCAGAATAAAGGCCATCCTCAGAAGGACTGACTCTCCCCAAAAATCTACAGCAGATACCAAACAGCAGGTAGTAGGTAAACTGACAGTAGACTTCCAGACTTACACTGCCTACACGGAGGGGGAACCCATAAAGATGTCACACAAGGAGTTTGAAATTCTGAAATACCTACTAGCGCATAAAAACCAAACTGTCAGCCGAAATGATCTCCTTCAGGATGTATGGGGATATGCTGAGCAGCCTACCACCCGCACGGTGGACAACTTTGTGATGAAACTGCGGAAAAACATAGAAGAAAAT
>JBCCLI010000028.1:0-28393 GCA_039026975.1 Bacteroidota bacterium | reverse complement strand
TCATTCATTTAGCAGGCTTAGTAGACCTTTCTGAAGCAGACGAAGTCCTGAACACAAATATCAGGATCACCCAACATATTTTTAAGGCCGCTGTAAAGGCTGGATGCAGAAGATTGATATTCGCCAGTAGTGCCCAAACCATAGAAAGCTACCCCACAGATATCCAGATACACTCAGATATGCTGGTGAGGCCCAAAAACCTGTATGGGGTTTCCAAGTGCTTTGGGGAGTCGTTAGCAGCATACTATGCGTACAATCACGGGATTTCAGCCATTTGCTTACGTATAGGAGCCTATGAATTTCCAGCAGATTTCACGGAAATGAACGCAAGAGATCTAAGCGCCTATTTACATCCAGATGATTGTAACCAATTATTGGAGGGTTGTATAGAAACAGACAATATCCAGTATGAGGTGCTTAATGCCATTTCAGATAATCGATACAAACGACTGGACATCACTAAGGCAATAGAAAAAGTTGGCTATCAACCAAAAGCAGATGGATTTAGTCTGTTTGATCTAAAAAGATAGTATCATTGGGATATCAGTATCCCAATATGGAAACAGAAACGCATATCCCGGAAGGGTTTAGGTCCGAATTTATCCATGCAAATGGCATAACCTTTCATGTACTCCACAATGGAGCCCCTTACCAAGGCTCGCCCATTCAGGATACCCGGAAACCGCTCCTATGCTTGCATGGTTTTCCTGAGTTCTGGATGAGTTGGGAAGGCATTATGAGAGAATTAGGAGAGGAGTACTTCATGCTTGTCCCTGACCAACGGGGCTATAATAAAACGGATGCGCCAGTAGGTTCAGAACACTATGTGGCCAAAAATCTAGTGGCAGATGTGATTGAACTCACCACCCTTTTCTTCGGAAAACGAAAGTTTACGCTGGCTGGCCATGATTTCGGGGCCTCCATTGCGTATGCTGCCGTTTTTTCCTTTCCTCAGCTCATTGATAAGTTTATCATTGCCAATGGAGCACATCCTATCTGTCTGCAGGAAGCCCTAATAGATAATCCTCTACAGGCAGAAGCTAGCCAATACTTCCATACCTTAAGAGAAGAAAAGGCTGGTGAAGCCTCAGCAGCAAATGATTTTCAGTCATCATTTGAGGGAATGTATCAGCACGCTACTGATTCCTGGTTGACAGAGGAGGTAAAAGACAGGTTTAGGAAGGCATGGGAAAATGCGGAAAGACTACAGGCTATGATTAACTGGTACAAAGCCTCGCCCATTGTGGTTCCTGTCATGGGACAAGCTTTACCCGAAGCCCCTCTGTATGGTGCTACAAGAGAAAAGTTTCGGGTGTCAGTTCCCCATCTATTGATTTGGGGCATGAAGGATACAGCCCTCTTGCCAGATGTCAAAAAATCTCTTCACGAGTTTTGTGATGACTTAACCGTCAAAGAAGTCCCCGAGGCTGACCACTGGATTCTGCATACACATGCTGAGGTAGTAGCTGGATATATCAGGGAGTTTATGGATAGGTAAATGAATCAGGTATCTAGCTAGCTGTAGATTGTGTCAAACCTAAAGATCTGAAAAGCTAGGTGAATAGGCTTATTTGCTAAAACTACTGACGTTCCTTTTCTGTGAAAACATTAGACTTATGGGGTGAGAACTTACCTCTTTTCCTTTCCTTAAATAGGGATTATGTACCAAAAACTGTATTATTAGTGCATATATTATCGTTATGAGACAAGAAGTCCCACAACCAAACAAGCTTCCATACCTACCACCTCCAAAAGATCAAATTGAGACAATTCCAATCTTAAAACAATTAGCTAAATCTTCAAGTGTACTGGGAGAATTGAAGGGAATTGCTAATACCATTCCTAATCAAACAATGCTCATCAATGCAATAGTCTTACGTGAAGCAAAAGATAGTTCCGAAATAGAAAATATAATTACTTCTCAAGACGAACTGTACAAGGCCTTATCTTCAAAATCGAGCTACACCCCCAAGGTGGTTCTTTTTGCCAATCCAGAAATAGGTAAGTCTCTGGATAAAGATTCAATCCTAACCTATATTAAAGAAAACGTCGAATGATAAAATGTTTTCAATAATAGCCATCCATTACATCCTATTTCCCAAAGGCCAAACCCTCGATCTTAGGCCTAAAACAGATTAAGATTTTAGACAAAAAAGTAATAACTTTGTAATTACATTGCCTATAACTGTATTATGGAAGTATCAATAGTCCCTATCGGGAATTCAAAAGGTCTGAGGCTAAGTAAAACCTTGCTTGAGAAATATAACATTAAAGATAAAGTAGAGCTCATTCTTGAAAAAGGATTTATCATTATCAAACCTATAGACCAACCCAGAAAAGAATGGGAAGAAGCTTTTAAAAGCATGCACGAAAACGGTGATGACGAGTTACTAATTGATTCCATTTTTGAAGAGGAAAATGTTGAGGAATGGAATTGAATCAATACGAAATTGTGCTTGTAAATCTGGATCCTACTGTCAGCAGTGAAATCAAGAAAACACGGCCATGTGCCATCATTTCCCCAAATGAGATGAACAAATACCTGAGAACAGTTACCATAGCCCCCATGACCACCCAGTCAAGAGATTATCCAACTAGAGTTGAGGTAAAGCACGAAAATAAAATTGGGTGGGTAGTGATCGATCAGATAAGAACCATTGATAAACAAAGAATTTTGAAAATATTGGGGCGTCTATCTAATCCAGAAGTAAAAGAGGTAAAGAGTGTAATTGAAGAAACATTTGTAAGATAAGCTAATCCCTCTTCGACAGCTGTATATTGCCTTAAGCATGAATACCTGAAACGCTATTTTGACTGGGCTTATTTTCTAAATATACTGGCGTCTATTTCCAGCCAAGACATGCCACCTAAACCAAGATAGTGTTAATCAAATTGCCCTAGATAAGTATCAATTTCTCCATAATGGTCAAGTAACTCACCATTTCTGAGAATTAGCTCACAGCCATGTTCATTCTCCCACTCAGGATAAAAAACCAGCCTCACAAAACGGTTATTCCTCAGCTTATTTTCCTCAATGACTACATGATTAAGGCTGATTTTTTCAAAGGCATCTTCTTCATTGTTGATACCAAATTCTCGCAAATTTGCTTGCATTTCGCTTTCTCCTTCCAACGGATCAAATCCATAGGAAATATTTTCGCAGCATGCTACACAATGCTTGTACAGAAGTTGCTTTATTAGCGGCTTAGAATTTTCTGATAGGTTGAGAAAATCATTTAACGTCTCCACAAATTTCTCAGAAATGATGTGCTTGGTATTTTTTAGGTTGAAATCAGAAGTAAATAAACTGAGCTGGACTTCTTGCCTAAAAAAATCTGAATAAACCATCATCTTTCCGGAAGTCCAGATACTATTGAGCAATATGTCTTCCCTGGTCATTTTCATTCGCTTTAATATTGAGTCCCGTGAACAGTAAACGTTTAAAGGGGGAAATACATTTATGAAGGATTTTGGCCTTTGGCTCCCTCTCGCTAGCGGTCGAATGTCTCGACCGCAAACACCTGAAACGCTCTACTCTCTTTTCCATAGTGGCTGACGATCTTCTTTCCCCTCCTCCCACTGCCTTCCTCCCCACAAAATTCCGCTTACATTCAACATTCTCAAAAACTTTCCGTATTATTGACTGACCGTTCATCCATAAAAGCTTATGAGTCCACGATCTGAAGCACAATGGCAGGAAATGCGCACACAAAGCAGAGAGAAGATCCTCTCCGCTGCCCTTGAGTTGTTTGCGGAAAGGGGATTTCATAATACCACCATCCAACAAATAGCTAAAAAAGCTGAGGTAGCCAAGGGCCTCATCTACCGCTACTTTGAGAGTAAAGAGGACCTCCTAATCGGAATTATTAAGGAAGCCTTTAAAGAGGGAGATGATTATATAGCGGAAATGGAGGCCATTGATGATCCGCAAAAGAGTCTGGAGAAAATGCTAGATATCTCTTTTGACTATATCAAAAGTCAGCCGCATCATAACCGCCTACTCATGCAGTTATCCCTCCAACTAGATCAGTTCCCAGCCATTACTGACATGATAGTAGCTAAGTATCATGCTAATATGCCGCTACTCGAAAATCTCTTAGCAGGGGCAGGAATTCCTAATCCCAAGCTAGAAGCGAATTTTCTTATCGCAGTTTTGGATGGTATCGGTCTTAGGTACATGATCTTCAAAGAGGCCATGGACCTTGATACACTTAAGCAAGAACTCTTAGAGAAATATTGTGAACCCCTTAACCAATAGATATGAAATGGATTACCTATCTCAAAGGAGGAATATTCCTTCTGATGCTTTGCCTGAGCACACACATACAGGCACAAGATGCCCTAAGCATCATCCAAAAAGCTGAGGAAGTCCGCCGCGGAATAGAAAGTTCTCAGGCGGAGATGACCATGACCATCGTAAGGCCTACCTGGACACGGGAAATGAAGATGAAGTCCTGGTCTAAGGGAGATGATTATGCCCTTATTCTGGTAACCTCCCCTGCCAGAGATAAAGGTACTGCCAACCTCAAAAGGGAGAAGGAAATATGGACATGGCTGCCTAGGGTAGAACGCACCATAAAACTTCCTCCTTCTATGATGTCTCAGTCATGGATGGGGTCAGATTTTACCAATGAAGACCTGGTACGTGAGAACTCTATCATTACAGACTATTCTCACGAATTATTGCAGGACTCTACTATTGAAGGAAGGAGCTGCTACAAGCTTAAGCTCATCCCTAAGGAAGATGCTTCTGTCATATGGGGGAAGATCCACATATGGATAGATAAGAAAGACTACCTGCAGCTAAGGACAGAGTTTTATGATGAGGACATGTACCTAATCAATGTGATGCAGGCTTCAGACATAAAGTTGATGGGTGGAAGAACCTTTGCTTCCAGACTGGAAATGATTCCAGTGGAAGAGGAAGGCCAGATGACGGTGATGACCTATCAGAATATCATATTTGACAAGAAACTGCCAGATGGCTTTTTCTCTCAACAAAACATGAAACGCGTACGCTAATGCTACTCAAACTCGCTTGGCGCAACCTATGGCGCAATAAACGACGAACCCTCATCACAGCGGCTTCCATTTTCTTCGCTGTGTTGCTGGCCATTACCATGAACTCCCTGAATGAGGGGGTTTATGATAAAATGATAGAGAACGTGGTAGGCTTCTACACCGGCTACGTACAGGTACACAAGGACGGATACTGGGATGACCAAACGCTGGAAAACAGCTTTGAAGGAGTCCCGGCGGTATTTACTTCCCTGGAAGCGCATCCCACCGTTTCTTCCGTAAATCCCAGGCTGGAAACCTTTTCCCTGGCAGCTTCTGACTCCGTAACCCAGGGCTGTATGGTAGTAGGTATTCTCCCAACAGAAGAGGATAAGCTGACAGGACTTAAGAATAAAGTAACTGCAGGGACTTACCTGGCTGAAGGTGACCTAGGGATTATGCTGGCTCAGGGGCTGGCAAAGAAGCTAAAAGTAGGAATAGGAGATACCCTGGTTCTTTTAGGGCAAGGCTATAGAGGAGCCATGGCCTCCGGTAAGTATCCTGTGAGGGCCCTTATCAAATTTGGTTCTCCAGATCTGAATAAGAGAATGTCCTATATCTCGCTACAGGAAGCTCAGTATTTTCTCGCAGCTGATGAACGCCTAACCTCCCTTTCTCTTTCGCTTAATTCTGCTCAGGCTGCTAAAAAAGTAGCTTCTGATCTGGAGAATTCTCTTTCTGAAGAATATGAGGTTATGGAGTGGCAGAAGATGATGCCGGAACTGGTACAGACTATTGAAGCAGACAGAGGGGGTAATGTCCTAACCATGGGCATTCTCTATGTCATTATTGGGTTTGGAATTTTCGGGACGGTCCTCATGATGACAGCTGAGAGAAAGTATGAGTTTGGGGTAATGACAGCCATAGGGATGGGCAAGATGAGGCTGGCAGTAGTGGTGGTGCTGGAAATGATTTTCATGGCTTTCCTGGGAATACTAGCAGGTATGCTGGTAAGCTTACCTATAGTCATCTACTTCAATCAGAACCCCATAGATCTGGGACCTGAAATGGCGGAGGCCTATGCTTCTTACGGATTTGAGGCCGTACTTCCTATGGTCGTAAGAGCAGATATCTTTTTTGACCAGGCCGTAACGGTTTTGTTCATGGTATTGCTCATTTCCATTTATCCCCTTTGGTATATGAATAAACTGGAACCTGTTAAGGCCATGCGCATTTAATTCTATCCATCATGAAGAAAATTATCACTATAGCGTGGAGAAATATCTGGCGAAACAGAACCCGTAGTTCGGTGGTCATCATTGCCATCATGATAGGGTTAGTAGGAGGGATCTTTCTCATGTCCTTCGGATTTGGATTACAGGAAGGACGTATACGCTCCATCATAGAAAACCAGATTTCTCACATACAAATACACACATCCGCTTTTCTGGAAGACAGATATACTAAGGATACCCTTTCTCAAAAAACGACACTTATAAATACCCTGGATACGCTTTCCAATATGAAAGGCTATGCTATGCGAACCTTAGTGGGAGGCATGGCTAATTCTGCCAAGGTAGCTAGTGGCGTTTCTATTCAGGGTATAGATCCAGAAGCAGAGGCAGTAGTTACCCAGCTACCTGAAAGGATCATTGAAGGGGCCTACTTTGAGGGAGTCCGTAGAAATCCTGTTGTCATAGGCCAAAAACTAGCGGAAAAGCTGAAAGTTAAGCTGAAGAAAAAAATCATTCTTACTTTTCAGGATAAGGATGGAGACATCACTTCCGGCGCCTTCCGCATAGCTGGTATCTATCAATCTATCAATTCCAAGTATGATGAAACCAATGTGTTTGTCAGGGCTGAGGATCTCCAGAACATACTGGGTCAGGCCGGACAGATCCATGAAGTAGCCATTCTGCTGGAAAGTGATCAGCAAACTGCCTCCTTACAGCAAAATCTTCAGAAAGCTTATCCGGATTATCAGGTGGATAGTTGGAAAGAGACTTCTCCTGACTTAAGACTTATTGCTGACTCTCTTGGAGCCAGTCTCGGGATTTTCATGTCCATCATCATGCTAGGCCTGGCATTTGGGATCATTAACACCATGCTTATGGCCGTCTTGGAGCGGACCAGAGAGTTAGGGATGCTGATGTCTATAGGCATGAATAAGCGCAGCATCTTCAGCATGATTATGCTGGAAACCTTCTTCCTGGCCATGGTAGGCGTACCCATAGGGCTTTTCATCGCTTTTGGGCTGGTTAGCTACTTTGGGAGTAAGGGAATAGACATGAGTGCTTTCTCTGAAGGTCTAAATGAATTTGGCTATGCAAATATCGCCTACACCAGTCTCGATCCAGGCTACTACCCACAGATAGCCATTATGGTCGCCATCACGGCCCTTTTGTCAGCCATCTATCCAGCACTCAGGGCCTTACGCCTAAAACCTGCGGAAGCTGTGAGAAGCCTGTGAGAGTGAGAGTAAGAGTAAGTTTAAGTTTAAGGATAAGGATAAGGATAAGTGAAAGTATAAGTTTAAGAGTAAGTATAAGACTAAAAGGTAGAAGAAGAGAGATGATAAGAGGATAATAAAGTGAAGTCATCAATCATTCTTTCATTCAAAATTCATCATTAACTCTCTCATTCAATCATTGCACACTATGAGTATCATACAAACACAAGAGTTACATAAAACATATGAAGGGGTTATTCCTGTACACGCTGTGAGAGGCGTAGACCTGAATATAGAAGAAGGAGAATTCACTGCCATCGTGGGTCCTTCCGGTTCCGGGAAAACTACCTTATTGAACATCATAGGGGGACTGGATCAGGCTAGTTCTGGGGAGATCACCATCAATGGAAATGACATCACTTCCATGAAAACGGGTGCCCTCACCGACTTCCGTCTGAACCATATTGGCTTCGTATTCCAGGCCTATAACCTCATCCCTGTATTGACAGCCCAGGAAAATGTGGAATTTGTCATGCTGTTACAGGGACAGGAAAAAGCAGCCCGTGAGACAAGGGTAAAGGAATTATTATCAGCTGTTGGCCTGTCTGACAAGCTAACGAGTCGCCCCAATCAGCTTTCTGGAGGGCAGCAGCAAAGAGTAGCCGTAGCACGGGCACTGGCTTCCAGACCTCAGTTTATCTTGGCTGATGAGCCTACTGCCAATCTGGATTCTCAGTCCACTGCCCAACTCCTGGATATTATGGCTGAACTGAATGAGAAGGAGAACATGACCTTTATTTTCTCCACCCATGACCAGCGAGTGATAGACAGGGCCAGAAGAGTCATTACCCTTGAAGATGGAAAGATAGTAAGCGACATCACTAAAGAGGTATGAAAAGGGGGTATCTGTATGCTTGTATCTTCTTATTCTCATGGAGCTTACACCTCCCTGCTCAGGAGAAGAAGTGGACATGGGAAACAGGGGGCTATGTAAAATACCTTCAGTCTACTAACTTTTACGGGATCATAGATCTTAGTCCCACCACTAATAACCTCATCCACCATAGGTTGAACCTATCTCTGGAAAATCAATCGGGCTTTAGGATAGGGATAGGGATGAGAAACCGACTCTTTTTTGGGGAGGAAGTGAAGCTTCAGCCTACTTATGCTGACCAAATAGATCCCGAACTGGGATTAGTAGATATGTCCTTTAGGTGGATAGAGGATGAAGCCTTTGTGGGCCAAACCATTTTTGATAGAGCCTACATAAACTATTCTAAAGGGAGTTGGGATATTACCTTGGGTAGGCAGCGCATCAACTGGGGCATTAACCTGGTTTGGAATCCGAATGACCTGTTTAACGCCTTTAATTACCTCGACTTTGATTACGAGGAACGCCCTGGATCAGATGCCTTGAGAATCCAATACTTTCCCGGCATTCTATCACGGGCAGAAATAGCCATTTCTCCTGGGCGGAATATACAGGAATCCATTGCTGCCGGCCTATACAGTTTCAACCTAAAAGGCTATGACGTACAGTTGCTAGGAGGTTATTTCCAGGGAGACATTAGCTTGGGAGCAGGTTGGGCAGGTGCATTAGGACAGAGTGGATTCAAGGGAGAAATGACTTATTACCTTCCTACTACCTATAGTAATTCTCCCAGAGTGTTTGCGGGCACTTTAATGCTAGACCAGCAGTTTGGAAGTGTGTATGGAAGTGTAGCTGTACTATATAACAGCAGGCTCATTACCACAGGAGAGGTGCAGGGAGGATTAATTGGGGGGCAGCTTTCTCCCAAAAACCTCTTCCCCAGTACCTGGGCAGGGTTTATCCAAGGTAGTTGGCAGGCTTCTCCTATTTTTACCGTAAGCATGGGAGCGCTAGGAGGAACTACTGACAACAGTCTGATTCTCCTTCCAGGTGCCGCTTATTCCATTAATGAAGATTGGGACCTGGATCTAGTAGGGCAGGTTTTCCTAGGAGAATTTTTAGATGAATTCCAGCATATAGGGAGTGGTATGTTCCTCCGTATCAAGTGGAGCTATTAGGTAGACAAACAAGTTAACACTACCTGCCGGGTTAGGTGTGATCCCCTCCTGGATCATTATTTAACAAGGATGTAATTCTTAATAATGGCTCATCTTCAAGGTTTTGATCCTTTTATCTTGGAGTGATTATACTATTATTTAGCCCAATCAAGAGCTAAAATTGAGCCTGGAGAGTGTCATACAACCCTACGCTTGTTGGTCATTTATTCTTTTCTACTGCTATGGATAAAGGCAAGCAAATACACAGCCCTTTAGAGTTCATGAGTATTTTGTAGTTTCGTGGCCAAAATATTATTGATTGCCATGATCAACTATAACTCCAAAAATTGGATAGAAGGGATCTCCCATTTCAGATCCAGCTACATCATTCGTAAGACGTTAAGAAGTGTACTATATGTCGGAGTATATACCACTCTGGTAATCGTCATTTTAGATTTTCTTCCTTTTACAGTAAAGATAGATGCAGTGGTATTCTCCTTACTGGGAATTTTTCTGAGTTTGTTAATGAGTTTTAGAAACAGTACCGCCTATGACAGATACTGGGAGGGGAGGAAACAGTGGGGCGCCCTCATCAACCATACCCGTGGCCTAGCAGTCATCATAAATGGTGTTTTCTCCCAAAACATTATTCAAAAAACCTTCTACGCAAGGTCCATATCTGCCTACGTACACGCACTTAGCGAGCACCTAAGAGACAAGGAAGCGCATGATGTCATAAGGACCTACTCAGACATTCCAGAAGAAAAGTTACTGGCGATAAGACATGTCCCTAATAAAATTGTGAATGATATGTATGGCCGTGCTGAAAGCTTATTCAAAGATGGTTTCATAGAAGCTGCTCACCTGAGAAATATTAAGGAGGAAACACAGTCTTTTCTGGACATTCAGGGCGCCTGTGAGCGTATAAAAGCCACCCCTATCCCTTTCTCCTATAATTTTTTCATCAAGCTGTTCATCTCCGTTTATGTGGTGGCCATGCCTTTTGTACTAGCCCCGGATGTGATGTACTATGCTATTCCAGTAACTATGTTTGTAGCCTATGCTTTAATAGGGCTGGAGTATATTTCTGTGGAGATAGAAGAGCCCTTCGGGCTGGACTGCAATGACCTGCCGACCTTACAGCTGGCTAATAAGATTGAAGGAAATGTACATGAGATTCTGGAAGTTGAGCTTACACATCCTATCAAAAGCCAATCTACAGAGAATTATATGGTGATAAATTAGCAGATTTACTCTTTGGAAACGTCCCAAGTACCTGACAGCCTATCCTTTAGGTGGGTTTTTACGTATATTAAGAAACCAAGTAAGTACCAAGTATTGTTACCAAATAAATCATGAAGCCTGCAAAAGTCTACGCGGAAAACGACCTACAAAAACAGTTTCCCAGTATAGAGGAATACGTCAGCAAAATGGATGAAATTCATCCATTCCTGTATAGGACAGAGCTTAGCCTCCACCTCGTGATTAAGCATGTAGAGGAGAAAATCACTCCAGCCAATAAAGAAATTTATGCCCCCTTTGTGCATACCTTAAATGAAATGGAGTTGCGGATTCAGCAACACCAGGATGAGCTTGATGGATGTGAAAAGGTAGCTGAATTTATAGGGCCTCTGGCTTCCATGCTCGTGAGTGATGATGAGTATGCCATTTTTGCGAATCCATTTGGGAGGAAATTTGTCTATGTGACAGAAAAGGTTCAAGACACCTTTGCTAATCCTGACCTCCGACCAAGAATAGACCCTGACAGCTATGAATTTGACAAGAAGTGTTTTCATCTAAAAGCAGGGGCCTTGATCCTGAATCGGTTGTATAATATCGATTACGAAATGATTGAGGAGCAGGCATACATTCTCTATGATATTAAGAATGACATAGACAACTACTTTAAGATGTTTGAAAGGTATGACTTCATTGATGTCATACCCCTTAAGCCGCTAAAACCCCTTTCAGAAGAAGATTTAGATAATCTCCTCAAAAATCCCCAGGATGAAGAAATCTGGCTTTCTTACTTCCCTCCAGAAGACTTCCTGTTCAGAGGATTAGGCATAGGATATATGTATGATGTTTCCAGGTACTACATAGCTAATGAAATCAACCTGGAGCTACAAACAAATAAGAGAGAGAACCCCAAGACCATGTTGGAATACATGGGTCAGAAACTCAAGTCTTTTTTCAAAAGACCTGATCTAGAAACTGGATTTCTAAACATTATCTTCTCTGATTTTATTAGCGATGGAAACGAGCTAACGCTTACAAAGATTCAGAATTATGATCTCCTGGCCAGAATAGATGATGACAGGGCTAAGTATGGAGGTATATATCATGAGGCCTATGAGGGGAAGAGAGGGGTGGTTATGGAGGACCTGACCAAACTTAAATCTCCTTCAATAGGCGAAAAACTGCTGATTGAAAAGGGGGTGAAAAGTGTGATTCTATTTCCGGTCTGTTCAGATGAAGGAGAGGTTTTATCTATACTGGAAATAGCTACTCGAGAAGCAAATGTATTACACGTCCCAGATTTACTGAAACTGGAAAATATTCTCCAGTTAGTTCAAAGAAGAATTAACAGAAATGTCCAGGATCTTGATGGACAGATCAATAATTATATACAGAAAGAGTTTACGGCTATCCACTCCTCTGTAAAATGGCGCTTTGAGGAGATCGCCCTTAAGGAGCAACTCTCCATAAGGCTAAATGCCAATTTGGAAAATGCATCAGCACCTGAAGCTATCGTATTTAAGGATTTATACCCCCTATATGCGCAGGCTGATATTGTTTCCTCATCCACCCTGAGAAACAAAGCCATACAAGAAGATTTGGTAGAGAATCTGGAAGCCATTGAAGTACTGCTGGATACCTGGAATCATGAAATGGAGTTTCCACTCATGGATGCCCTTTTGACTAAAACCCGGGATCAAATCTCACTCATTAGAGAGCGGTTCAGTTCCAGTGAGGAGTCTTCCATCATAAGTTATATCTCTTCTCAGATACATCCTTTTATTAAACAGATGAAGGAATCCTACCCATTCCTCTCTAAAGAACCTTATGATATTTATAAGGAACTCATAGATCCTGAATTAGGTATTATATACAGGAAGAGAAGAGCTTATGAAAATAGTGTAAATCAGCTGAATGCGGCTCTTTCCGCTACCATGGATAAGGAGCAGGAAAAGCTTCAGAAGATTCTCCCTCACTATTTCGAGAAATATAATACAGACGGGATAGAGTATAATATGTACCTGGGGCAGAGCATACTCCAAAGAGGAGATTTTACAGATTACCACCTTCAGTCCTTCCGTATCTGGCAGTTAACCAATATGGTAGAGATAACCAGGCAGGTAGAGTGTTTGAAATCTAAGTTAGAAGTCCCTCTTTCTACTGCCCAACTAGTACTTATTTATAACAGTGAACTCAGCATCAGGTTCCGGGTGGATGAGAAACAGTTTGATGTGGATGGATCTTATAACGTCCGCTACGAAATCATTAAAAAGCGGATAGATAAATCTATTATTAAGGGAACAGGAGAGAGACTGACTGTGGCAGGTAAAATAGCCATTGTCTATCTCCAGGAGGAAGATAAACAAGAGTATATGCGTTACCTGGAGTATATGGTCTCCAAAGGCCTGGTTGAGCCAGAAATTGAAGACCTGGAATTAGATAGGCTTCAGGGTGCTGAAGGCTTACATGCCCTGAGGGTCACCGTAAAAATCCCTTCAAAAGAAAACCAGAGCTGTTAAAGCTCTGGTTTTTTCTTAGCAGTTGGAGATTTTTCTAAGGTCTCT
Organism: Bacteroidota bacterium; assembly: GCA_039026975.1. Classification (GTDB taxonomy): domain Bacteria; phylum Bacteroidota; class Bacteroidia; order J057; family J057; genus JBCBKZ01. The sequence goes on along the minus strand of JBCCLI010000028.1, from coordinate 15,115 downwards.
GGTTAGTTCCTTCCTGCCCTTCTTTCATTTGCTGCTCTAACTCTTTATTGTATTTATCCCTTCTCATGGGGTTGTTATCCCCACTTCCATAGTTCCTACTTCTGAAAATATCAAAACGGGTAGGTACCTCCCTGGGAGGCCAGTAGTTATTACCTGTCTCTGTATCAGCAGTTTCCAGGAAAGGATCAAGGGTAATGGTTTTAATTACCTTCTGCGTTTTGAAAATCTTACTTACTTCTTCATGGTTCAGCCTCCATATCTCTGCCGGAATATACTGTACCTCACTGGTGCCATCCTCATACTCAAATTTTAATATAATGGGCATGATAAGTCCCCCCTTATTCTCAAAGCTGATAGAGTAATAATTATAATCACTTTCCAGTAGGGCCTTTTCATCTTCAGGTAGGTTATCTAGCAGCTGCCTATATTCTGCCTTATCCAGTAGGGTAACTTTGTAAGGATCATACTCATTATAGAAATCCTTCATACGAGCATCCTTTTCTACTATAGTTTCCTTGATGGCTTCCTTATTTCTAATGTCTCCTATATAAGTAGGTTCGGCCTCTTCTCTTGCTTTAGCTAAAGGCTTCTCTTTCTCGGGGTCATAACTATTTACCTGAAACCACTGCACATCCTTAATAGCCATGTCCACATGGTCTGTAGTGTAGAACCAACCTCTCCAGAACCAGTCCAGGTCTACTCCGGAGGCATCTTCCATAGTGCGGAAGAAATCAGCGGGGGTAGGATGCTTAAACATCCATCTTTGAGAATACTCCTTGAAAGCAAAATCAAATAATTCTCTTCCCATAATGGTTTCACGGAGAATATTCAGAGCCGTAGCAGGCTTACCATAAGCGTTATTTCCAAATTGGAAGATAGATTCTGAATTGGTCATGATGGGAGTAATATTACTCTTATCTCCCTTCATGTAGTCTGTAATATTAGGGGCAGGTCCCCTTCTGGAGGGGTAATCCCTCTGCCACTCTACTTCTGCCAGGTACTGTAGGAAGCTATTCAGGCCTTCATCCATCCATGTCCACTGTCTCTCATCAGAATTTACAATCATGGGGAAGTAGTTATGCCCTACCTCATGAATGATCACACTGATTAATCCATACTTAACCCTGCTAGTATAGGTCCCATCAGGTAGAGGTCTTCTCCCGTTAAAGCAAATCATGGGGTACTCCATCCCTATTCTATCTGTATGTACAGAAATAGCTATAGGGTACGGGTAGTCAAAGGTATACTTAGAATACACTTCCATGGTATGCGCTACACTCCTGGTAGAATATTGCTCCCATAACGGATTACCTTCCTTAGGATAAAAAGAAGCCGCTATGCTGGTTTTCCCATTTAGGCGCACCGCCATAGCATCCCAGATAAATTTACGGGAAGTAGCAAAACCGAAGTCCCTTACGTTCTCTGCCTCAAATACCCATGTCTTAGTATTATCCAGTAGCTTAGTCTTTTCTGCTTCACGGGCTTCTTCTTCAGTAACTATGATGACAGGTTCATCATAACTACTTTGGGCCTTCTCCCAACGATCACGCTGTTCTGCACTTAGAACAGACCTAGGATTTTGTAGCACTCCCGTAGAAGCTACTACATGATCTTCAGGCACAGTTAAGCTTACTTTATAATCTCCAAAGGGAAGGGTAAACTCCCCTCTTCCCAGAAACTGCTTATTCTGCCACCCCTCCACTTCATTATATACACACATGCGCGGGAAAAACTGGGCTATGGTGTACACATAGTTATCATCTTCAGGGAAGTACTCCATTCCTGATCTTCCCCCATACTTTATTCTATCGTTGATATTGTACCACCACTTAATCTTAAAGGAGAAAGAATCTCCAGACTTTAGGGGCTTAGGAAGGTCTACCCGCATCATGGTCTTGTTAACCGCTACATGTAGGGGATTTCCATCAGTATCCTGTACATAATCTAGTTTGAATCCGCCATCAAACTCTTTATGAAGGGCCTTTAATTGTGAAAATGACACTCGATCAGATATAGACCCAGTTTTGATTTTCTTTGTGTCAGAATCCTCTGCCCGCATATTTTGGTCAAGCTGCAACCATAAATAGCTAAGCACATCAGGAGAATAGTTATGGTAGGTAATGGTCTCCTCTCCATAGATCCGCTGCTGCGCATCATCCAGGGTTATGTCCATTACGTAATCAGCTTTCTGCTGCCAATACTCATGACCAGGGGCGCCAGAAGCTGTCCTGTACACATTAGGAGTGGAGAGCTCCTGCTTCAGCTGCCTAAACTTATTTTGATTGGTGCTTTCCTGGCCCCACAAGCTGTGAAGCCCTCCTGCTACCAGGAAAAGAATAAGTGTTCCAAGACTTTTGAGTTGTTTTTCCATGTTACCAAATTGAAGATTGAGTGAGAAGAAGAATAGCTATAATCGCAGCAGCCCCTGATAAAAGATAGTTCCAATAACGGTGTTTAACGCCTAATACTGAGATAGCTACATAAGATGTTATGTATATAAATGCGACTATCATCAGTTGTCCTAGTTCTAGTCCTATGTTAAAAGCTAACAGTGGGGTAAAGATACTTTCTTCATTTCCTAAGAGACCCCTTAGAAAATTTGAAAATCCCATACCGTGTATAAGTCCGAAAAATAATGCTATTCCGTAATTCCGATACATTTGTACAGAAGAGAAAACCTTATTAGCGGTAAGAAAGTTTGATATTGCCGTAATGAGTATGGTAATAGGGATCAGAAACTCTACTACTTCAGCATTAATGGGGATAATATTCAAGGTAGCTAATGCCAGTGTTACAGAGTGCCCAATGGTAAAAGCTGTTACCAACACTAGAATATTTCTCCATCTTTCCACCGGGTAACTGGCACATAAAGCAATCAAAAAAACGATATGATCGTAGGCATTCACATCTGAAATATGTTCAAAGCCCAGCGTAAGATAGAGTTGAAACTCTGACATGAATTTCTTTAAGGATTATGTTGGCTTAAAGGTAACAGTTTTCGTATAAGAAATATATAATTGACCTTGTAGACATGACACATCTTTTACTTGTAGTTACTTTTTTATCTCCTTTCTTAGGCATACTTCCAGCACCCCCTGCTAGCACTCCCCAGGTATCTGCTATTACTACCTACCTACCACAGCATCCTTTTTATGTGAGTATTTGCCAGATAGACTATAATAGAGAAAATGAGAGTCTGGAAATATCTTTAAAACTATTTATAGATGATGTAGAAGATATTATGCAGCGAGAAGGAGTAGGTAGATTATATGTGGGAGAATCCAAAGAGCATGCAGAAACAAATACCTTTATTAACAGGTACTTAGCACAGCATTTCATTATTAAGGTAGACGGCCAAGAGGAGTCCCTACGGTTTTTAGGGAAAGAGATAGAATCAGATGCTGTCTGGTGTTACCTGGAAGGCACTAATATTCCCTCCTTCTCTGAAATAGAAATCCAGAATAGTGTTTTTATGGACTACATAGAAAGTCAGGTAAATATAGTCCACGTAAAAAAAGCGAAGACAGAAAAAAGCCTGATGTTCAATAAAGACAAGCGCTCAGGCAGTTTATCATTTGATTAGAGAAGGTTCTCCTGGTACGTATCCATCATCTTCAGTTCCTGGCTGGTAGATAGATACCAGGCTACCAAGCATCCCACTAACAGGAGAGCTACCACAAAGATGGCGGGAAAGAGGAAAGGGTCAAAGATACTATTAGCAGAATCATACCACATCAGCATAAATTCTAGCAGCAATAAGTTGATGGCCCATGCCCTACTCAACCTTATCTTACTTTGGTTCTCTACTATCTGAGTAGCCAAAGACGCTGTTTTATCTCCAGCCAAGATATAGTTCATGACTTGTTTGTAAAAGTCCGTGCTTCTTTTCCGCTGTGGGGAAGTTCTCTGCCCTTTAGGTTGGAAAGCTTTCCGCAAGCTTTGTTCCCAAGGCAGAAAAACCGTGAAGGCCAAAGCATCTACCACCACGCCAAGCAAGCAAAATACCCCGGGACCTATGAGGACGGTAAGCGCTATACCTTCATTTCCAAAATACAGATAACGTTCGGGGTCGGAGACCAGCTCCATATTAGCACCAAAAACAATGAATAAAGCAAGAAAAACGACTATAGCTGTCCCTGTACCTATAAGAAATAGTTCAGCGAGCAGATTTCCGGTTTTCATGTAGGGATGATTCTTAGGGTTGCGACTTAAGTGATTGAACGATAGCTAAGTTATAGGAATTCTCTATAAAGTTTACAGAAAACTTTTTTTCTCAGCTGTAAAAGGGCGTTAAATTATTCTCTACGAAAATTTGCAATATTTAGAAAAAAAATTATAATGATCACCAACCTACAAGTTGCTGATACCCATAACCATAACGTATCCAAAACTTGCTCATTATGGAAAAGTATACTCAGCATATCCAAAATGAGGTACGCTTGCTGACCCAGGCTCAAGTAGAGCCAGATTTTGTATTTGCCTTTCAAAAGTTTTGTAATAGAGACCATCGGATTTACAGTGATGCTGAGGTAAAAGCATTACCTGAAACCTTTGCCTATAATAGGCACATTGAAGAGTGGAAGCTACGGCAGAAAAGCCTCAAGCGCTTTCAGAAATACCTGGATAAGAAAGAAAAAGGCCCCTTAAAAATTCTGGACTTAGGCTGCGGAAATGGCTGGTTCTCTGCTCAGCTCGCTCAGCGAGAACATGTGGAGGTAGACGGACTGGACATAAGTATGTTTTTACTAGAGCAGGCCGCCAGGGTCTTCCAGGCACCTGGGCTACGGTTTCTGTATGGAGATGTGTTTCAAGACATTATTCCTGCTGATACCTATGATCTTATTATCCTAAATGATGTTATTCAATACTTCCCTAATCTGGTGGAGTTACTAAACAGGTGTGAACATATAGGTAAGGAGGAAGTAGAAATTCATATCATAGATAGCCATTTGTATCCTGCCAGCAAAATTGAAAGTGAAATAGAAGCCACCAGGACCTATTATACTGAACTACGATCTGAAGACATTCATCCCTACTTGCATTATCACCAGAAAGATGAACTGGAAATATTCAGAACAGATGTGCTTTACAAGCCCAGTTCCTGGGGAAAGCTGTTTTCTTCCAAGCCCAGGTTTAAAAATTTTGACCGTCCCTGGATAAGGGTGAGAAAATGGTAGCCTCAACAGGTTGATGGAGTACCATTAGCTCTCTATATTCGCACATGCGATTGACTAAAAGTACACAGGAGAAACTACAGGCCATTCTCCAGGATCAGGGCTATCTTGTGAGATATGAGAAAGGAAACTTCAAAGGGGGCTACTGCATAGTGCAGGAGCAAAGAACGGTAGTCATTAATAAATTCCATCCGGTAGAAAGCAAGGTCCAGGCCTTAGCGGAAGTTATCCGTCAGTTGCCTCTTAACATGGAGCTATTGTCAGAAGCTCATACCTCCCTGGTTACTAAAATCAAAGCTGAAGCATCTTGAAATTTACCTTTACTGGCACAGGAACTTCTCAAGGAGTACCTGTGATAGCCTGTGGCTGTAAAGTATGCCAATCTACAGACCCTCGGGATAAACGCTTGAGAACCTCCGGTGTATTATCTTCAGGTGATACCACCCTGGTTTTTGATACAGGGCCAGATTTCCGTCAGCAAATGTTAGCTAATCGGGTTCAGGAAGTTCATGCCATTGTGTTTACCCACAAGCATAAAGATCATACAGCTGGCTTAGATGATGTGCGCGCCTTCAATTATCACCTCAGACGGCCCATGAAGATCTATGCTAATCAAGATACCATTACCCACCTCCACAAAGAATACTATTACATTTTTGAGAATCAGGATTATCCGGGTATCCCCAAGCTGCTACTGGAAGAGATTTTCTCCGACTGTAGCTTCCAGGTGGGAGATATTAACCTCCTTCCCATCCCGGTCATGCATGGTGGCCTGGAAGTATTAGGGTTCCGGGTAAGAGACTTTGCCTACGTAACGGATGCTAAGCTTATCCCCCCATCCTCCATGAAGTTATTGGAAGGACTAGATGCCCTGGTGCTGAATGCCTTAAGAATCAAGCCTCACCATTCTCATTTAACCCTCAGTGAAGCCCTGGAAGTCATAGCCCAGCTAAGCCCTAGACGAGCCTATCTTACACATATCAGTCATTTACTGGGTAAACATGAGGAGATAGCCAGGCAGCTTCCTGACAATGTATTCCTTGCATATGACGGCCTTCAACTTAGCTGGGAGGACTGAGGCTACTTCTCTGAAACTCTCCTTACGAGGAGTACCCCTACTGCTAATTCTATAATAAGCTACCCGCTCACTGCTGCATAAGGGATTGTATGGCAGGCCCTATCTGCTGTGCAAGGCTAGAAGCCAACACCCCATGCTGATGGACTTTCTCTGCTAACAGATCTCCGGCTTTCCCATGTATATACGCCCCCAGGGCAGCTGCTGTCTCAGCTGGATACCCTTGCGCCAGAAAAGAGCCAATGATGCCTGTAAGTACATCTCCCGTACCTCCAGAGGCCATACCATGATTACCTGTAGCGTTTACATATGTCCTTTCTGGCCCCGCTATGATAGTCCCTTGGCCCTTAAGGACCACTACACATCCTTTTTCCCTAGCTAACTTCTCCGCACACTCCAGCCTTTTATGAATCACATCCGCTTCTGACATGAGCTGTCGCATTTCTCCCGGATGTGGAGTGACAATGGTTTGGTTTGGCAGTACCTCCCACAGATGAGGGTTAGTAGCCATAGCTGATAAGGCCCCTGCATCCAGCACTACGGGAACTGCTACCAAGGGTAGGAAGTCTGCCAGAAATGCAGCTGTTTTAGGTATTTCTCCCATTCCGGGACCTATACAGATTGCTTTCTTTTTCTTGAGAACAGGCTCAAGCAGGCTGATGTGCTGCTTACCAATATTCTGTTCCTCCCCCAGCCCCAGAAACATAGCTTCAGGACAGTGTGATAATAGCATGGAACGATTCACCTCCACGCTGGCACAAGTACACAAGCCTACTCCCGCATGCATAGCCCCCATGGCAGAGAGGGAAATGGCACCTCCATAAGCCTTACTCCCGCCTACAAGCAGGACATGCCCCATACTCCCTTTATGGCTATCTGACCTTGGCTGTTGAATATTCTCTCGAAACCACTTAGCATCTAGCCATTCTCTCTGGATCCCAAGCTGCTGAATTACCTCAGGGAAAATACCTATGTCTAGCACCTCCACCCTACCGCAAGTCAGCGCGGCAGGCGTAACTGTATGACATACCTTAGGAAGCTGGAAGGTATACGTAGTCTCTGCTGGGAGTACCTCATTTAGGACACAGCCTGAGTCTGCATTTATCCCGGAAGGTAGATCTATAGCCAGGGTGGTTAAGTCTTTCTCTCTGAAAAATGAGATTACCTCTTTTATCCTCCCCCTCAAAGCTGATTGCACCCCTGTGCCTAATAATCCGTCAATCAGGACAGGGGGTACTTGAAACCCAGCTAGGGCCTCTTCCACCTCTCCAGCATCAAACTGCTTCCAGGGGATGTTTAGCGTTTCAGCTATCTGGTACATGATATGCGCATCTCCTGTGTACCGCTCCGGCGTATGGGAGCAAATTAGGTGAATGGCATAGCCCTTTAGGTGGAGTATTCTGGCTATCACCCACGCATCTCCTCCATTATTTCCCGGGCCTATTAATAGGATAAAAGGTTGATGAGAAGGGAATCTCTCACAGATTCTCTCAGCTGTTAAGCGGCCGGCAGTTTCCATCAGGAGAATTCCCGGATACTGATAGGCTTCTATTTGGAGCTGATCTGCTTGCCTAATTTGGGAGGTATTAGCGAGAAGCATGGCAAAGATTACTGCTGAATAAGCCCCTCATCCCGCATCATGAGGAAGGCACTTTGGGCCACCATTTGTCCTTGCTGGGAGTTTGGGGGAAGCTGGAGTTTCTTTAAGTATGTCTTCCCTTCCTCTGTGAAGGTAATCAAAAACATAGCCCGGCTAACTCCTGCTAGCGGTTCCTTATAAGTTACTTGCTGAATATTTTTTCTGATGATTTCTGTTGCCAGAGAGAGCTTTCTATTTTTAAGTAAGAACACCACGGTAGCGCCCGATAGAACGAGAAAAAAAGCCGAAAGGAAATAATTAGCTATGGAAACAGAAATCAGGAAGGCAATCAGTAGTACCAATACCAGACCCATATACAGCAGAACTCTTGTTTTAACCCCTTTACTATAGAGAAACTTTTCCAGCTTCCCTAGTAAATCCTCTTGGTTTATCTCCAGCTTATCAGGATAAATGAGACAGAATCCATTTTTAATAGGAAATGATTTTGATCTTGGGCCTATCATATAGAATGGCTTACTATATATATCTTAAGGAGTAGGCGGCGCTTCCTCTACCAGGGCCTCGTACGCTTCTGTGAGTTTGTATACCCTATATAGCTTAGAACGAATGATATATTTCTCACTTGTAGGCTCCCAACCAAGAAGGTCAGAAGGGAAGTCGTCCGAAAGGCCATAATCCCATCGCTTCTCTATATATAGCTCATCATTAGGAAGCTGAATAAAATCACCAAAAAACTTTTTCTTACCTATCTGCACCCAATCTTCCTTCAGTTTACTTTCACGTAACCCCGGATCACCATACAAATCTGTCCAGATATAGTAATCTGTTTCTGAAATATTTAGTAGCCCGCCGTGGATGACTGTAAATCTGCTTTCCTTAAGAACTTCATTATTGGCATCCCTGATCACAATATTATGGAGGCCTTGCTCAAGGGCTACATTTTCATATCCCCCTGGGCTTAGCTGGTAAAGCATACCATCTATCGTTACATTAAGCGGCTGGTCCCCCCCATTATCAAGATCAACATTTCCATTTTCACAGGCAAAGAAAAGAATGCTTAGGCTTAGGAACCATAGAATCTTTTTACTCATGGAATCCGGTCTGCAATAAATTAGACTGTATAATAAACTAATTAAGACCTGAAAAGCAATATTCAGGCTGAAATTCTGCATGGGTACGTCAAGTTTACATCCACAAGAATAATTCCAAACTGAGGAATACATAGTATTTCCTGCTTATACATTTAGCTTATACGTAAATTATGAATGTTGCTTACAGGGTAGAGGTTTTCTAATGGGTAGAATGATGTAATGGGCCTGTAGAAGATGAATAGAAATGTACGCCCATAAAAAAAGGTGCCAGTACGCAAATCTGAGATACTGACACCTAACGTCAACTTAAAAGCCTTACTCTTTATACTTAATGGATGAAACATCCAGTATGTAACTTCATCTTTATTGTGTTCAATATCGACCAATACGACAAATGATCGTAACTCGTCGAAACGAACTTCTTACAATAAATAAAGTAAATGCTTAGGTTAGTTGCTTTGCTATTCGGCAAGCAGTCAGTTTCTCTTGATAATCTACTATCACCACAAGAAAAACAGTATTATATACGGATAAATTGTGTTTTGGGTGCATTTTTAGCCTAAAAACTGACAAATTTTGCAGTTGGCAGAATAAGAGGAAGTGCTGAACGGATAGAAATGTCTGTTAGTAGAAATACCGCACTATGATTGCAACCTTCATTAGGAAGAATAATTTTAGTAGCGCTATGATATGCCTATATTTATCATTACATTTGCAAGCCAATAAAGGAGATATAAAAAATGGCGAAAAAAGGTAAAGCTAATAGAATACAAGTTATTCTGGAGTGTACTGAGCATAAGGATTCGGGTATGCCTGGGACTTCTCGCTATATCACTACCAAGAATAGAAAGAACACGCCTTCAAGAATGGAGTTGAAGAAATACAACCCTATTCTCAAGAAATATACTATCCATAAAGAAATTAAATAATAGGACGTAATGGCTAAGAAAACTGTAGCGGGATTCCGCGATAAAAGTAAAAGTAAAGGATTTACCAAAGTAATGGTAGCCGTTAAGAACCCTGATACTGGGTCATACTACTTTAAGGAAGAAATCGTCCCTTCAGATATGGTTCAGGAATATCTGAAGAACAATAAGTAAGAACAGATACTTGTCATCTCCAGCCGGTTTACGTCTGTAAACCGGCTATTTTTTTGCATTAACTTGTCCAAAACTCATTAGGATTGGGATAATCCAACATTCCACATACACAATTTTACCAAGGAGTACGTTATATACTAGGTTCCGAACTAAATCCAAACCATTGAAATACCTACTCATTACTGTAACCATCGCCTTGTCAGGCTTCCTCCTTTTTGAGTCATGTAAGTTTGATCCTACAGAATCTTTTAGCTGGGATGCGGATCTGCTCACGCCTATAGCTACCAGTAGCGTAACCATAGGAGATGCCATCACGGATAGTACCCTCATTAGTGAAGATAGTACCGGATTTCTGAGCATAGTCTTTAGAGATACCCTCCTCAGGGCAGAACTGGAGGAATTTCTACGTATACCAGATACCTCTGTTATCCAAAACTTTGACCTAAGTACATTCGAACTGGCCCCTCAGGCCATCACACAGCGGATTACCCTGGCGGATTTAGCTAGAAGCTTAATAGCAGACGGCAATTCTTTAGGGACACTTATCCTCTTGAATCAGGGCGCTACCCTCCCCTTTGTCCCAGACCAAAACGGTTTTAGCTCAGGCGCTATCCAGATAGATGCCAGCGAGCTATTTGAAATTGCCGTCTTAGACAGCGGAGAAATGGAGTTGACCATTCTTAACCAGCTTCCCTTAGGGATTAGGAACATAGACTACACCCTGGAAAATACGACCCTGCAAACACCTATAGCCACAGGAAACTTCCCCCTGATTCTAGCGGGAGATTCTGCTCAGGAGGTGTTTGACCTGGGGGGACAAACGATAGAAAGCAGCATTACGGCTGAACTTACTAACCTGGACATTATCGGGGGAGCTTCCATCCCCATAGATACCAATGACTATATAGAGGTTAGGCTCACTGTCTCTAAATTACGGGCGCAGGAAGCTACAGCTATCTTCCCTACCCAGACGGTTCAGCAAGATACTACTCCTCTTGTCTATGCATTTTCAGGGGATCTCGCTGACCTGGAACTCACTAATATCCTCCTGGAAACGGGAAGTATAGATGCTACACTTTTCAGCACCATAGAAGATACCATAGCCTTTACCTACAGCTTACCCTCTACGACCCTAAACGGAGATATCCCCTCCATCTCAGCAAAGCTCAATCCAGCTCCGCCAGGAGGCCTAAGTACCTTCAACCAACTGGAAGATTTATCGGGGTACTTAATGGATCTCACCTTTGATGGAACCAGAACCAACTCTCTCGCACAGTCTTACACCATAGACCTGATATTCTCAGGAAAACAGGTAAGCATAGACCAGCAAGATTCTGTCTTTCTTTCTTACACCCTCCAAAATGTTACGCCCTCCTATGTAGAAGGCTATTTTGGGACGGGAACTGACCAATATTCTGGTACGGTAGATATAGACGCTTTTCAAGACCTCAGCATAGGAAGCCTGGACTTGGAACGGCCAAGTGCAGAACTGATTATCCAGAATGGGTTAGGGATGGAGCTGGAAGTACGCATCGTCTCTTTAGAGGCAGTAAAATCCCAGGAAGGCTTCAGGCTCGGATTAACGGGGGCTCCGTTGAATTCTCCGGTATTCCTGGATAGATTAGTACTGCCTGACACCTTCGGCATCACTGAAGAAAGGGTCTCCTTTACTACGGCTAACAGTAACCTGAAACAGGTCATCTCTGCTGTGCCGGACCAACTCGCTTATAATGTGGATGTCATTTACAACCAAAACGCTGTCCCTGCTGAGTTGGATAATTTTGCCACTAATGAGAGCGAGGTAAGAGCCATTTTTGAATTAGACCTTCCGCTGGAAGGGCAAGTAGCTTCCCTCATATTAACAGATACCTCAGAGGTGGATTTCGGTAGTACTGACGCTGGTAGAATCCAGTCAGGAAGTTTACGGCTGTTGTTTGAAAACCAGTTTCCCCTGGAGGCAGTAGTAGAAGCTACTATTTACGATGAAAACTTCACTCCCTTGGGGGTTCTCCTACAAGGCCAGACCATTTCTCCAGGCGTTCCTACAGCTAATGGAAGAGTAGAAACCCTGGCCCAGTCTACCTTAGAAAGAACTTTTAGCCAGGAGGAACTGAACCTGTGGATAGAACAGGGCGCCTTTATCATTTTTAGGTATATCATGGATACTCGCCCCTCAGGGACTCCCGTTCAACTCTACGCAGACTACACCCTTAACGGAAGGTTAGTAGGCAATTTTGATTATCGTTTTAACAATTAATCTCCATGCTCCGATATATATATGCTTTGCTGATCATAGGTAGCAGTGCTTCCCCTCTTTTTAGCCAGATGCGGCTACAACTCAGGCATGCTCCCTGGGCCAGTATTCCTACCACCGTCCAACCTGCTCTCCTAGGTCGGGGAGATTATGAGTATGCTGCCCTCAGCGCAGATGCCCAGTTCTGGTTTAACACCAATGGGTTTCGGGTAGACAGAATCCTTCAGGATGGTAATACCTTAAGCTCAGAAGTAGAAGACGAGATTCTGGCAGAGCTGAGAGATGGTGATAACCTGGTGCAGCTAGGGACAGACATCCATATACTGGCTCAGACTTACATGGGAGAATTACCTGTCTCTATAGGATTTAAGACAGTAGATCAGCTATTTTTTGACTTAAATACACCTGAAACTGCTACCCTCCTCCTGAAAGGCAATGCATTTTTCGCAGGTCAGTCTGTTTCTGATGAATCTCTACAACTGAGAGACTGGGGATATCAGGAGATTTCTCTGGGGACAGCTTTTGATTTTGGGGAAACCCGCCTGGGGATTAGAGCTAAATTTTTACTGGGAGAAAGAGCCAGTTTTTATGATGATCTATCTTACGAGCTGTTCACAGAAGCAGATGGGATACGCGTAGACGTGGCTAGTGTATATGAGGTGTTTGATACTGGAACGGACGGCATAGATGGGTATGGGGCTGGCATAGACCTGGGAATTACCCACCGCATAAGTGAGAAATGGGAAGTGCATGTGGCTGCCCTTGACTTAGGATTCATCAGCTGGGACGGGAGAATTAGGAATAATACTGTAAACTTTAGCTATGAAGGGCTAGAAGTGGAGAATATCATTTCTATTGGAGATGAAGAGACCTCTTTGGACCCTACAGATACCCTAACCAATCTTTTCTTTCCAACTGAAGAATTTGGGACCACCTCCAGCCCCTTAGCTGGGAGTGTACACCTATCCGGCTTCTATCATTTTGACGAGACAGCCTACGGAGTAGTCTCTCTCCATTCCGGCCTTACGCGCTATGGGAATGTATCTGACATTCCTCTTCTCAACCTAGCTTACTATAAACAGTGGAGAAATAGATTTATGTTGGGCGTGAATATGTACGGTGGTGGGCTGGACAGGTATGGCCTAGGTGCTAGCGGGGGGGTGATACTCCCTTTTGGAGATAGAGGCTCTCTTCAATTCCTCCTACAGACGGATAACATCACAGGCCTCTTCTTTGGGCAGGGAATAGCGGTAAATGGCGGGCTGAGTGTGGGGTACTAATGCGGTATCAGATGGAAGTTATAGGCATATGATGTTGAGCCCTTACTACCTCCGCCTGAGGTCCATTGTATCAACTGAAAGAAAGGTAAGAAGCATATCTTACCCTAAATAGCTAGTATTTACCTGCCACCTCTCCGTGGCTGATGCATTACTTCTATCATTTCTAGTCAAATACCCTTCCTACGGAGCTATTCTCCAGCTTTACAAGTAAAGTATCGCGTCCTTATGCAGGAGTATATGCGTATTCTCCCTGAAAGCATTCGGCAGCTTAAGCAGCCGGTCCATGGTATTCCCTCCCCTGAGGTGGATTATATCAACAGAAAGAAAGGTGAAAATTTCAAAATCCTTTTCGAGAACCTCAGGGCCCTTGGATATTATGCTTGGCCCTTTTTGAAGCATATATTTACAACCTCATCCCACTTTTACTCTCTAAAAAAGCTAAGGAAGATGTTAAACACCTTCAAGGATAGGTAAATCCAAATAGCAGTTTGTTGATCTCTCTTTCTTTAAAAAAGGCCCTCATCTCATAGCTAAGCATACGATATCTCTTCACAAAATTGGTCTCCGGCCCCATATAATACATACCAAATAGAGAATCAGATTCCAACCTAAAACTTTGCCCTTTCTTTGAAATAAGTTCTTCTAAAGAGGTCCCGATCCCTATTCCACTTTCAGTTTGAAAAGATTCCTCTTCCGTTTGTATATGGGATAGAGAAGTTAATTTCTCCTCACCTGAGTTAATGCCAATCTCAAAGTAACTGAATACTAGGCTAGAGTTTCCTTCATAGAAATAGGCAAATAGGTATTCTTCTCCACTCTTACTTAGAAATAGTAAGCCTTGGCGAAGTACGAACCTTCTCTAACAAAGTAAGCTCAGATTGGTCTGACAGATAAGTAGAGAAAGTATTAGGATTCTCTAGCATTAACTTGCTATTGATAGTTGAATCAGGGATAAATAAAGACTTGAAGGCTAAATCCGAAATCTCATCTTTTTGAAGACTATCCTTCAGAGTAGATTCAGCGGAAACTGAATCCTCAATTGGGAGAGAAGTAGGTAAGGCCTTTCCAGTTGCACGCCTATCATTAAGCTGACAGCTTAGGCCTTCCACCGAAAGGATTAACACCCAGGTTAACATTTTCAATATCAATTTTGAACACTTTGTGTTATATCCCATCATTTGCTCTTCTTAAGAATAGATAAAGCACGTATGGCTAAGATCTCGGCTAGAATACCCCACATCTAATCTAAGCCTTGTAAGGGCGTAATCTAATATTCCTGATTGGTGTCGCCTCTAGGAGGCTTTTATAATCTCTGGAACTGATCTACCTAGTTTCCGCTCCCATGGAGCTATCCCCTAAAACTTAACCCTCACCTGCAGCTTCAGCTCTGACTGGGTGTTTCCCTCTATGCGGTTGAGGCCGGAGCCTACAGACGCTTGTTCATGGAAGCGGCTCTGGGCCCAGCGTACCCAAAACTCTATGTTTCGAGTGGCTTTGTAGTTGAGGATACCGTAATACCTTCTTCCGGTATTGAAGTAAGG
>JBCCLI010000027.1:0-28922 GCA_039026975.1 Bacteroidota bacterium | reverse complement strand
TGCTGAGCTTTCCCGTCCATATCCCAAACTCAGATGCAAGGGCGTCTGGCTTATTCTCATATACAGCGGAAATTTCTCCAGACAGGGTCTCCCCGTATAAGTCAGGGATTCCTTTCCAAAGGCCCGCTCGCATATCTATTTCTAACACTAGATGCTCATCCGGTAAGATAGTCCAATAGTCTGCAAAATCCCCATCCCAGGTTTTGGGGTTCTTCTTCTGAATCTTAAAGCTGGTATCAGGGCTAGAAAATATCAGGGATAAATTATAGTACCCCCAGGAGTTCCAGTCTTTCCAGATGTTAAGGGGGAAATCTCCTGTGTTTTGTAGGACTACATGGAAGCGGGGATATCTGCTCATGTCTAAGCTACGCTCTCCCTGAGGGTTAGTCTGAGGGACAACCAAATGAGCTTTTAGCTGCTGGGCAGGAAGAACCCCACTCCCCATCAGTTGGAAGGAGATCAATAAGAAATAGCAGATATATTTTACCAAACAATCAGGATTTGGAAAGTAAAAATTCCAGTCGGCTTTGGATGTGGGAAGGAACCTCAAACCCTAATTCTGTGGCTTTGTCAAAAGCCGATCTTGCCTCTTTCCCCTTTTCCATCTTTAAATATGCCAACCCTTTATAATAATGGAAAATAGGCTTTTCTTTGAAATACTTCTTATTAACATTAAAATATTTCAAGGCGGTCTTATTCTCATTTAGTTCCAGGTAGCACCTGGCTGCCAGCATCCTGGCATCGGCTGCATTTTCATTTCTCCCACCTGAGAGATAGCTCCTCATGGCATTCTCACTGTATACACGAGCCTCATCGTATTTTGCCAGGTTAAAATAGGAAAGGGCCATACCGTAGAAAGCTTCTGGGTAGCCAGGATAATACAGTAGCAGATTTTTATACTGGAGAATAGCCGCATTATACTCTGACTTTAGCTGATAGGCAGCCGCCAGGTTCTGGTGAGTAAGGAGATTACGGGGGTATATCTTGAGAGATTTTTCGTAGTAGAAGATGGTGCTATCCAGCATGGATAAGTCTCGGTAAGTTTCTGCCAGATAATCTAAGGCATCCACAAACTTGGGGTCTGCTTGAGTGGATCTTAGGAAGTAGCTTTTGGCGGACTTATAGAGCTTAGATTGCAGCGCCTGATATCCTTGTTGAAAATGTGACCTGGCATCTTCGGAGGTGGACACCATACCGGAGCGGCTGTTCATCATTTGGGAGTAGGAGTAGGTGAAAGAGCAAGCTAAGAGTAGGGTGAAAATAAATTTCATATCCCTTTAACGAGTTGGGCTTAAGTTAAATTATTGCTATTTGATGCTTCTTCTTTTCAGTAAATAGTCAGTAAGTACCTTGTCATAGGGGGTTCTAATATCCACCTCTACAAACGAGATATTAAACTCATAACATTTCTGCTTGAAGCGAGCGTTGGCGTGTTTGATGTTGTGCTGGTACTGTTTTCTGATCTGGTGAGGGTTCACCTCTATTTTTTCTCCGCTCTCCAAGTCTTGGAGAATGACAGGCCTATTGGGAAACTCAAACTCTTGCTCTGTCTTGCGGTCCAGGAGGTGGAAGACCAGAACTTCATGCCGTTCATGGCGGAGGTGCTGAAGGGCCTTAAATAGTAGTTCTGTCTGTTCTTGTTGGTTAAACAGGTCAGTAATGAGAACCACAAAAGAGCGGCGATTGAACTTCTTCGCTATTTGGTTAAGGACCTTGGCTGTAGCTGTCTTGTGTGTAAACAGTTCTACCTGCTGAACTACTTCTTCCAGCTTTTTATACATGGGGATCAGCCAGGAATACTTAGCCTTAGCGGGGGCATAAAAGCTGATTTCTTCATCAAAAAGGGTCATGCCAGCAGCGTCTCGTTGGCCCATCATGAGATACTGGAGGGCGGCTGAAAGGTAGGCACCATATTCAAGTTTACTTACTCCCTGGTAGCCTTTTAGCTTCTGTGGGTAGCGCATAGAGTCACTTACATCCAGGACTATTTGGCAGCGCAGGTTAGTTTCCTCTTCATACCTTTTGGAGAATAGTTTATCTGTCTTCCCAAATACCTTCCAGTCAATGTTTCTCAGTGGCTCACCCAGGTTATAGGGCCTGTGTTCTGCAAACTCTACGGAGAAGCCATGGTACGGACTTTTATGTAAGCCTGTGATGAAGCCTTCTACAATCAGCCTTGCCTTAATTTCAATATTCTTTAGCTTGCTAACTACTACTGGGTCCAGGTACTTGATGGAGGTTTTGGCCATGTTAATGATTTACGCAGATGTAATTTTACTGAAACAGTAATCTCTCAAATTTAGGGATTAACCCAAAAGGATTATCAAAAGAAGTTTCTGCTTTCTTTCAAGCCGTCAATTATTATTCCACTACGGAGAATTTACCTACAAAGTCTTCTACTCCCTCCTTATTAGTACTTACGTGAAAGAGATAGATGCCGGGTTTAATCCTATTACTTCCCACATCACGTAAATCCCATTCATACCCCCCATCTCCATCAGTTTCTTCCAGAGCATTTACATACCTACCGGATACTGTGTATATTTTTATTAGCGCCTGCTGGGTGAGGTTAGCAAATCTAACACCCTCAAAAGCAGTATGTTTTCTCACTGGATTAGGATAGACAAATACTTCACTCAAGTCTTCCTTATTAGAAGAAAAAGTAGCTGTATTAGCCTCCTCTGAAATACAAACTCCTTCCAGGGTACATACATCATTTACAGTGATGGTAAGTGGATAGCCTAATGCACCTATCCTGGCCTCCGTAATAGTAATCCTAACGGCATCATCATCTTCTCCTACTAAATCTATACCTGTAATAGTCCCAACGGGGCTGAGACTATAATTAAGCGTATCCAGGGCAGTAGTAGGATCCACAGCCTGACTGAAGAAAAGCAGGGCCTCTTTATCAGAACCTATCTCCCATCTGGTTAAAATCAGGTTTTCAGGAACAGCGCGGGTGTAGGTAAAGGGGAGGCTACTAAAAGAAGGGTTAATGGGTGCTAGCCACTTATCCCTCCAGCTGGAATCCACTGCTATGGTCTGTATGCCTTCTACAAAATCTTCCGAAAACCCCAGGAGTAAGACATTATCTTCTTGGGCCTTAGCAATTAAGCTGATAGGTGTGCTACTACCATTTAGTAAAAAACGTGCTTTATCCCCCTCTCGGGCCTCCACGGGTTCTGAGAAATAAAGGGCCAGTTGATTAGCTCTGATAACTCCTACACTGTCTAGCCTGGGTAGGGAATGGGGCCTTAGGATAATTACATTTCCTAGCCCACTCTCGGTAGGAGTGAGGGATGGGTTTAGGGATATAATCTGGTAAGCGTATTCCTCCTCCTGTAAAAGATTTAGGTCAGTAAAACGTGTTCCGGTAATTTCTGCTAAGGTATCTGCTGAAGGATTGGTAAAGGGATCATTGATCCTGAGAATCCTATACCTGCTGGCAGAGGAGACTGCTAGCCAGCTAAGGCTAATGGAAGTAGGCCCTAGTACTTCCCCTTGGAGAGAATTAACAGTAGCTGGTCCCTGGATGAATGCATTTTGCTCAAACATGACCATACTTCTACCAGCAGGATCTCCTATCCCAAATTCTGTTAGGCCGTTATTGTTAAAATCTCCCGTGACATGGTGAGTTCCCAGGGTTTCTTTAAAAAACCATTTGACCTGGAAATCATTTAGTGATTCCTCAAATTCTATGATGATGGCTCTGGGAAAATTGGTAAAGAGAATTTCTTCTGCCGGATCATTGTCCAGGTTTAGGGCGGTAGCCTCATTGAATACCTCACTATCCCTGTCATAAAGGTAAGTCTCCCAACGGCTTTCCAGCGTATCTGCACTTCCTATATCAAAAATTCTGATCCACCAAAAGGGCGTATCCCTTTCCTGGTCTACATTACGGTTATTTTCTGTATGAGAAGCTACCAGGAACTCTTGTTGGCCATCTCCATCAAAATCCCCTGCTGTTACATAATTCCCTGACTTTGATAACCCTGCTATGTTTAGGAAATGCTGTTCTAGCACCCCATTTCTGTATTCATATCCTATTAAGTCTCCATCAAAGTCTCCAAATATCATTTCTGGACCCCCATCATTGTCAAAGTCTTCTACCACTATTCTGGGGCTTACTGATCCCCTATAATCCGGACTAATATCTGCTAATCGAAGAAATTCCGTAAAGGTTTCTCCTGAACGTTGGTAGACAAAGTGATCCCTGAAGTTTTTATAGAATAGCTCCGGCACCCCATCACCTGTAATATCAGCCATTCTGCTTGCAAATAAGGTATCTCCCACATTCTCATAAATGATTTCAGAAGGAAAAGCTGTTTCAGTTAACTGTTCTACTAAAAAACTTGAGTCATTGACGGAACAGAATAGTTCTAGTAATCCATCCTGATCCGTATCCCCTACATCTTTAGGAAGAAGTCTGGATTTAAAGGTAAGAGAATCTACAGCTATAAACTGACTCCCATTAAACTCATAGATAAAGATTTTCCCGGGGCTTAGGCTTCGGTCATATTTGCTGAAAATAACCTCCTGTAAACCATCCTTATCAAAATCATAGGTTCCCGGGAGATATCTCCCGTTGGGGAGACTATAATTCAGGGAGCTGTATCCATGGATAGGAATGATGGAAGGCGTATAATTTATAGTGAAAGGAGCTGACTCCCCTGTGCGACCTGCCCTGTTTGTAGCTGAAATCTTCATTTCATATTCTCCAGGGCTAAGGTTTTCACTCCCTAAGAGGAAGTGTCCATTTCTAGTAAAATCATCAAAAGGGAGGGTCTTCTCATTGACTTCTCCTATTCTTCTGTAGTGTAAGGTATGCAGGGCCTGGTCATCACTGCGGTAGTTGATGAGAATTTTTCTTTTCTCATTATCCCAGCTATCTGCTGCCAGGCTGATATTTACCTCAGGGGCAGTTCTGTCCAGCACAAACCTATTCCTGTCCTCCAGGGTACTACCATCAGTTTTATTGATGACTAACCTTAAGGTGTATTCTCCATCTTCAAGCGCTGAGACATCCCACACCGCAAGGGTATCCGCATTGACCTGATAGGGTTGGGCTTCAAGTAGGGTAGTCCAGTCCTCATTGCCATTTACCCCTACCTCCCAGCTTAGACTGAAGGACTCAAACTCAGGATCCAAGGCAGAACCTGTGATCACCACCATATCTTCAAATGAGCCTTGATCATTAGAAGGACTGAGGATTTCAGCGGTACTTGAACCGGAAAAACTCAGTAGCTTAAATACATTTAGTCTTCCTGCTCCAGTAAAGTGGTCCCAGCCTTCAAAGCTGACATCATCCGCCGTAGAAGCTAGCATTCCCTGTACTTGCCTGGGAGAAAACTTCCCCCGCAGAGAAAATAAGAGTCCCACAGCAGAAGCTACCATAGGTGCGGCAAAGCTGGTTCCCTGAATTCTCCCAAAAGCTTGTGTTTGGCCTGACTCATCCTCTTCTCTCAGGAAGGTGGTAAATATATCTTCTGCAGGAGCTGCCAGGTCCACCGTAACCCCAAAGCTACTGATAGGCCAGAAAAGCTCTTCATTTCTATCCTCATCAAAGATAGTCCCGGATACGGAGATGACTTCATCAAAACCAGAAGGGTAGTGAAGATCATCACCCGTTCCATTTCCTGCAGATGCAACCATTACCACTCCTCTGTCATAGGCATATTTTATGGCTTGCTGCATAGTAAGGGAGGGAAAAGAGTCCCCAAAACTCATAACCAGAATATCTATCCCATTATCAGCCGCATACACAATAGCCCTGGCTATATCATTGTCATTCCCCAGTCCTAAGGCACTAAAGGCTCTCAAAACTACTAGCTTACAGTCAGGAGCTATCCCTACCCCCCCTATCTGGTTATCTGCTTTAGCGCCTACTACACCAGCTACCTGAGTCCCATGGTTATTATCATCTAAAGGGTCGGGGTCGGGATCTAGGTAATCCCCAAAGAAAGGGCTCCTGACCTGATCTGTGAAATCATAGCCGGTAACATCATCTATGAATCCGTTATTGTCATTGTCTAGTCCGTCAAAATCTCCTGAAAGCCCATTGCGTATTTCCTGCACTGGCCATGGCTCAAATCTGCCATTCCCATTTGCATCTTCTCTCGTACTAATTGCTAGTTGACCTTCAAATTCAGGGTGGTCATAGTCCAGTCCTGTATCAATAATCCCAATTTTTACGCTGGGAGCCCCTCTGGTAAGTTCCCATGCTTCAAAAGTTTGGATAAACTGGTGGTACCACTGAACAGCTGTAGAGTCATCTGTTGGGGTCCAGGTAGTTCCGTGAATTTTTCGCTGGTAATTAGGTTCTACATACTCAAAGGCCCCTGAGCGCATCAATTGATTGATCAGCTCTGCCTCTGTTTTTTTACTATCAAAGGATAAGTTAAATACATTCTCCAGCCCATAGGTATCTGACTCTTGGTAGAGCTTGCGTACCCTGGTCATTTCTTCCAGAAAAGGGAACTCTTGATTAACAGAAGTAACAGCAGGTGCCTTTTTATTATCATAGGCTTGTAGAAAAGAGGTAAGTCTCCCTTCACGCCTTACTTTTACATTTAGTTCCCCCTGTCCGTAGAGTACCGTCTGGCCTAGGAAAAGACCCAAAATGAGTATATTACGTATGCCTAGTAAGAGCGCAAAGATACCTTTTTGATGAAACATGAGGGCTTAACGTATTTACATATAAAGCAAAGATATAGAAGCAGGAATATACGTATTTGTTATTGAATCAGGAGGGTAAATATTGCGAACGATGGAATAGGTTATCTACTTATAAAAAATGAAGAGAAAAGGGGTAATCATCATATGTTTAGCGTAATCATTTCAGGTACGTTACTTGTTTTTCTGGGGGTAGCTCTGTATCCCATAGGGAAATTAGCCAAAAGAAAAGGGGATTCTCCTGCCTTCTGGCGATTACTTACCCTGATAAGTTGGGGCTTTGTGTGGGTAGGGGTAAGAATGGGAATCAGAATTTGGAGTAATGAATCCCTTTCTAATGAAGCTCTCCTCCGATTAGTACTATTAGCCCTGATACTATGCAGCATCATATACCTAGGATTCTGGATATTTCTCTCTCGTAAATCTATGGTAGATGCTTCCTGGGAGGAAAAATTATCTGAGATAGGAAAAGAGAAACAGAAAGAGTAACATTAGTAATTCTAATACGGTCTAAACCACCTTCAATTTTTTATTATGAGATATGCCATTTTAGCCTTAGTCATTATTCTGGATATTTTCCTGCTATTCTGGACATCCAACAGGCTAGGAAGATTAGCGCGCAAAAAAGGTCAGAAGGTGGGTCTATGGGTGACTTATGGGTTCATAGGCTACGTCTTAGGGGCATTAGCTGTAGTATTTTTAGCTACGGTAGTTATGGGCATCATGAACATTGGCCTTATATGGGCATGGCCTGTTTCTCTACTCGGTGGGTTCGTTGCTTACTTATACTTGAGAAGCTCACTGAAACGTAAGCCAGACGCATTTTCCTAAGGAGTAGGAAGCTCCACCCTGGAAGTAGTGAATAGGGAAGACTCTCGTATTTTTAATTGAGTCTTTAGGGTAATCACCTGCTCTTCTATTTCTTCCTCATCTTTTAACTTTTGAATTTCTTCCAGAAGAATTTTTGCGGCTAGCGTCCCCATCTCAAAACTAGGTTGAGAAACTGAGGTCAGGGAGGGGTTAATGACGGAAGAGATCTTCCAATCGCTAAATCCTGCTACAGCTACCTGGGAAGGGACTTGATACCCCAGTTTTTTGAGCCCATCTATGGCCCCTATAGCTACAGAATCCGTAATAGCAAATATGCCCTCAGGCATATTATTAGCCTTGTGAAAGCGATTCACAAATGCACTCCCTTCTTCCAGGGTAATATCTTCACAGGGGATGACCCATTCTTCACGAAGAGAAATGCCATGGTGTGCAAGTGCATCTTTGTATCCATTGAGTCTCTTTCTGGAAGTAGATGCTACTAGCGGACCAGCAAAGTGGGCAATACTGCTACAGCCCTCTGAGATGAGATGAGAAACTGCCTGGAAAGCCCCTTCATAATCATCTACTATGACCTGAGAGGTTTTGAGCTGGTCTGCTACCTTATCAAAGAAAACCAGTGGAATACCTGATTCTTGAAATTGAAGGAAGTGCTCATAGGTCTTGGTCTCATGTCCAAGTGAGACTAATAAGCCATCTACCCTGCTAGCGAAGAGGGCATTAGCATCGGTAACTTCTTTATCAAAGGACTCATCAGACTGGCAAAGCATGACTCGGTAGTCTCCATCATAGGCTACTTCCATGATTCCCTTAATGACACTGGAGAAAAAGTGATTGACTATCTCTGGTATGATGACACCTATGATTTTAGATTCTCTTTTACGGAGACCAGCAGCTATAGAATTAGGGCGGTAATTAAGTTCGTTTGCCAAGGCAAGCACTCTCCTTTTCGTTTCATCACTTATGTCTGGGTAATTTTTTAATGCTCTGGAAACTGTAGCAGTGCTAATATTTAGCTTTTTCGCTATATCTGCCAGAGTTACTTGCCGCTTATGCATAAAGACTTTCAGTTAACAAACTTCCTTATACTAAAATGCCTAATTTAGACAAGAAATAAAATAGCTAAACATTCCGAAATCGTTTACGGTATCGTTGAAGTGGGTAACGTGCTGATTGACAGACTACTAAGTCTTTTGTTTTAGCGTAGAAATTGTTATATAATTGAATAGAAAATTTGGACAAGATTACACGAGCTAATTTTACATGGTAAGAATGTCTTCATTGGATAGAAAGGACTATCTATCCGAAGCTGGTTCAAGAACTTTTGACCTTCTGGTAATAGGAGGGGGAGCTACTGGAGCAGGAATAGCCCTGGACGCAGCCTCCAGAGGTTTAGAAACCTTACTAGTTGAAAAGCAGGACTTTGCCGGAGGAACCAGTAGTAGGTCTACTAAGCTGATTCATGGAGGACTTAGGTACCTTAAGCAGTTGGAAATTGCTTTGGTAAGAGAAGTGGGAAGAGAAAGAGCCATTGTTCATAATCTGGCACCTCATTTAGTAGTACCCGAAAAAATGCTGCTTCCTCTAATAAAAGGGGGAACTTATGGAAAGCTGGCTACTTCAGCTGGTTTGATGGTTTATGATGTACTGGCTGGGGTAGAGGGAGAAGACCAGCGCGTGATGCTTTCCAAAGAAGAAACCCTTGAAAAGGAACCCTTGCTGGAAGCTGAAATGCTAGAGGGAGGAGGGTACTATGCAGAGTATAGAACGGATGATGCCAGGCTCACCATAGAAGTACTTAAGACAGCTAGTAGTTTTGGGGCAGTGTGCCTTAACTACACAGAGGTAATTTCATTTGTTTATTCTCAAGAAGGAAACATCACAGGGGCAGTTTGTCAGGATGTCCTAACTGGGAAGAGCATAAATATCAAAGCCAAGCAGATAGTGAGTGCTGCCGGACCCTGGGTAGATGAACTCAGAGATAAAGACAAGTCCCTCACCCAAAAACGCCTCCACCTGACAAAAGGAGTTCATATTGTACTCCCATGGGAGAAGCTTCCTGTCAAGCAATCTATATATTTCGATGTACCGGATGGGAGAATGATTTTCGCTATCCCCAGGGGAAAGATTACCTATGTAGGGACCACAGATACAGATTATCAAGGGAATAAAGAGAATCCAAGGACGCTGGTAGAAGATGTGGAGTATCTCCTAAAAGGGGTAAATCACATGTTCCCGGAAATAGAACTGAAGGTAGCGGATGTAGAGTCAAGCTGGGCGGGGCTTAGGCCCCTCATACATGAGGAAGGAAAGTCTGCCTCCGAACTGTCAAGGAAAGATGAAATTTTTGAATCCAAGACAGGACTTATATCCATAGCAGGGGGGAAACTTACTGGCTACAGAAAAATGGCAGAAAGGACAGTGGATTTGGTAGTTAAAAGAATTAAGAAAGGAAGTCAGAAAACCCGTACACAGCATTTGGTACTATCAGGCGGTGAATTTGGAGATGTAGACGCTGTCTTTCAGTTCTCTACTAGCTTGAGTGAAAAGCTTGAGGCTGCAGGCATCCTGGAACCTAAAAGTACGGCTAAATATCTGGTGGAAAACTATGGTAGGCAGTCTTTAGAAATCGTACTGCTAGCGAATAGGCAGCAGGAGGAGGAAGCAGAAGTGAAGCTGATACTGGCAGAACTAGCCTTTGTGCTGAAGTATGAAATGGTCAATGCGGCCTTGGACTTTTTTAGCAGAAGATCAGGCAGACTGTATTTTAACCTACCCAGTGTTAGGGAGTATGGTGATTTGGTGATTGAGCATCTCGCCCATACCCTAGACTGGAATTCTGAGAGGATTTTACGGGAGAAAGAGGAACTTCAACTCGCTATACATGAAGCCTCTCACTTCCCTGTGAGTGTATGAAAGACTTTGGTTAATAGGGAAACCAAATCGTAGGAAAGAGCATGTAATCTTGTAAGGAGGTACTTACAGATGGCTGCTCTTTCCCAATTTTTACAATGGACTACTTAACATACTACGAACTAAGCCATGGAAAGAAGTTGGTGGAAAGAAGGGGTAATTTACCAGATTTACCCCAGAAGCTTTTGCGACAGCAACAATGATGGAATAGGGGACCTCCCCGGAATACACAGTAAACTTGATTACTTAGCGCAACTGGGAATAGACATTATCTGGCTTAGTCCAGTCTATGATTCCCCTAATGCTGACAATGGATATGATATCAGAAACTATTATGACATCATGGCTGAGTTTGGCACTATGGAAGACTTTGACAGTTTGTTGGCAGGTATCCATGAAAGGGGAATGAAGCTGGTGATGGATTTAGTGGTAAATCATACCTCTGATGAACATGCATGGTTCCAGGAGGCAAAGTCTTCTCCCACTAGCGAAAAGCGCGATTACTATATCTGGAAGAAAGGAAAAGCAGGGGGGCCTCCTAATAATTGGCAGTCCTTCTTTGGGGGCAGTGCCTGGGAATATGATGAGGCCTCAGATGAGTATTACCTACACTATTTTGCCGTTAAGCAGCCTGATTTAAACTGGGAGAATCAGAAGGTCAGGCAGGAAGTGTACAGCATGATGAAATTCTGGCTGGATAAGGGCGTAGATGGGTTTAGGATGGATGTAATCCCTCTAATTTCCAAGCGTTTGGAATATGCAGATACTGATATCAGTGACTTTGGAAAAGTAATAGAGAGAGTCTACGCTAATGGTCCACGCGTACATGAGTTTCTCCAGGAAATGAATAAGGAAGTGATCAGTAAATATGACATGCTGACAGTAGGGGAAGGGGTAGGGATAATCTCTGAAATGGCTGCTGATTATGTAGGAAAAAACAGAGGAGAATTACATATGATCTTTCATTTTGGTCATATGTTTCTGGACCATGGCCCTAAGGGAAGATTGGATAGGCAAGAGTGGACACTTGAAACATTTATTGGGATTTTCGAAGAATGGGATAAGGCCATGGAAAATACAGGCTGGAACAGTTTGTATTTAGGGAACCATGATTTTCCTCGTATGGTAGACAGGTTTGGGGATGCAGAGAAGTATTGGAAGGCGTCAGCTAAATTATTAGCCATGTTCCTCATGGCCTACAGAGGAACCCCCACTATCTATCAAGGGGATGAACTAGGGATGATAAATGTGCCCTTTACTTCCATTGAAGAATTTGATGACATAGAACTTATGAATGCCTGGCATGAACAGCGGCAGGAGGCAGGCTTTGATGAAGACCATTTTTTGGCTATGGCTAGAATTCAAGGGCGAGATAATGCCCGCACCCCTTTTCAATGGAGTTCAGAATCACATGCCGGATTTACATCCTCAGCTCCGTGGATAAAAGTAAATCCTTCCTACCAGCATATTAATGCCGCCCAGCAGGTGGAGGATAAAGATTCCATTTTAGCTTTCTACAAAGAGTTGTTGGCTTTCAGGAAGCAGTGGGATGTTCTTGTCTACGGAGACCTTACATCATTTCCATTAGTAGGTGGTGCCCTTTATGGTTTTGAGAGGAAAAAAAATAATACCTCCTTAAGAGTCGTGTTAAATTTTTACTCTTTGCCACAAAAATGTCCGCAAGAGTGGATAAAAGGCAGTCTTATCTTTTCTAATTATGAGGGAGAGGAGGAAGAAATACTTAGACCTTGGGAAGGAAGATATTACAGCTTTTAAGGGAATCAACACATATCATTATTAATATATAAACATTTCACTAGGTATGTTGTTAATTCAGCATCTTTAGTGAAATCAGATATTCTGTTTCCTGTGTATACCTGATTTAAGCAAGCATCTATTTTCAGTTCGAGGGCGTTACTCAGATAGTTTTGGAAACTTTCGAAAAATTTTTTCTACGTAAACGTTTTCGGTACTTAATAATTGATTTCCAAGTAGATAAGGACTTGATTCAATAAAAAAAAATAGTAATCTTGGGTATAGATTAAAAGATTACGACTAAGAAGAAGGAATTAGATTAGACTATTGCTACTGGCTTGAGAACTGTGAAAGAAGGATGAGACGCTACTACTATGGTAACAAAATGTTAGCCTCTAAAATGAAGAGGTTTTAATTTAAAAGTATGTCCCTCTTCAGGATAATAATTTTTCATTATTTATCCTGCAAACGTTCCCAAAAGTAACATACAGAGCTAATAGTCAATTGATTCTTCAGTTTTAATCAGGCATTTATGCACGTTTTTATAACTGTTCCTATAATTCTAATCAATTGATTCACTATGAGAATTAAACCCTACTATCTAAAGTGTCTAAGTGCTTTCACAATAATGCTACTATTTGTAGGATCTGTGATGGCACAATCGACAGTTTCGGGTACAGTAACTGGCGAAGATGGATCTCCAGTGGGTGGAGCTACTGTTTTGGTAAAAGGTACCTCAGCAGGAGCTTACACTGATCAGGAGGGAAAATTTAGTCTTTCTGTTCCTGAAGGAGCTACTACTTTGGTGGTATCCTTTTATGGCTTTGAAACTTCTGAAGTTGAGATTGGAGGCCAATCCAGCATTGACATTCAGTTAGCTTCTAGCATTACTACGCTTGATGAGGTAGTTGTAACTGGATATGGTACACAGCGTGCCAAGGAGGTTACCTCAGCTATTGCTTCTGTTAAGGCAGAGGATTTCAACCAAGGTAACGTAAATGATGTTGCCCAGCTGCTACAAGGTAAGGTAGCCGGACTTTCTATTGCTAAGCCTGGGGGTAATCCTAACCAGAGCTTTAATATTCGTCTGAGAGGATTATCTTCTGTTGGAGCAAACGCAGGTCCCCTAGTCGTAATTGATGGTGTAATTGGTGCTAACCTTGAGTCTTTAGACCCAAATGACATTGAGTCTATAGATGTATTGAAAGACGGGTCAGCTGCTGCCATCTACGGTACTAGAGGAAACGCTGGTGTACTACTGGTAACTACCAAGCAAGGTAAGGCAGGAAGAACTACTGTTAACTACAGTGGATATGTAACTGCTGAAGAGGTTGGTAAATTTGTAGATGTAATGTCTGCAGACGAGTACAGAAGCATTATTTTACCTACAGGTAATGGAGAAGACTTTGGTTCAAATACTGACTGGTTTGATGAACTAACACAAACGGGACTTACCCACGTTCACAATCTAGCGCTTTCAGGAGGGACTGGTCAAACTACTTTCAGAGCTTCTGTCAACTACAGGGATATAGAAGGTATTGCGATTAATACTGGCTTTAGACAGTTAAACGCGCGCTTGAACTTAACACAGCGTGCATTTAATGATAAGTTGACCATTACTTTCAACATTGCTAATACCACTCGTGATGAGGAAAGAGGATTTGATGAGGCATTCCGTTATGCTACTATCTACAATCCTACCGCTCCTATCAGAGATGAAAGTAATGCTGAATTTAACAACTTGTATGACGGATATTACCAAAACGTACTTTTTGATTATTTCAACCCTGTAGCCATTCTTGAGCAAAACAGAAATGAAGGACTAGAAAACCGTTTGAATGGTAATGTATACGCAGAGTTACAGATACTACCTGGATTGAAAATAGGGGGTCGTTATGCTATCCAAAGAGAGAATAATAACGGCTTTATCTATTATGATAAGCAGTCATTCTGGAGGGGAAGAGATAGAAATGGATTAGCTAGTATCCGTGAAGACAGGAATGTAAACCAACTAGCTGAGGCTACAGTAAACTACTCAACTACTGTTGGTGATCTTAACCTAGAATTTTTGGCAGGTTATTCTTACCAGGAGTTTGAAAATTCTGGTTTTGGTGCAGAAGGAGGCGACTTTCTAACTGATGCGTTCGGATTTGATAACCTTGGAGCGTCTCTTGACTTTGCGAATGGTCGTGGGGACATATTCTCATATAGAAATGAGAATAAGCTGATTGCCGGTTTTGGTAGAGCAGTATTGAATTACAAGGGAACTTATTTCCTTAGTGCTTCTTACAGAAGAGAAGGATCTACTAAATTTGGTGCTAATAACAAGTGGGGAGACTTCCCAGCAGTCAGTGCAGGAGTAACGCTTTCTAACTTATTTGAGATTCCAGCTGTAACTAACTTAAAGCTACGTGCTTCTTACGGGGTAACTGGTGCAGTACCTAATGATTCATACTTATCCTTGCCACGTATAGGATCACTCAGTGATAACTTCTTCTTTGGAGGTGCTTATGTACCTGCCTTTGGGCCAAGGTCTAATCCTAACCCAGATCTTAAATGGGAAAGGAAGGCAGAATATGATATTGGAATTGATTTCTCCTTATTTGATGATCGTTTAAGTGGTTCTTTCGACTACTATAACCGTACTACTAATGATCTATTATTTGAGGTAAATGTACCAGTCCCACCGAACTTGGTAAACACTTCAATTGTTAACATAGGAGAATTACAATCTCAAGGATTTGAAGCTCTTATTAACTTTGATGCGATTCAGGGTCCTGATAATGGCTTTACCTGGACTACAGGGCTGAACTTCTCTACTTTCGATGTTGAGCTAGTTTCTCTTTCAAATGATGATTTTGACTTCGGAGGATTCCGTTTGATTGCCAATTTAGGATCTCCTGGACAAAACAACACGCCTTTGATTCGTGTTGAAGAGGGGCAGCCAGTTGGAAATATCTGGGGACAAAACCTACTAGGTATTGAAGGAGGACAGTGGATCTTTGAAGATTTAGATGGTGATGGTGATACCGACAATGATGCAGATGATGCACAGGTACTTGGAAATGGATTACCTGACGTAGAATTTGGATGGAATAACACTTTCACATTTGGTAATTTTGACCTGAACTTCTTCATCAGAGGTGCCTTAGGTCATGACTTAGTGAATACTTTCCGTGCATTCTATGAGGTAGTTTCACCTTCTTATAACTCTGTGAATACAGAAAACTTTAACAACACCTTGTTGAATAACGCCATATTCAACTCTTCTCATGTGGAAGATGCTTCTTTCGTTAAGCTAGATAATGCTACATTGGGATATACTATTCCGCTAGGTAGCAGCTCAATATTTACGAGAGCGAGAGTGTATATTAACGGGCAGAATCTGTTCTTTATCACAGATTATACAGGAGTAGATCCAGAGGTGCGTGCGGGAGATCCTAGAGGGGATGGTACTATAGATATCCTTGCTCCTGGAATTGACAGAAGGAATACCTGGTTCAGAACCCGTTCCTACACAGTAGGAGTAAACCTTACCTTTTAATTGTAAACAATAGACACTTTAATACATTATGAAAAACCTATTTCTAATCAGCAGATCACTCTTCCTAGGGCTGTTCCTGATTGTGTTTACACAGTCTTGTACAGATCTGGATGAGGAGTTATTTGACGAAGTTTTGGAAGAAAATTTCTACCAAAGCGATGATGAGTTTATTGCTGCTTTAGGGCAGTCATATACTACCCTTTACGGGTACATGGGCGACTATTTTGGCCTTCAAGAAGTTTCTTCTGATGCTATGGTAGTGCCTACCAGGGGAGCTGACTGGGATGATGGTGGACACTGGAGACGTCTTCACCAGCATCAGTACAACCCCTTAGATCCGTTAATTGGCGGTGGATGGACATTTGCCTTTGGAGGGATCAACACTTGTAACCGTCTGATCTTCCAATTCGAGGAGCTTAATAATCCTGCTGCTACAACTTTCATTGGAGAATTGAAGGTACTTAGGGCGATGTACTACTGGTTCTTATTAGATCTTTATGGAAACGTCCCATTGGTAACAGAGTTTGATGTACCATTAGATTTTGCTCCATCTACTTCTAGCAGAGCAGAAATATATGCCTTCATAGATCAAGAGATCCGTGATAATATCGGAGGCCTCACTAGAGCAGTAGGTGGAGACACCTATGGTAGAGTAAATTTCTGGGCCGCTAAAATGCTTCAGGCAAAGCTCTATATGGGTGCTCAAGAGTATACAGGTACACCACAGTGGCAAGCCGCTGCAGATGCGACAGCAGAACTTATTAACTCAGGAAACTTCAGCTTATCTCCTAATTTCTTTGATAATTTTGCAGTAGAGAATGCTACTTCTCCTGAATTTATTTTTGCTATTCCTTATGATCAGGTTTTTGCACAGGGTAATAATATTGTAGTAAGAACCTTACACTACGGTAGTCAAGCTACTTATGATCTTACTGCTCAGCCTTGGAATGGCTATTCTTCTGTACAAGAGTTCTATGAGCTGTTTGGAGAAGATGACTTAAGAAGACAAAGCTTCATTGTAGGTCCTCAGTTCACTGTAACAGGTGATAGAATTACAGACTCCGGAGCTGAGGAAAATGATCCTGATGGACCTCCACTAACCTTTACTCCTGAAATTAATGAGCTAGGACCTAACGCGCTGCGTCAGGCAGGAGCTAGAATTGGTAAGTATGAGTTCGGAATTGGATCTACCGAGCACATGAGTAATGATATGCCGGTATTCCGCTACGGAGATGTACTACTAATGAGAGCAGAGGCTTTATTCCGTCTTGAACAGACTGGCGGAGAGGCACTTGATCTTGTTAATCAGTTAAGATCTCGTGCTGGAGTAGCTCTTTTCAATGAGCTAACAGAGGAGACCCTACTTGCAGAGAGAGGACGTGAATTATTTGCTGAAGGTCATCGTCGTACTGACCTGATCCGCTTCGGCAGATTCAATGATGCGTGGAGATTTAAGGACGCTTCTGCTCCTACTAAAAATATCTTCCCAGTTCCAGCAGGACAGCTGGATGCTAACCCAAATCTTACTCAGAACCCTGGATACTAATCCTAACTTCTGAATAAGTATAAGAGGGCAAGTAGCTTAGGTTGCTTGCTCTCTCTTTTACTAGTTTATTTTTCTTTTCTCTCGATTTCTATACCTATGGTCTTTTGATAAATAGGTAGTATCGCAGAGAGACCTACAGCGGCTTTCTCTTGTTCATTAACAGAAAAGGTGAATATGAGGATAGTTAAATCATGTACACAACACACATCCTAGCCTTAATGTATGTAAGTACGTATCATTAACACCTATGGCTCAAAAGATAGTTTTTGTTTTTTCTATTTTGTGTTTAGTTCTCCTTAGTCAATCCTGTGAAAAAGGAAGCCCTACTTCTTCTTTAGATAAACCTCTCTTCACCCAACTAAATCCTAAAGAACTAGGAATTGACTTTGAGAATAACTTGGTCTACGACTCTGAATTCAATGTATATACCTACCGAAACTTCTATAATGGGGGAGGAGTAGCATTAGGAGATATCAACCAAGACGGACTTACGGACATCTACTTTATTGGGAATATGGAAGATAATCATCTGTACCTCAATAAAGGAGACTTCCAATTTGAAGACATTACAGAGAAAGCAGGAGTGGCCTGTAAAAATGTATGGTCTACAGGAGCTAGTTTGACTGATGTAAATGGAGATGGCTTATTAGACATCTACGTGTGTAAGTCAGGAAATCCTGAGGGAGAAAACAGACATAATGAGCTATTTATCAATAATGGCGACCTAACCTTTACTGAAAAAGCGGAGGAGTATGGGATAGCAGACAAAGGCTTTTCTACCCATGCAGCCTTCTTTGATATGGATAAGGATGGCGACCTGGACTGCTACCTCCTCAATAACTCTTTCAGGCCTATAGGTGCTTTTGACTTGAGAAAAAACCAACGTAATGAGCGTGATCCCGAAGGAGGGAATAAACTCTATAGAAATGATGAGGGCACGTTTACAGACATTAGTGAGGAAGCTAATATTTATGGAAGTGTAATTGGATTTGGACTGGGGGTAACCGTGGGAGACCTAAACAGAGATGGCTGGCAAGACATTTATGTGTCCAATGATTTCTTTGAGCGAGACTACCTATACATCAACCAAAAAGACGGTACCTTTAAAGAATGTCTGGAGGAGCAAGTAAGGGAAATTAGTGCTGCCTCCATGGGGGCTGACATGGCTGATATAAACAATGATGGATACCCGGAGATCTTTGTGACGGACATGCTACCTGAGGATGATGAGCGAATAAAGACCAAAACCACTTTTGAAAACTGGGATAAATACCAGATTAATGTTAAAAATGGCTACTATCATCAGTTTACCAGGAATGTCCTCCAGTTGAATAACGGGAATGGAACCTTTAGTGAGATAGGAAGACTGGCAGGAGTGAATGCTACTGACTGGAGCTGGGGAGCTCTCATCATAGACCTGGATAATGATGGCTGGAAAGATATTTTCGTGGCGAATGGTATTTATCAAGACCTCACAGACCAGGATTTTATCAATTATATAGCCAATCCCAGAACTGTCAGAAAGGTGATCCGAAAAGACAGCGTAGATTTCAAGCACCTCATAGATGTCATCCCCGTAAATCCCATTCCTAACTACGCATTTAAGAATAACCAAGACCTAACCTTTACCAATGTAGCGGAGGAGTGGGGGCTAGGTACGCCAGGCCACTCTAACGGTTCTGCCTATGGGGACCTGGATAATGACGGTGACCTTGACATGGTCATTAATAATGTAAATGCTGAACCCTTCATTTACAGAAATGAAGCCAGGCAGCTACTTCCTGATAGGCACTACCTGATGTTTGACCTGAAAGGGGAAGGAAAAAATACCTATGCGTTGGGTACACAGGTTAGCATTTATCATCAGGGGAAGGAGTACTTCGCTGAGCAAATGCCCATGCGAGGCTTTGAGTCTACCATAGACCACCGCTTACACATAGGACTTGGAGAAATAGAAACAGTGGATAGTGTCATAGTAAACTGGCCCAATGGCACTCGGACACTCTTGCAAAAGGTCAATACTGATCAAACGCTTATCCTTTCTCAAGAAGAGGGGCAGCCATTTACCCCTAAGCGCTCAGAAAAAGAAAAGAGGCTATTGGCAGAGATTAGTGAGACTTTTCCATTACAGCATGTTCATCAAGAAAACAGCTTTATTGATTTTGATAGAGATAGATTAATCTATCATATGTTATCCGCTGATGGTCCTCATATGTGTAAGGGTGATATGAATGGTGATGGACTGGAAGATTTATATGTAGTGGGTTCTAAAGATCAAGCAGCAGCTATGTATGTACAAACAGAGGCTGGTTCCTTTGAGCAGGTAAATCAAGATATATTTGAACAGGAGAAAGCATCTGAAGAAACAGATTGTGCTTGTTTTGATGCAGATAATGATGGAGATATGGATCTGTACGTGACTAGTGGAGGAAATGAATATCCATCTAGTGCTGTAGCCCTTAAAGATAAGCTTTATCTAAATGAAGGGGATGGAACCTTAACCAAATCTCCTCAGTCTTTACCTACCTTTCAATATGAAAGCTCCTCTACCGTAGTCCCTGGAGACTATGATCAAGATGGAGATAATGACCTATTCATAGGAGTTCGACTGAAACCTTTTCTTTATGGTGTTCCCGCTAATGGCTATTTACTGGAAAATGACGGAAAAGGAATCTTCAAAAATGTAACAGAAACTATAGCTCCTGATCTGGTAGGGGTAGGTATGATAACAGATGCCGCCTGGTTTGATATGGACCAAGATGATGATTTAGATCTGATTGTAGTGGGGGATTGGATGCCTGTAACCGTGTTGGAGCAGCAGCAAGGTGTATTCAAGAAAGTGGAAACGCCTTCCTTAGCCTACTCTAATGGCTTTTGGAACTGCATTCGCTTAGCAGATTTGGATCAGGATGGAGACATGGACTTTGTTATTGGAAACCATGGCTTAAATACGCGCTTTAGGGCTTCTACTGATGAACCCGTAACTATGCTTATCAATGACTTTGATAAAAATGGTTCTGCAGAGCAGGTAATATCAGTCTTTAATAAGGGCACCTCTTACCCGCTTGCCTTGAGACATGATTTAGTTATGCAAATGCCTATTCTCAAGAAGAAATATCTGAAGTATGAAGCCTATAAGAATCAACAAGTCAGTGATATTTTTACAGCGGAACAGCTGGTAAATGCCGTTGAGCTAACCGTTTATGATACCAAGACCAGTATACTGGAAAATAAGGGTAAAGGTAAATTCGAGTTCCATCCCTTACCCATGGAAGCGCAATTTTCCCCCACCTTTGGATTGCTAGTAAAGGACTTGGATGAGGATGGATATCAAGACATCATCTTAGCTGGGAACTTTCACAGAGCTAAGCCTGAGGTAGGAATGTATGATGCTAGTTACGGGCTCATGTTAAAGGGAAAAGGGGAGTTTGATTTTGATATAGTTCCAAGAGAAAAGTCTGGCTTTACTGTTACAGGTGAAGCCAGAGAAATGCTGCCTTTTAGCCTGAATGGGGAAAATCTTATTCTAGTAGCAATGAATGATGAGAAATTAAAAGTATTCAAGATCAATGAATAGTAAGACAACTATCTGGCATATACTCCTTCTCTTTTTAGTTTTTTCATTCACTTCCTGCAAACTAAAAACAGATTATCAACGCTGGGAGGAAAGTGAACTAGCTAGTGGGGTAGTACAAGATTCTATCTTTCTAGGAATCTCTTTTGGGATGAATAAAAAAGCTTTTTATGCCCATTGCTGGGAGCTTAATAAGGAAGGGCTAGTTAGGCAGGGTCCTAAAAATATGACTGTTCAGTATGATATGCCTGACCTAAAGTTTCCTGCTAAGCTAAACTTCTATCCTACTTTTGATGAAAATGGGATCATTGAGATGCCTGCAACAGTAGCGTATGACGCCTGGGCTCCCTGGAATCGTGAACGCCAATCTGATAGCCTTCAAATAGATGTTAAAAATGCCTTAGAACAAGATTATGGCATAGCGTTTATGGAGATTGAACATCCTACTAAGGGAAAAGCATTTGTACATGTTTCAGGTAATAGGAGAATTAACATTGTTAGGAAAGACGCTCAGCATGTATCCTTGACCTACACTGATTTACGAAAAAAAGAAGCCATCCAAAAACTCCAAGCAACTGAAAAAGGTTAGTATCTAAAGCCATGCTGATGACCTACTACATATTCAAAAAATATATCCTACTAGGCCTGAGTTTGGGAACCTTTTTATTACCCATCCTAGCTGTCTCCCAGCCATTTACATGTGATGGTAGCGCTTATATAGCAGCTATTTCATCAATTGATAATACTACCTCTATTCATAAGACTTCTACTACAGATCCTGCTGTTGTTGACTGGGAAGAAATTATAACCTATCCTGATCAGATTATTTCTCCTATAGGATTTAATGTGAGAGACAACCTCATTTATGGGATAGATCAAACAAATTGGAACTTAATTACTATTGACGCTAAGGGGAAGCAGACCGTTCTCACCTCTATGGTAGAGAAAATAGATACTACCATGGAGTATTATGCTGGTACTGTTTCTCCCAATGGAACAAGGTTTCACATCATAGAAAGAGATCCTAAGACAGGCCATGATAAAAACATGCTAAATATCAGGCTAAATGATGGAAATTTCAGGATAGGGGTGTTAACCTTATTATCTGATGATCCTGTAGCATTAGGAGATATTACCTACAGCCCCGTTTATGGAAGTATGATAGGGTTTGATGAAATCAGTAATACGCTGGTGGACATCAATTATAATTTTGGTCCCGTTACTAGTTTCAATTACCAGCCTTCAGGTGGGATAAGTAAACTAGGAGGTCTTTTCTTTGGAAGGGGAGGTAGGTTATTTGGGTATGGTAGTGGTGGGTCAGGTAGGCAGAATGGCCTCTACAAAATTAATCCATTTAGTGGAGAAGCTGAAAAACTAGGTACTGCCCAAAACGGAGATGATATTGATGGTTGTGGATGTCCGTCAGAAATAACCATGGAGAAGAAAATTAGCCAGCCTAAAGCACTTCCCTGCAGTGAGCAGCTTATTACCTATCGAACGAAGAATGTGGCCGGGGCCAACTTCTCTAGCGTAACCATAGTGGATACCTTACCCATAGAGCTGGAATGGCTAGAATTAGAGCGTTTGCATCAAATTGGCAAATTAGACACTGCTAACGGAAAACAGATTCTGACATTTACTATGCAGGATTTTTTATTGGGGGAAGATTCTACTGTGCTTAGGGTAAGAATCAAAGAAAATGCTAAGGGAGTTATAAGTAGTCAAGCATTTATGAAGGGCCTACCCTTTGGTCTAGACACCTTACTCATCTCTGATGATCCCTCAACGCAGGCAATTAAAGATCCTACCCTCCTGAAGGTGGTATCCCTAGAATTGGAACTTCCTGACAGCACTTTTATTTGCGATGGATCTACGGCCAGGTTCAGGGTAATTCCAAACGTAGCTGATACTACTATTCAGTATGTCTGGAGTTCTGGAGAAATCATTGCTTCCGTCTCAACTGATATTCCCGGGACTTACACCGTTATGGCCAGTAGTACCTGCGAGGATCAGGAAGCTACCATCAAGGTAGCGGCGAAAGAAGAACCGCTATCAGTGACCCTGGAAGGTAAAGCGAGTATTATTCAGGGGAATTCTACTGAGGTAATTGCAGAAAGTAACCTGGTATCCTCCGAATTATCCTATGCCTGGACAGTTACACCTGAGGTACCTTTTGAGTGTGATAACTGTGATAGAATTAATATACGGCCCTTAGAAGATGTAAGGGTAGGGGTAGTGGTGGAAGACCCATTCGGCTGCAAAGCCGAAGATTCACTAAGGGTAGAAGTAGATAAAACGAGGGACCTCTTGATTAACACTGTGTTTAGTCCCAATCAGGATGGAATTAACGACTACTTCTTTGTGAAGAGTTCTGGCGTAGCCACCATCAAGACCTTAAGCATAGTAAACAGCTGGGGGAAAACAGTCTACACTGATTCAGACGCTCCTGTAAATATTCCAATCCTGGGCTGGGATGGGACCGTAAATGGGCAGGCA
This sequence comes from Bacteroidota bacterium, assembly GCA_039026975.1. GTDB lineage: Bacteria > Bacteroidota > Bacteroidia > J057 > J057 > JBCBKZ01. Next base: position 5,594 of record JBCCLI010000027.1, on the reverse strand, counting down.
CAGCCTGAGGGGGTTTATTATTGGAAAGCCATCATAGAATACCCGGACAGTAGCCGCGAGAAAAAGTCTGGAAATGTTACCTTATTGAGATAACTGTTAATAGGAGGATATTGAGGATAAACCATAACACAAAAGGCATGTATTCTTCCTTTATGGGAGTTCTCGTCATGCTAGTGTCCCTTACTTCCTGTCAACTAGAACAGCCAATAAATCCACCCCTCTTTGAAGAAGTCTTTCCTGCATCCTCTGGGATAGATTTTACTAATCAGCTTACAAATACAGTTACCTTCAACATCCTGAACTATCTCTACTTCTATAATGGAGGTGGGGTAGCCATTGGTGACATTAATAATGATAGCCTACCAGACATATTCTTTACCGGTAACCTGGTTCCTAATCGACTGTATCTCAACAAAGGGAACTTCAGCTTTGAGGATATCACAGAGCAGGCGGGCATCATTCATATACCTGATAGCTGGTCTACTGGGGTAACCATGGCGGATGTGAATGCTGATGGTTGGTTAGATATTTATGTGAGTCAGGTGGGAGATTACCTGGATAGAAAGGGGCAAAATCAGCTATTCATCAACCAACAGGATGGTACTTTTCAAGAAGAGGCAGCGGCCTACAGGCTTGACCAAACCGGCTTTGCTACACAAGCAGCATTCTTTGATTTTGATAAGGATGGAGACTTAGATGTGTACCAGCTTAACCATTCTATTAACCCTGCGGGAACCGTAGGAGATACCCTTCAGCGCTACCAAAAGGATGTATATGCAGGGGATAGACTCTTGGAAAATGTAGGGGATAAATTTATCGAGATTACAGAGACAGCCGGAATTTATTCCAGCAGAGTAGGCTATGGCCTGGGCATCATGATAGATGATTTCAATGAAGATGCGCTACCGGATATATACGTTGCGAATGACTTCCATGAAGATGACTATCTCTACCTAAATGATAGGTACCGAGCGCCTACATTTAAAGAGCAGCTTAGGTCGCGTATAGGGCATACTTCTAAATTTTCCATGGGGGGGGATGCTGCAGATATTAATAATGATGCATTTCCAGATATCATGACCATGGATATGAAGCCTTATAAAGAGGAGATTCTGAAAACGGCAGAGCCCCCTGAATCCTTTAATATCTTCCGTCTGAAGCAATCCTTTGGCTACTATTATCAATATCCTCGAAATGCCTTACAACTTAACCAGGCGGGTAATGAGTTCCTGGAAGCCGCTCAGATTATGGGCGTAGATGCTACAGATTGGAGTTGGTCAGCCTTATTTTGGGACGCAGACCTGGATGGTTATAAGGACCTCTTCATCACCAACGGTATTCTCAGAAGGCCAAACGATATGGACTACCTCAAGTTCAAGTCAGATCCAGCCATAGTGAGAAAGCTGAACGGAAGGCCTAGTGAGGAAGACCTTGCCTTTATAGAAAAAATGCCCTCCGTTGAACTCCCTAACCAGGCATTTCAGAACCAGCAAGGAAAGAACTTTAGGCCCGTTGCTAAAGAGTGGGGTTTTAGAACCCCTCACTTTTCCAATGGAGCTGCCTATGCGGACCTGGATAATGACGGCGACCTTGACTGGGTAGTAAATAATATTAATGAACCAGCCTCTATTTATAGAAATACTGCCAGAGAAAAGAGTGGACATAATTACCTCACCATTCACCTAAAAGATACTACCTCAGCAAACACCTTTGGGGTAGGGGCTAAGGTATATATAGAAAGTAAGGCAGGATTTCAGTACAGGTATCATTCTCCTACCAGAGGGTTTCAATCTTCTGTTTCACAGGCCTTACATTTTGGGTTAGGAGAAGAGGATACGGTAGATGTCATAGTGGTCTGGCCCCACGGAGACACCCTGGGTCAGCGGATAGAGGGAGTCAGCGCCAATCAGCGACTACTTATAACCAAAGAAGCCACTTTCTATCCTGACTTTGCTATGAGGAATGCCAATGTCTGTAAGTCATACCTCATAGAGGGTCCTCATGTTTATATGGAGAAAGGGAATACCTTTACCCATCAAGAAAATGCGTATACGGATTTCAATGTAGAACCCCTTATTCCTCATATGCTCTCCAGAGAAGGGCCGGATATAGCCGTAGCAGATGTGAATGGAGATGGGATAGATGACTATTACATCTGCGGCGCAAGTGGACAGGGAGGGCAGTTATTTATTCAAACCGCCAAGGGAAAATTCAACCCATCTCAGAAACACTGGCAGGACTATGCCCAGCAGGAGGAGGTAGCTTGTGCATTTTTAGATGTAGATGGAGATGAAGATCCAGATCTACTCATCGGTTGTGGAGGGAATCAATTCCGGGAAGGGAGCTCCCTAAACAGAGATAGACTATACCTGAATGATGGAACAGGGATATTCTCCCTAGCTATGGGGTACTTACCGGAAATATTCTCTACTACTGCTACCATAGCTGTAGGGGATTACGACCTAGATGGAGATGCTGATATATTTCTGGGAAGTAGGGCTATCCCAGGTAGCTATGGTACACCACCACAGTCTTATCTACTTAATAATGATGGAGGGGGGAAATTCTCTCAAGTAGCGGATATCCCCTTTGATAGGGAGGGGATGATTGCTGAAGCTAAATGGGCAGATATGGATAAGAATAGATTCCCTGATCTTATTCTGGCAGGAGAGTGGATGCCTATCCAAATTTGGCTTAATGATGGGCAGACCTTCCAGTTAGCTGAAAATGACCTTTTGAAGCAGAAGGGTTGGTGGAATACGGTAGACATTCAGGACTGGGATGGAGATGGAGACATGGACCTAATGGCAGGAAACCTGGGACTAAATAGTAGCATGAAGGCGTCTATGGAGGAACCTTGTCAGCTGTATGTAGGAGACTTTGACCAAAATGGAAAAACAGACCCTATTCTTTGTTATTTCAGGGAAGGGGTAAGTTATCCCATGGCTACCAAGGATGAACTAGAAAAGCAGTTGGTAGCTATTAGAAAGAAGTTCCCCTCCTATAAAGCCTTTGCTGGCAAAACCTTGGAAGAACTGCTGTCCAAAGAACAGCTTCAGCAGGCAGAGGTTTTCCAGACTACCACCTTCGCCCACATATATGCAGAGCAGCTAGCAGATGGCTCCTTCAGGATTACTGAACTACCCTGGGAAAGCCAACTTTCTCCTATAAATGCCATGCTGTCTATGGATGTAGATGGGGATGAGCGGAAAGAGGTTATTCTAGGCGGAAATCAGTACGGCTTTGCCCCCAACCTGGGGAGAATGGATGCGGGCAGAGGATTGATTGTAAGCTATTCACCTTCAGAAAACCAGTGGGAGGTCAAATCCATTCCTGGATTCCGCCTGAAAGGGGAGGTGAGAAGCCTGTCGGAAGTAAATAGAAAGGGAAATTTCTCAAGCAAAGGAATATTAGCCGGACTTAATAACAACGAGCTAGTATTAGTAGAAGTAGTAGCTAATAGGAATTAGTAATCCATTTATAGGATATTTTTAGCCTGTTTTACCGTCTTTTTGGTAAATAATAATTATTCTGGTATTTTAGTAAATCTCCTTTCTCATAATTACTGATTCCTCGTAATTATTTCAACCTTATTCATATTTGGATCTATGAGATTTTTATTAACTCCTATCACCCTTTGCACTAAAAACTTTGCCATTTTCATCCTCATTTTATCCCTTAGTTATTCTAACAGTTTTTGCCAGGGAGATAAAGTATTCTTAACAACTGGCGACACCCTTGTAGGTAGTGCGTTGATTAAGAATGAGTTATCTCAGTATAGTAAAATTGACTTTCAACCAGTTGATGGGCAGAAAGTAACATATCGCCCTGGAGAAATAGACGGTTATTACTTATCTGAGTCGAATGCAACCTATGTTTCTTATAACGTAAGCTTTTATAATTCAAGGGAAGCCGCCAATTTCCAGAAAAAAGTATTTCTCCATCAGCTAGTTTCCGGAACAATTGACCTTTTTTTGTTAAAAGATATTAGTGACGGGAATAGATTTTTTGTAAACACCGAAGGCGACAGCACTTTTATCGAGCTTATAGAGGAAGAGAAAGAGGTCTTTAAAAATGGCACTAGCTATAAAGTAACTTCTAAACCCTATATTTTTGAGCTTAGTAAAAGAGTTGCTGCTTGTCCTGAAGTATTAAATTCAGTAGATAAGGTTCGCTTAGGGATTAATCCGCTTTCAAAATATATTATTCGTTTTAATTCCTGTGTAGGAGACGTGGAAGAAAGCTCCTCTTTAAGTAAAACTAAGGGCATCCAGCATGTAACCTTCAATGTCGGGCTGTTAAGCAGTCGTATACAAGGTGATTTTACTAGGTTTAGGCCGGCTTTTGCTTCTGATTATAACACAGGCTTTATCCTGGGGATAAACTTGGATCATTATTTTAGGGGATTGAACCGTAGTTTAGGACTTAGTGGAGGTATCAGGTATTCTTCCAGAGATGTTACTGCTGAGGACCTACTAGAATCCTCAGGCTTCCTTGATATTAAAGATCTTGATTTCACGCATAATTTCATAGATTTTACCCTAGGAGCAGTGTATAGACTGCGGCCCGGAAAGCTAAGCCCATTTATTGAAGTTGGGGTAAGGAATGGGTTTTTATTAAATGATATAGAGGAGGCTTATAAAATCATTAAAGATGATGGACAGGAATCCTTCTTGGATTGGGAAAATTTTGAAGGAGGAGTGTATGGTGAACTCGGCCTTGAAATTCCGCTAAAGAAGTCAAAGGTGCAAGCTGAAATAGGGGTTAGGTATTCCACTAATACTATTACAGACATAATAGTATTGGAATTTTACGAAAGAAATATGATTCTTTTCCGACTTGGGTTCACGGGAATCATAGATAGAAGTAGTCAATAAAATCTTGGTTAGCTTGAGTTTTGGATAATTCTCACTGATAACCAACTACCTAGGGATTTGAGTGATTGGTTTGCAGTAATTCCCGGTTTAGCAAATGGGTTAATATAGTATTCATAATCAAATAGTTACCTCTAAAAATCTCAGCTTGAATGAGGAGGAATTATGGTGTATGTAGGCGGGCAGGCCGTTCCTGCAAGGGTTGTGGGAGGCTTGTAGGGATGCATTGGAGGGACAATGCATTGTTGGATACTTTTTTTGCTTTGGAAAATAAGTATCTCAGGCTGAAGGCGACGTAACACGATTAATTGATTATCAGTAAATTAACTCATGTAAAGTAGATAAAACATAAACCGGGAATTGCTGATTGGTTTGAAATGATAAGTATCTGGTGAGATGGCCTGCACACCACCGGTTGTGGGCGGCATGTAGCGTTGCATTGGCGGGACAAAGCGTGTTAGGGCGAATGCTAAAATGGAGTCCCAAAGGTTGATATGGAAGGCACAGGGCTGAAATGGATTGCACAGGGCTGAAATGGATTGCCAACGGAAGGTGCTATAACACTGGAAATAAGCATAGCCTTAACCAAAATTGACATTAGTTATTTGCTGACCTAGTATTTCTCAGAAATATCACTCTTACAGATGCTTAGTTTAACAATTATTCGTCTACGAAACCTATAATCCACTAAGCAACTTTAGGTACATTACATAGAGAAAG
>JBCCLI010000026.1:0-28991 GCA_039026975.1 Bacteroidota bacterium | reverse complement strand
TACAGCCTGGATGAGGTGCCTAATGCTTAGTTTTATAGGACGTGTAAAGGCCACCCTGTTAGGAGTGGCCTTGTCATATTCATTTAACCGAGTAGTTTTTAATTTAAAGGAATAGTCCGGCGATGGTTGAATTATTATTTACGAAGCTAAATCCTTAGGGCTCATGTCAAAATATTCCAAGCAGCCCTCTAATTCCAGGGCTATTTGCTTCTTCTTATGAATGTACTGCTCTCTCATAAAAGTATCATCCTGGTGCTGTGAGATCATTTTATTGATAGCCTCAAGTTGTTCGAGGAAGTCCAGTACACTGGCAGCTTTTTCGCTTATTATTTGGTCCATCTATTGAAGAAACTAGGATAATTCAACAAATCCTTTAGGCTTTCTTTCTTTTTTTCGATTCGTACGACTTTTACTAAGGTCTAATTTGATGAGCCTGGCTGAAGGTTGAGAAAATGGTGATTATCCAAGAATAAATTACTTCTTGTGTATCTCATTAGATTAATACTTCTACTTCCGTATGATAAAAATTTAGTTTGTATGTCTTGGGCGAAAGATGTTTCGCCCTTACTACAAGTATCTGATTATAAGTTGTTTATGAATAGTTAATCCTTTCTATCTACTTATTTATCTTTTTCTTTACCCTCAAAAGCGATAGTAAAAATAATTCCTCTTTGTTAGATGACAAGAAATCCCTTTATCTACATTCATTCCTGCTTTTCAGGTACCAGGCTCTGTAGGAGCCTTACCTCATCAGTACGCTAAGGCCCCATTTGTCGGGGCGCCGTAGGTGTCCAATCAGCCTGTTTAATGGTGCTACACCTTATAAAATTGACCATAAAAAGAAAGCCATCCTGAAAAAGATGGCTTACATATTCTTTAAAAATTTTCCTCCTACAAATCGTGCACACCTATAGCGTTCAGGTCTTCAAATGCCTGTGTCAAACGCTTGATGAAGGTCTTCTCTCCTTCACGTAGCCATACACGTGGATCATACTTTTTCTTATTAGGAATATCATCCCCCTCGGGGTTTCCTATCTGTGTCTGAAGGTATCCTCTGTTGGCCGCTTCGTAATCACGAACGCCCATCCAGAAGGCCCACTGCTGGTCAGTATCTATGTTCATTTTTACAGCTCCGTAGCTAATGGCTTCGCGGATCTCTTCACGGGAAGATCCAGATCCACCGTGGAATACGAAGTTAATAGGGTTATGTCCTGTGTTATACTTCTCTTGAATAAATTCCTGAGAATTCTTCAGGATGATGGGGGTAAGCTGCACGTTACCAGGCTTATATACTCCATGTACATTCCCAAAAGCAGCAGCTACCGTAAATCTATCACTCACAGCTTTCAGTCTTTCATATGAGTAGGCTACTTCTGAAGGCTGGGTGTATAGCTTGGAGTTATCTATGTCTGTATTATCTACCCCATCTTCTTCCCCACCTGTTACTCCTAACTCTATTTCTATGGTCATGCCCAGGGCATCCATTCTTTTAAAATAGTCTACAGAAATGTCCAGGTTTTCTTCAATGGGTTCCTCTGATAAGTCAAGCATGTGAGAACTGTAGAGCGGACGCCCATACTGTTCAAAGTGCTTTTCTCCCTCTTCTAAGAGTCCATCTATCCAGGGAAGTAATTTCTTAGCGGCATGGTCAGTATGTAGTATGACGGTTACCCCATACGCTTCGGCCATTCTGTGCACGTGATAGGCACCTGAAATTCCCCCTGCTATGGGCGCTAGTTGGTTTTCTTTGGTCAGCCCTTTTCCCCCGAAAAAGTGTGCGCCTCCATTAGAGAATTGGATGATTACAGGAGAATTTACTTCTCTTGCAGTCTCTAGTACAGCATTAACGGTATTAGATCCTACCACATTTACAGCGGGTAGTGCAAAGTCCTTTTCATTTGCATAATTAAGTAATTCTGTAACCTCATCTCCGTGTAGAACACCAGGTCTGAATTTTCTCTTTGTACCGATCATGATTGTCTATTGATGTGATTAGTTATTGTCTATAGTAAGCAACAGCGCAAACATACTTAAATTCCCTAAATGTTACAGTTTGGGCTGAAATTTGTCCCTAGGCAAGTAATATTCCCTCAGTATTTAAGACTCAGGCTAAGGACTCCTTCCTGCATATCCAGGTGTAGGAAGAGGAGGTCTTCCATCTTCAAATAGCTGTTCTCCCAAAATTCTAGTTCCTCCCTATCTTGTACTTCCAGTAGGGGTTCCTGGTTCAGAGAAAGCTGCTTGATATTTTTAAAGGGAAGCCGGAATCCGATGAATGAAGGGATTGGATGCTCCAGATCTTTACGGGTGATCTCTATCTGGCTATTCTTGCGTTTATGGGTAGTGGTCAGCAGTACGGGAATATCTACTAGCTGGGATAGGTCCAGGGTTTCCATTGCTAGCGACATGTCCATATGGTAATAAAGGGAGTCCTCCCTTAGGTAAATCTTTTGGCTTAAGCTATCACTGTTGGCCAGTTGGTACACAGTTAAGGGCTTAAACACTACAGGGAGTATCTGGGCGCTATCTTCAGGGATACTAGGAATGGGGGGAGTCAGATCATACCAGGTTTCTTCCCTGTCTATGGGTTTCCCCACTTTAGATCCATCACGGTTCCTAAAGACAAAAGCTAGCTTTTTGACGCCTAAATCTGGAGGGAGCTGATAAAAGGTCTTTAGATGAACTTTTTTTCTGTATAGGTTAGGGCCCATTTTCTCCATCAGGACGCTAGGGTCATGACGGGCCCATTCTCCCTGTATATAATACCAGGTACTATGTAGAGAGTCTGGCCCTAAGATTACTCCTGTGTGTAGGTAGATAGCTTCATCAACACCTTTCAAGGCTTGATTTCCGTATTCAGCATTAAAGTAAATACTAATGCTGTCGTTTAGGCTAGGGTAGGGGGGGCTAATAAAAACCATCTGCCCTTGAAGGGATAATAAACCGTAAAGGAGGAAGGCCGTAAGCCAACAAAGCTGTTTGAACATTCTCTAATTCAAAAGTTTTATTCTTGAGTAAAATGAGGCTAGAGATTATTTGTGATTGAAAATAAATTAGCTACATTTGTAGTCCGAAAATGATATTCATATGATTATTGTAAAAGTAAAAGAGGGAGAATCCATTGATAAGGCACTTCGAAGATATAAAAAGAAATTCGAACGTACAGGTGTCTTGAAGAATGTTAGGTCTCGGATGTTTTATAAAAAGCCGTCTGAGGAAAGAAAAGAAGTAATGAAGAAAGCTGTGAACAGACAACGTCATTACGTGAAAGAGAACTACTAGAAGGATTATTTATGTATATTATTGGCGGAGGAAATTATTCTTCCGCCTTTTTTTATATGTATGCTAAGGGAAAGCTTCATAAGGTACTTAACCACTGAGAAACAAGTCTCTTCCCACACCCTGTCTGCCTACCTCCGCGATCTAGATAAATGTGCTGCGTTTTTTGCTACCAAAAAAAAAGACTTGTTTGATACAGAACAAATCCAGGCTATTCACCATAGAGAATTACGTGCCTGGCTAGGTGCCGTAAAAAAGGAAGGACTTTCCTCCCGTAGCTTAGGAAGGCACTTATCAAGCGTGAAAACATACTTCAAGTTTTTAAGGAACAGTCAATACCTGGAACATAATCCAGCTGCTAACCTAAGTCTTCCTAGAAGTACTAGCCAGCTTCCGGTCTTTCTGAAAGAGGCAGAAACAGAAAGGCTGTTTGGGGCAGATTTATTTCCTGCTTCCTTCACTGGGAAAAGAGATCAATCCATTATGGAGTTATTATACGGATGTGGGTTGAGAAGAGAGGAACTCATACAGCTTACCCATGAGGGGGTAGCCCTTAGGGAGAGACAGCTAAAGGTGGTGGGAAAAAGGAGTAAGGAAAGAATTATCCCCTTTGGAAAACACGTAATGGAAGCCTTGGAGACTTACCTTCAATATAAAAGAGAAAAAGGTTTACCACCAGAGGGCCCGTTGCTGGTGAGGAAGGGAGGTGAGCCATTATATCCTAAGCTGGTTTACAGGGTAGTACAAAAATACCTTTCTGTGGCAGCTAATGTGTCCAAACGTAGCCCGCACGTGTTAAGACACACTTTTGCAACGCACTTACTGAATAGGGGGGCAGATATAAATGCCATTAAGGAGATGTTAGGGCATGAGAGCTTAGCCGCTACTCAGGTGTATACCCATACTAGTATAGAAAAGCTAAAAGATACACATAAGCAGGCTCATCCGAGGGCTAGCAAAGGTGCCTCCAAGGATAAGTCCTAGTTAGTCAAACTTCCCTCCGTCTATCACTTTCTGGCTAGGAAAAACCAGCCCGACAAATCCAAAGAAAGCGATAAGTCCTCCATAAAAACTTCTCCAGTTAAAGTTTTCTGCTTCAGAGTTTTTTACCACAATTTCAGTCCCATTTACCTCTTCAGTAACAGTTTCACTGTCTCTTCGGCTCCAGCCCACGATCATAATAAAAAGTCCAGAAACCAGGAGGATAGTTCCAAAAAAGTTTTTCATGATATATCTACTAATATAGATTTTCTTATTTGTTAGTCGACTGCAAATATCGGAAAATCCATTCCTTTTACACAGGAAAATGTGAAGAATTTCGTCATTTCTCCTTCATCAGGAAAGTTCTTCAAAAAATCCTGTTTTCAGGTTTTTTTTGACATTGTTCCAGTGAAAATATCTACCATTCATTACTACATACACCCCTTTAGGTAGGGTCTGTACAAAGGCAAATGCACTGCCAAGGTTAAAGAATCCGTCTGAGCTTCCAAACTTATAAGGGATCATGGCACCCGTAAGGATAACTGTTTTTCCTTTCACCCGCTCTGCTAACAGCTTGGCGGTTTTTACCATGGTATCTGTGCCGTGTGTGATTATGATTTTTTCCTCTTCACAGGCTATGCAGTTCCTGGCAATGATTTCCCGGTCCTCAGCTGTCATGTCCAGGCTGTCTATCATCATGAGGGTACGGAGGGTTATGTTGACGCTGCTTCTTCCTAGCCTGAACATCTCAGGCAACTGGGTATCTTTAAAGTATAAAGCCCCCCTAATCATATCATACTCCTTATCAAATGTTCCTCCCGTGGCGAAAACTCGTATGGTTTCCTCCATAAGTGATCAGCATTAATTAGGTTTATTGAAAAATGAGGGGGAAGTTACACCCTTGCGGGCAAGAAAAAAACTCCCGACCTACGTTATAGATCAGGAGCCATGCAAACTTCAAACCTAGTCCATGAAGTATCCCTACTGCAAATAAGAGTTGTGAAATATAAATCTGTATTGATAAATTTTATTCTGCAATATATTTGTATTCTGTTTATTTCCGTTGACGATATAAATATGGAAATTTTATTTGACTGTTCATTTAATTTATTTTTCCAATAGTCATTATGCTTGTTTGAATTGGCGCTTTTGGGGGGTAAACGGAAAATTCGATTTTTGCAGGAGAAAGTGCATACCTGCCTATTTTAGTACCTAATCAATTTATAAGCAGAAGTAGGGAGGGTTTTCCACTATGAGTACCTACTCATATTTAAGTGGAGTCAGCATTATGAGATTAAATTAAAAAGAGTATTTTTAGGCATAAGCCATTTTTCACCCAAAATGCCTTTTCAGAAACGAAACCTAGATGAAAGTTAAGTTTTATGGTACCAGGGGTTCCATCCCTGTTTGTGAGAAAGGATTTCAGGAATTTGGGGGAAATACTACTTGTGTATTGATCCTTCTGGAAAATGGTACTCCTTTCATTTTAGATGCAGGTAGTGGTATCCGAAACCTGGGGAAAGATTTACTAAGTGATCCTGCTTTCAAGGATAAACAAATCTATTTGTCTTTTTCTCATTTTCACTGGGATCATATCCAGGGGTTCCCTTTTTTTAATCCAGCCTACCATTCTACCAAGAAGATTACTATTAGTGCTATTGGAAAGGGGCGTTCTGCTACCAATTTGAAGGGGATTTTTGAAACGCAGATGGGAGAGACTTATTTTCCTATTCCCCTGGAAAAGATGGGGGCTACCTTTACCTTCCTACAATCAGAAGAAAACGTGCTGGTGGTAGAGAATGTAACGGTTACTGTTTTGAAGCATAATCATCCGGGAGGAGCTTACAGTTACAGGATAGATGATGGGAAGAGCATAGTGGTATTTAGCACTGATGTAGAGCATGGAGAAAAAATAGATGAGGCAATAGTAGCACTGGCTAACGGAGCAGATGTGTTAATACATGACTCTCAATATACCCCTGAAGAGCTGCCCCGGAAAAGAGGGTGGGGACATAGTAGCTGGGATCAAGCCATAGAAGTGGCTAAAAAAGCTGGGGTAAAACAGCTAATCCTTACCCATCATGATCCAGATCATAATGATGAATTCCTTAAAGAGGTAGAAAAAGAATGTCAGGCTGTCTTTCCTGATGTTCTTCTTGCTAGGGAGAAAATGGAAATTAGCTGCTAGGGAAGCTTTTCCAGAGACATGAGGTCTCCTGTTAAGATATAGTATAGCCAGGCTTCTACCTGTGTATATCCCATGGCAGAAATGGCTTCTTTATACTTAGTGAGTTGGGTGAGATAAGCGGCGGTATGCTTGCCCGTTTTATAATCAATGATGATAGCTGTCTCTCCTCTTAACATCACCCTGTCAGGACGTAACAACTGGCCCTTAGGATCAATTAGGTCCGCTTCATTTTTTACTTCCCAGCCACTATCAAACCAATGTACTACTTCCTTTCTACTACAGATCTCCTTGAGCACCTTCTCAAAATTTTCTTCATAGTCAGCTTCCAGCTTCCCTCCCAGCCTGATCTTACGTACTGCGTAGGGAATATCCTTCTGGGTCTTGATGTAGGAGAGAGCTTCATGGAAAAGTTCTCCTTCTGAGATTTTACTTCTACTTGATCTGATATCCGTGGCTAAGTAAGCATTTGCCCGGTACTTTATTTGGGTGCTTTCTCCCCATTTAAAAGGCCTGTGAAGGTGTAATGGTAAAAATGACATGCTTTCCTCTTTCTCCTTTTTTTCTACAGAAGGCGGCTGCTGTCCATAGGTCCATATGCCGTCTGACGCTTCCATTTGAAGATCAGGATGTGGAATTACTGCTTGTAAGAGAGAAGAAACAGAGGTAGGGGTGGCAGACCTGGATTTGGTTGTTGGAGACATAAGGTATAGTCTGTCCTTAGGGCGAGTAAATGCTACGTAGAGAAGGTTTAGGTTATCCAGGTAACTCTGGATGAACTCTTCCTGAAATCTATCCTTAAATATGCTGTGTTCCAGGCGTTGAATGGCACTAACCGGAAAAAAAGGTAGCTGGTTATAAGGAGGCTCTTCCACATTCTGTATCCAGAGAATATCCAACTTATTAGGACCCAGGGCCCACTCAGCAAAAGGGAGGATAACCACAGGAAATTCTAATCCTTTAGCTTTGTGAATAGTCATGATCTGGACTGCTTCCTCATGGGCTGAAGCGGTAATTCGCGCACTCTTTTTCTTATTCTCCCACCATGCTAAAAATCCTGATACACTCCCTTCCTGCTGATGTACATAAGCCCACGCCTCTTCAAGTAAGCCTAGCACATAGGCAGACTGTATGGAAACCTCAAATAGGTCACATAGGAGCATCAGGCATCCATAAGTAGTTTTCTCATTCAGTAGGTGCGCATGCTTTGTGAGAATTTTTTGGGGAGTGGAAACCTTCTTTCCTATGGTGGAGAATTCTATTTTTTCTCCCTTACCTAAGGCATAAAAATAGCTCAACTCCGCCTGATACAGGTCTTCATCCGGCTGGGATAGGTACTGCAAGCCAGCTATCAGCAGCCTTACTTTAGGATCTGACTGTATCATGAGGGACTCTGCTGAATAGACAGATATTCCATTTGCTTCCAGGTATTGGGCCAGGTGTAGTCCTTCCCGGTTTCTTCTGACTAAGAGGGTGATGTCCTTCTTTAGGTATCCTTCCTTTTCTAATGCCTGGATCAGGCTTAGACAAGCGGCCATAGCTTCTTCTTTCCATTCTTCCCCTTTCTCCACAGTTATCTGCTGATACTGTACTAAGCCAGGTACTGAGGTCTTGGTGGGTTGTTGGGAAACATCTACGTATGCCTGAGGTAATAAGCTGTGAAATGCGTTCTCTCCTAATGATTCTGCAAGGTACTCGCTGGATCTTTCGAAAAACCGATTATTAAAATCCACTACTTCCTGCCGGGTCCTCCAATTGTGGCTGAGGTTCTTTTGTAGGGGTTGCTGGCCCAGGATAGACTGGATCTGAGTGGTTACCTCTTCCATGAGCAGTTTCATATTTCCATTCCGCCAGCGGTAAATGGCTTGTTTTGCATCTCCTACTATCAGGCTTTTATGACCATTAGAAAGGCTTTCCGCCAGTAAAGGAAAGAGGTTTGCCCACTGCATGTCAGAGGTATCCTGAAATTCATCTATTAGGTAATGCTGGTATTGGGTACCTACTTTCTCATAGATAAAGGGGGTATTGGCGCTTACATGGCTTCCCTCTTCCTGGGTGATACTCCTGAGCAGTAAATTTGTATCTGAGATCATGAGCATCCTATTCTGCTCTCTGTAGCTTTTAAGCTGTTCCTGTAAGGTGGAAAGGACCCCAAACTTATAAAGATGTTTCAGTACCTCAGCTGCTGATAGGTAGCGGGTATATTTATGCTCATGTAACCTAACTCTAGCTTGGATTAATTCATGAAGGCCGGCATCTATGGCAGCCTCTATATCTTCTATTCTGGCTGAGTTTTTGGCATATAAGGAAGAAGGTTCTTCCACGGCCTCTCGCATTCTTTTTCCGGGTATAAGTTTATCTGGATAGTTGAAATCCAATTGCTTAGTAAGGGTAGCTACCACGCTGGTATTCTTATACTTAAAGTCTGCGGGAGCCAGGTGAAATTCAGCTAGTAGGTGGCGGGCAGACACCTGTATACTATTTATTTCCTGCTCGAATTGTTTCCTGATGGCCCATAACTCCTGAACTACCGCCAGGATTTTCTCTACCTGACTTTCTTCTGCCTGCTGAGATCCATAGATGGAGAGTTCCTGAAATTTTTCTGTGAAAATTTTTTCTCCAAGTCCTTTAATTTTCCCTTCTACTTTCCATCCCTTTCCTGACTCCATATCCTGGGAGACGTATCGCTGGATGAGACGGGTGAGGGCCTTGTCTCTCCCCACTTCAAGGAGGCTAGCCCTGGTAATCTGATCTAACACATAGTTTCTCTCCATTTCTATTTCATAGCCTATGGGTAGGCTGAGTTCTCTGGAGAATGCTTTAATAATGCGCTGGAAGAAGCTTTCTATGGTACTAACAGAAAAATTAGAATAGTCAGAAAGAATATTTGTAAGTACCTTTTCTGCCTGTGTTTGTAGGCGGAGCTTTCCCGTAGGGCTAGCTTGGGCTAAGTGCTTACTAAGATGCTCATACAGGGAAGTGTAGTTTTGTGGGATGCTCTTTTCAGGCAAGTAGGTAAGAATAGATAAGGCTTCAATGATCCTATTCTTCATCTCCTCCGTAGCCTTATTTGTGAAGGTGATGGCCAGTACACGCTTGTAGAGATGTGGGTGAGTTAATACTATTTCCAGGTATTCCTGGACCAGGGTATAGGTTTTTCCACTGCCAGCTGAACTTTTATAAATGGTAAGGGGCTGTAGCATAGGAGAAATTTATTTACATGCTGGGTGGATTCCTAATACATAGGTTTCTATAACAGCTAGTTCTCCAGCTACTTCTGATCCTAAAAATCCACGAATGTCATCCGTAGTGATTTGGGTTTGGTACTGGATAAGATAGGGTTTGGCCAGGGGTAGGTATGACCAATGCCATTTTTCTTCTTCATATCCTACTAGCCTAAGTGAATCCTTGGTGGTATAGGGCTGTCCAAATCCATATGCGGGCGCATGTGTAGTAAGCCAGTCATAGACCTTCTTCCCTTCTCCCTTTTCAAAATAGGTATTGGTAAGGGCATTTATGTCTATATCTGTCCCCCAGTGATGCCTGGAAGTGCCTGGCATGGAGCTGTACTTCAGAATCTCTTTAGCCTTATCAGCAGGGGAAAGGGAGGATTTAGCCAGATTTCTCCCTCCTACTAAGCGTGATCCGTTCCACTTGGCTTCCCAGATTCTTTGCTGGGCAGAGAAGTTCCGGGTAGCTGAGATAATGTATAGGTCTACTCCAGCTGACTTAGCCGCTTCATGCATATTGATAAATGCTTCCAAAGCAGTACGGTGGAGATATTTCCCTCTGGCAGAACCTCGGCTGTAGGTATCTGGGATTCTGTCAAATCTAATATCTTCTGCTGGTAGAAATTGGCCTAACAGCTGCTGCTTGGGGAATAGTGGGAAAGCAGAAGGGAAGGGAGGAGTATTAAGGGCTACTAGCAGGGCCTCATCAGGAGTAGCTGAAGGTGGCTCCGGAGCTTGCTCACACCCACTAACTGCTGCACTTAGCAGAAGGATAAACGCAAGAATACGTAGCCTGATACCTAAGGGATAAGATAAATGGGGCTTTGATAGATCACTCACCTTCCTAAGGTAACATATCTCCCAAAAAGAAGGAAGAGCTAGCAAGATGAGTAGAGGAGGAAATAAGCAAAACCAGTTTTAGAGCAGAAGAATTCCATTTCCTTCACATGAAAGGTAGACCCCAAAAGTGATATAAATGCCTACTCATATATTTTGAGATTCAACCGAATATTCAATTATGAATTTATCCTGGCTTCAAAGAAAATCTCAAACAGCATCTGCTCCCCCATTTAGTAATCCTGATGTTCTTCCTTCCTTTCAGAAGTTTGAAGGCTACGCGCGGGCCGTATACGAAAAGGAGGAACTCTTTAACCTGCCAAGCTATTTAGAGCGAGAAAAAACTTGCATCCTAAATTACATTCATTCATTAGGCCTTAAGCTAGAATTACTTTCCCAGCGGGTAGAAGACTTTGAGGGGGTATTTTCTTACCTGGCTAAGCGATATACAGAAGAAATAGCTAGAGAAATCAGTGCCTTTGACCTATACCGCTTTGTAGAATATGGATATGGATTACTCTTAAAAGAGGAATCAGGCAAGGTGGTAGGAACTATTTTTGAGCTGTTTTATAGTTCTCCTGTTCCTTCCTCTTTTACTATTAGGCTTTCTGTGGATGAGTCCTTGCAGGGATACAACCTGGGGTATATGCTCATGAAATATTCCTGTCTATTAAGTATGGAAAAAGGAGCTATTGTAAAAAGAGCCATTATCAAGGTAGATAATGCGGTGAGTCTCCACATAAACCTCAATAAGATTGGCTGGTTTGGAGAGGACTTCCTGCCGGATATTCCTAAGCTAGGGCCCTTTATGAAACTGGTATTACCCCTTAGTCCTTATGGGTTAGAATCTAATTCTATAGACATGGACAGGCTATCAGCCTTCATGGAGAAGCACAAGAAGGGAGTTGATTACCAGAAGATTCCCTTTTTAGATATAGAAAGCCTAGACCAACTGTACAGAAAGACAGATTTTGTGGTAGTAGCCTTTATTCCACCAGGAAGAATAGAAGAAAAAGGCAGCTATCTAGCGGTCCCTAAGGATAGTATGTATTAAGCTGAGCTATAAGCCATTCATTACCCACTATGGCCCTGATTTCTTTGTGAGAACGTTACACACTGGTAAAAGCTCACAATAGATATGAATGGAAAAGAGGATGATAATCATTCAATAGGCTTTATGCTATTAAAAGCTTGCCTGAATGAAGAAGTTGGGGATGAATCCCTGGTGAAGAATATCTGAGGAGACAAAGCCTGGTGCCCTGCTGGAATCAACGTTTCCGTTACTATCTATCTCCGGAAAGAGCTGAAATCTCCTGGCCCGGATATTTTGCCTATTGTAGAGGTTATACATAGAGATGCCTACTTTGCCTTTCCCTTGCTGGCCTATCCTGAAACTATATACAGCTGATAGATCCAACCTGTGATAAGTAGGGAGTCTCCTGGCATTTATTTGTCCAGGCTCTATGTAAAATTCAACAAGTCCGTTTTCATCCACCTCCTTGATAGGGCCTATGGCGTCTGTGTAGGGATTACCTGTAGCAAGTACGAAGGTACCACCAAAGCTCCAATTCCCCAGGTGTAGACTATTAACTACTTTAATCTGATGTCGATTTTCATGGGCAGCTGGGAAGGGGTTCCCTTCATTTAGCTCTTCAAAAGTATGATGAATTTCATTGTAAGAGTAACTGACCCATCCTTCATATGCCCTGGCTTTTTTCTGGAGCATGACATCTATCCCCCTTGAAGTACCCATACCACCGTCCAGGATTCCTCCATTACCCGTTACTCCTACTTCGTAAAGGCTGGCATCATATTCGTTGGTAAGCAGGCCATATAAGTTTTTTTGATAAAGCTCTACATCCACTAAAAAGCCCTGTGCCTCATAAGCAGCCCCTACTATGATGTGCTCGGCAGAAGCAACAGGAACAGTAGAGTCATCACTTAATACCCATTGATTTTCTGCTAATCCTAGGGAGTTCCCCAAGGTGACCTGGTTAATAAACTGGTTATATCTTCCCCAGGCTATTTTAGTGGAGAAATTAGGGCTCATCCGGTAGGTAGCAGACACTCTGGGTTCGAAATAGTTAGCCTTGAAGGGCAAATAGTTAACCACCCTGAGGCCAGAGGAGATAATAAATTCGTCAGATAAGGCGAAGTCATACTGTAGGTAGCCCGCCAAAGAGTTAGCACTCACATCAGAAACACGAGGAACACTCTCATAGTACAGCTCCTGTCTATTTAGGGTGCTCATGCTCTTATAATGCAAACCGAAGGAAAGCTTATCTGTGGCGTTCAGACTGTACATATAGTCAGAGCGTATGGTCATATCTGAGATAGCATTCTCTTGTAGGATGTCTCCACTGTACTGAGAACTGTCATTAGCTACCAGAATCCTATTCTCGTAGTCATTGCTGTAATTGCTAAAAGCTACATTCTGACGACTGTAAAACTTATCAGACCATTGGTGGCTCCAGCTAAAACTGTAGCCTTCATTTTTTACCTTAATAAACTCTTGGGTGGTAATTCTCTCTGAAAAAGGGATGTCGTCATTGTCCCTAACCAGATAATGTAAGTTATCAGTGGAAGTAAAGTAGCTCGCTTCTATAAGGTCGTTAATGCTTGGACGGATGGAGAGTTTGATGTTAGCATCACTAAAATCAAACTCTGGAAGAATGGTACGATATTGCCTGAATGGATCGTTTTGAGAAATTTGACTTTGGCTACTGCTGCTGAAATTACTGGTGAGCGTTTGGTATAGAGGATTCTGAGAGAGAAGGGGGAAGGATTTCCGCCCTGCCAGTAGAATAGACACTTTATTCTTAATCAGCGGAAGCTCTAAACTTACGTTTGAATTTAGGAGACTCAGGTGGGTGTAAAGGCTGATGGAATCCACTTTTGCTCTTTTCGCATCTATGTCGATGATTCCGGATAACCTGCCTCCATATTTAGCTCCAAATCCACCTCTGTTGACGTTCACATTTTCTATAGCCTGATCATTAACGGCACTAAACATCCCAAAGAAATGATCTATACCGTAGGCGGTGATACCATCTATAAGTACCAGGTTTTGATCGGGAGTACTTCCTCTTATATGCAGGCCACCTTGATTTTCTGTGGAGTTAATACCTGGTAAAAGCTGGATAGTTCTCAATATATCCGCTTCTCCAAAGCCACTGATTAAGTGGGATTCTCTGGGGTTGATCATAATGTTCCCAGCTCCATCAGATACTTTTACAGTTTGTAAACTACCCTCTGTTATCAGGACTTCATCTATTTCTGTGGAGGTAGGCTCTAGGGAGATGATGAGCCCTTTAGTGAGGCTAGTAGCAGAAACGGTAAAAGCCAGCGGCCTGTACCCCAGGTAGCTACATAAAATCTTTAAAGAATCAGCAGTCTGACTTTGTAACTTGAACTGACCATTCTGATCAGAGATAGTACCTTTTTTGGTCCCTACTACACGTATGTTAGCATATGCCAGAGGGATTCCAAGTCTGGAATCCCTTACTGTGCCTGTTATGTATATATCCTCAGGAGGTGATCTATCTTTTATGGAAGTGACTACACCCCGGTTAGGAATCAAGAGTATTCTATCTTGTTGCTGAACCTTATAGGTAAACCCTACAGGACTGAGAATCTGATTCATAGCTTCAGTGAGACTGAGCTTCTCAAACTCGCAGCTTACATAAATATCTGAGACAGATGATGGGCTGTAGGCAAATAATACGTCATATGTTCGGGAGAAATAATCAAGGACGTTCTCAAGTTTCTCTTGCCTAAATTGCGCACTAAAGGTTTGCTCTTGTGCTAGGCTAGGTACGCCAGCAACAAGAAACAGATATAGAGGTAGCGCATACGCAAGGCAAAGGCGAGAGTTCCTCATGTTTCAGCCCGTTCATTAGCGAATCAGGACGTTCTTCCCATCATCCTGAAGTGTAAAAGTAAGACCGAGGGGCTCACAAACAGCACTAAGTGCTTCTTTTAAATTCTGATTACTGAAGAAACCAGTGTAAAGACGTTGGTCGGACACCGAAGGACTTACTTGTATACTAACGTCAAACTGACGTTCTAGTTCGCTAAAGACTGAAATTAATGTAGCTTTTTTGAAGGTGAATTCTCCTATCATCCAGGAAGCAACCTGATCTGTAGCAGTATTTTCCTTAGATAGTTGGTTATTCTCACCTAAGATGGCTATTTCTCCTTTCTCTAATAAAACAGAGGAGCCACCCACTTCTACCTTCACTTTTCCACTTTTACAACTAACCATATAGGCCTCTTCTCTGTCATACACATTGAAAGAAGTTCCTAACACTTTTACTATCCCCTGCTCAGTTTTTACAGAAAAAACGCTGCCTTCTTCCACATTGAAAAAAGCTTCTCCAGTAAGGAGTACAGTTCTTTCATCTTCCCAGGCTGCTTCATCCAGTTGAAGGCTTGATTCAGCATTAAGGGTGACGTTAGAAGCATCAGGTAGCAGAACTTCCGTTTGGCTTCCTGCCAGTGCTTCATAAGTGGTAAGCTGGGCCGTTTCAGGGCTTCTCAAGATGAAGAACAAGGCTATACAGGCTGCTGCAGCTGTAAGCCAAATCCATGATCTCTGGAAGGAAATGACTTTTGTGTCATTTGTATCCGCTTCCTGAATTATGGAAGCTTGCAGGAGTTCCCAGGCTTCAGCTTTGCTTCTTTCCTGAGGGACTACCCACTGATCTGTTTCTGAGAGGATTTGCTTGACGTCTGGTGCATTGAAGTCAACTAACTCATCCATCCCCTCTCCGTGATGATTATCTGCCGGTATGTCTGGAAATGTATTTCCCATATATGTTATCTAGTCTACTTATTTAGCGTGTTATTGTTAGTACAAGTCTTCTTTCTTCCTCCCTACCTTTTCTGGAGAGGATATAGAAGAATTTATATTTGATGATGGATCTTTCGCAGTTCCTTTAATGCCTTATGCATCCTTTTCTCTATGGCCTTTACACTCAAGCCCAGGGAATCCGCAATTTCCTGATAGGTGAGCTTTTCTATTCTGTTCATGAGAAATACTACTCTATTTTTTTCAGGTAAGGCCGCTATGGCAGCCTCTAGCCTATCTTTAAACTCACTTTCCTCCATTTGGAACTGAGGGCTTTCTTCTACCGCTTGGGAATGAGGTCTCTTCTTGAACTTTAGCACTACCTTCTGGTGCTTAACTTCATTCAGAAACAAGTTATGAGCTATGGTATAGAGGTAACTCTTTACTTTATCCTGTTGGATATTGGCTCTCTTCTTCCATAAGATAAGGAATACCTCCTGGGTTAAATCTTGAGAGAGTTCCATATTACCTGATTTATAATACAGATAACTGTAGATCGCATCATAATAGCGGTCAAAGAGGCTTTGAAAATCTTTTGTGTCAAACTGGGGCACGCGCGTAACTTAATTATCCTATCAGCATACTGCTATTAACTATCTAATCTATACATAAAAACGCAATTATCACGCGAATGATAGCCTTCTATCCTGAATTCATTCCTGTTTCATGATGGGAGGGTGCGCTTTAATGAAGCTAACCACAGAAGTTGGCTTATCAGTAATATGTAAAAGTGAGGCATATTCCCTATTCCAGGCAAGCTGTTTCAGCAAAGGATATATCATAGTGTCAATTTCATAGCGTTTTTTTCCCAGGAAGACCATAGGACTGTAGAAGTTAAACGTCCCATAGTGATTTTGGGTAGCATCCATAAATATTTCTTGGGTGGTGCCTGCACTGCCTTCTGCAAATACTACCCCATAAAGGGAGATAGCCAATAAATTATCTTCTCTTAGGCTATTGGAAAAGTATTTGGCTATGTGAGAAGCAAAAAGATTAGATGGTTCATGCCCATAAAACCAGGTAGGGATAGCCAAGCTCTTCCCACCTTTAGGATATTTCTCCAGTACCTCATACGCCCTTTCCATGTAAGCTGGATTCATCTGCTTGGTTCCAGGTATGTAAAATTCCGCACTTTTACTGAGCATATTTAAGGCATCAGTTAGTGCTTCCTCTTCATAGGGAGAAAAGTAGGCTCCCAGGTTAGCCGCCTCCATGATCCCAGGGCCCCCTCCTGAAACTACGAAGAAGTGCTCCTTGGCCATCAGCCATGCACATCTAGCAGTCTTTATATAAGATTCATCTTTCCTTGATTTACTGTGTCCTCCCATGAAACCTACCCCTTTCTCAGCAGACATTCCATTCTCATTAAACCTCAGTAGCTTTCTTAAGCCCTCATCTATAGCGTGGTCATGTATGCGCTGAAATAGCGCCTCTGTAAGGCCTGGATTAAACCTGGAGGCTGAGAAGTGCTGGTAAATGGCATGATCCAGGCTATTATCTGCTGTGGGGCTCCAGCCTTCCATGAGCTCCTGCCAGCTATATAACTGCTTCCGGAATGGGTCATAGGGGAGATGTTCCGGTTTCCTGAAAATCTGTGCTCCATTATGTAAAAGAATACGTTCATTATTTTCCTCAAGCTCACAACCTAACAAATTTGTGTTCATACAGTCAAAGGTATGCCAATCAATGGCTTCACCTTCAAGTTTTAATCCTATTAGCGTACAGTGGGAAAGGTTGCCCTGCTTTTTTATATGTTCTCTCAGTTTATCAAGATCTTTGATAATGGTTTCAAACTGTTCGTCTCTTTTCATGCGGCGGTAATATGAAGAAAATGATATGTTTTAAGGGTGGAATCCCTAAACTTTCTCTACATTCACTACTAAGTTCCAGCTTAGGACATATGGTAGTAAGCACACACCCTTATGAGTCTTAAACGTTTTTTTCAAGATCTACTTACAGCTGTAAAGGGAACTCACCATGAATATACAACCGGTAGCATAAATCGGGCAATCTTCATGTTGGCAGTCCCCATGATACTTGAAATGGTGATGGAATCTCTGTTTGCAGTGGTGGATGCCTACTGGGTTGGGAGAGTGGGGACGGACGCCATTGCCACAGTAGGACTGACAGAGTCAGTGATGATGCTTGTTTACGCCATAGCCATAGGTTTAAGTATGGCTACTACAGCTATGGTGGCCAGAAGGATAGGAGAAAAGAAACCTAAGGCAGCAGCTGACGCAGGGGTACAAGCCATCATTTTAGCCCTGATCATTTCTACCATCATCAGTGTACTCGGAATTCTGTACTACAAGGAGGTGTTAGAGCTCATGGGTGCATCTGCTTCTGTGATTGAAAGTGGGAGTGGCTACACGCGCATAATGCTGGGAGGCAACTATGTCATTATGCTGATTTTCCTGCTAAATGCGATTTTTAGGGGAGCTGGTAATGCTGCTATTTCTATGCGGGCACTCTGGCTAGCTAATATCCTGAATATGGTGCTGGACCCATTGTTCATTTTTGGCTATGGGATATTTCCAGAAATGGGCGTGGAGGGAGCAGCCATAGCCACTAATACCGGGAGAGGAATAGGGGTAGCTTACCAGGTAATTATGCTAGGTAGGGGCAGCAGACAGATTAAGGTATTATGGGAGAATATACAGGTTAAGTGGGAGATCATTAAAAGGCTGGTAATGGTTTCTTTGGGCGGAATAGGACAGTATCTCATAGGCTCTGCCAGTTGGATTTTCTTAGTAAGAATTATCTCTGAGTTTGGGTCTGAAGCAGTAGCGGGCTACACCATTGCATTCAGGATCATTATTTTCACCATTTTACCTTCATGGGGACTAGCTAATGCAGCAGCAACTTTAGTAGGCCAAAATCTGGGCGCTCAGCAACCTGATAGAGCTGAAAAGTCAGTTTGGGTTACTGCTTTCTACAATGTGATCTTCCTGATGCTGGTCTCTATCATTTTCTACATATGGGCAGAAACTTTTGTGGGAATTTTCTCGGAGGATGCTATGGTTATTTCGCAGGGGGTACTGAGTTTAAGAATTATCTGTCTAGGATACATTTTTTATGCCTTTGGGATGGTAGTTACCCAATCTTTCAATGGAGCGGGAGACACAAAAACCCCTACCTGGCTTAACTTACTTTGTTATTGGTTCTTTCAGATTCCCCTGGCTTGGGTACTTTCTATTTTTTGGGAATGGGGCCCCTCAGGTGCCTACATCGCAATTGCCGTTAGTAATTCTGTCCTGGCGATAATAAGCTTGTTCATTTTCAGGAGGGGGAAATGGAAATTAGTTCAGGTGTAGGAAGAAGAAAAGGAGGCTAATAGCGTAGCTCCTATAATGAGACTTCCTCCTAGGAGGATCATGGGTTCTGGTCTTTCTCCCAGGAATAGAAGCGCAGCTAACCCGCCATATACAGGTTCCATACAGGCAGTAATACTCACCAGCTGAGTTCTTAATTCTTTCAAGCTAAAAATAAAGAGAGAATGGGCTACAGCCGTAAACAATACGCCTAAAAGGACTAGTAAGCCCAGCTGGGGGAATGCCTGAGGCATAGGGTGCTGAACACTAAAAGGGATGAGAATAAGGGAAGCCACCAGGCACTGGTAAAAGGTTATTTGGAGACTCTTATACTGAGAAATGAGGGTTTTATTGACCAGATTTAACAGGGCAAAGGATAAGCCAGCGCCAAGACCCCAGACTACGCCCTGAAATAGATCACCGGATAAATCATCCCATGGTAGTAACTGGGCGGTACCTAATAAAATCAGACTTACCACCCCTAAATCTGAAAGGGAAAAAGGTTCTTTAGTGGTAAAGGGAGCCAGGATAATGACAAACAGTGGGAAGGAGGAAAAGGTGAGTAGCCCTACAGTTACAGAAGACAGCTGTATGCTGCTAAAAAAGGCTATCCAATGGAAAGCTAGTAAGGCCCCAGAAAAAAGGAAGGTAGTAATAGAGGCTTTAGCAGGAAATACAAATAAGGAAGGCTGGAAGAGAAACCAGCATCCTATGGCTATACTAGCAAATAGGGTTCTACCCCAGACAATCTGCTCAGAGGGAATAGGAAGCCACTTCCCAAATAGCCCTGCAAAGCCGAATAGGAGGACAGAAAGGTGTAAGGCGACGAAGAATCTGGATTTTCCCAACATGCCAAAATCAATTTTCCACTTATTGAATTGTTTTGTCTGTAAGGTACCATTGTCTAGGGGACTCGCACTAATTTTTCAGTCTTTATGCTACTTACACACCCGCTTAGGGATGGCGGAGCTGTGTATTCGGAGACGGACTTTTCTCGCTTTATTGTAGAACCTTATCATGCGCTGTCTGCATTTGTATTTCTCATTCTTGTGTGGTGTGGGCCAGTAAGATTTGGGGGAGGTATTCTCAGCATACGTTTCTTTCATATGTCACGCCTATATTAGGGATAGGGGGAATAGGAGGAACTATTTACCACGCGTTTAGACATGCCAATTTCTTTTTATACATGGATTAGGTACCTATCCTGCTACTTTGTTTGGCCGCTAGCTTTTACTTCCTCTACCAGTTTTTTGATGGAATTGGCTGGACAGTAAGGATAACCTTAGCTGGTTTTGGGGTACAAACGCCGGTCATCATGAACCATCCGCCACATACTACATAAAGAATTTCCTACAGCTTGCTGGCCCTTCAGATCCTGGTTCCTGCATGTATGGTCATATAACAACAAAATTTTGTGAAGAGTAGGTATGTCTGGGTCGCCTTGATGCTCTTTTACATGGCATTAGGTTGTAGAGTAGTAGACCTCTGGGCATGGTTATGGGGACCCATTTTCTCTGACACATCTTTGGGGCTGCTTTCACGCATTATCTCATTCACTTTGTGTATCTGCTAAATGAAAGGAATGCTCAAACCTCCACAGTAGGAGTAGCAGCTGTATCTAATAAAAGGGCTACTCACGAATGAACAGCCCTTTTTATCCCGGTTTGGGAGGTTAGGTTATATCCCCCCAGGTTTATCTTTTTTCATGATGGCGCTAACGATCAGACAGATAATGAGCCCAATAACCACGGTATATAAAATACCAAATATAGCAGAGGCCTCCGCAGTCATAAAAGCGCTGCTTGCTTGCATAGCTTGTTCTACCTGTTCTTCCGTCATATTAGGATTTTCTTCCAGGCGTTCTCTGGTTATATCTTCTATGGTTTCAAGATAATCAGTAGCAATGAATTTCATGAAAATGTAGCCGAAGATGGTACTAATTAAGGAGCCTACTCCTATGCTAAGCATGCCATTACGCATCCCTTCTCCAAATGACATAAAACCCTCATTTCCTTCCTTAAATTCCTTCATAGCTAGAAACAATATACCTCCTATAAATACAAAGATTAACCAGGATAACGCCTGATTTCCCACCATATCTAGAAGGTATACTACCAAGAAGAAGGCAATAGAGACTGCACCTAGAATAACACCGTATTTAAGGCCAATAGATTTTACAGTAGTTTCGTTCATAGTGATTCCGAGTTAGATAATAAGTGTATGTTTAAGGTAATACAAAATTTACATTCTGAAACATATATTTTTAATCTTCAGAACAGGGATATATACTTCTTATCCTATATTAGTAACCACTTCTTATAAATGTGTTAGCCATTAGATGATTTGGGAAGGAGTAGAAAATTTTAGTCATTTACAGGCTGAACCCATCAACCTAAAGAAATGAAACAGTACGCACCTCTGTTAGTCGTTCCCATTTTAGCCATAATTGTAAGCTATAATATTTTCTCCAGAAGGCCCTCCAAGGAAGAGTTTGAAAAAATGGTAGCAGAAAAGGAAATGCTAAAGGAAAATTTTGACCAAAGTATGTCTGGCCTAGCTTTTACCTCTGTTATAGAGGGGCGTAAGCGTACCGTTACTAAGGGCTTTGTGGCTAATACCACTTTTGAGGTAAAGCTTTCTTTAGTAGGGGATGCGGTGAGAGACACCACTGCCGTTCCTTTCACCACTGATCTGTATGACGTCAGTAATCCGCAGGATGCTTATTTGAAACTAGCAGGTCTGGAAGGTAGAAAGGTAAAATCAGGAGATACCCTCAGAAAGTACATGAATGACAGCTTTCTCATTCTTTCCAGGCCAGGAAAGGATATTCAAGATACCCTGGAATTCTCCTGGAAGTTATTTTAGACCATGTTTGATATAGATAATTGTTAGATGATCATGCTGGGTTAAGGGTTCTGACAAGCAGATTTTATGAAGAATAGCGAGCTATTGTGAAGAAAACCTGCGAAGTTCAGGTTCTTCAAGTCTGGATTGTCAGCATAAACTAGTGTTTAAAACAGGGTCTTAGTTACAGCCTTACCCTTACCTGTTGGATCATGCTTTCCTTCCAGCTGGCAAAGTCTCCCTGGAGAATGCGCTTACGTGCTTCCTGGACCAGCCACAGAAAGAAATGCAGGTTATGAATGCTGGATATGTAGAAGGCCAAATATTCTCCAGCTTTAAACAAGTGCCTCAGATAGGCTTTGGTGTAATAGGTATCTACATGGCAGTTACTATCAGGGTCGATCGGGCTGAAGTCCCTTTCAAATTTTGCATTCTTGATATTAATGATTCCTTTTTGGGTATAGAGAAGGCCGTGCCGTGCATTTCTAGTAGGTAAAACACAGTCAAACATATCTACGCCCAGGCTTATACATTCCAGTAGGTTTTCAGGTGTTCCTACTCCCATCAGATATCTGGGCTTATCTATGGGTAATAGTCGACAAGAGAGGTCTGTTAGCTCATACATGATCTCATGTGGTTCTCCCACAGACAGTCCCCCTATAGCATTTCCTGGTAGATCAAGAGCAGCTATGGTTTCTGTACTTTGTGTTCGTAAATCCCGGTAGGTACTTCCCTGGATAATGGGAAAGAGGGCTTGGGTGTGTCCATATAAAGGAGGATGCTCCTGCCAGTAGGTCTTACATCGCTGCGCCCATCTATGTGTAAGCTGCATGGACTTCTCAGCGTAGGCTCTATCACTAGGGTAGGGCGGGCACTCATCCAGCACCATCATAATATCTGCTCCTATGCTTCTCTGAATCCCTATTGCCGTTTCTGGAGTGATAAGGTGCTTGGAGCCATTTATATGATTACTAAAGGTTACTCCCTCCTCTGTCAGTTTCCGGTTTTGGGCCAGGCTGTACACCTGATAACCACCACTATCAGTCAGGATGGGACCCTGCCAATTCATGAAATGATGGAGCCCGCCAGCGCCTTCCAGGGTATCAGTCCCCGGTCTGAGCATAAGGTGGTAGGTATTTCCTAAAATGATCTGGGCCTGTATACTCTCTACTAGCTCTCGCTGAGGGACAGCCTTGACAGAGGCTACCGTCCCTACAGGCATGAAAATGGGCGTCTCTATGGAGCCGTGATCCGTGGTGATGAGCCCCG
Organism: Bacteroidota bacterium; assembly: GCA_039026975.1. Classification (GTDB taxonomy): domain Bacteria; phylum Bacteroidota; class Bacteroidia; order J057; family J057; genus JBCBKZ01. Next base: position 6,206 of record JBCCLI010000026.1, on the reverse strand, counting down.
CTCTAGCAGCGCTTTTGGGATCAGTGGAAAGTAGGTCGAAATCAAAAGGCATAGGCTGAAAATTCAGGCCTTGAACTTACAGATATCCCATGACTTTCAAAGGGTAGGGAATAAAAAACCCCGAAACTGACTTTCGGGGCTTTCTTTATGTGTCTCTTTTATTTTTTCCGAAGGGGATCTTTATGGGTATTTGTGTAGGAACTTTTATTCATGTCCTGAATAACTTGGAGGGCCTCATAAATATGGGCATCCTTTTGAAGTTCCTTCATCCAGTTCTGCCATTGATCCATTTTTACCTCGTTATCTTTGATTCTCTCCAGATCTAGGTCCAGCGCTACCACAGAGAGGTCTTCATGAACTTTCTGCATATCTTCATACTTTTTAGCTTCCTCACTTTTCTTATCCCTAAAGCTCATGTAACTATCTAACTGTAGCGGATACTTTTGATTATCCTGCTGGCTCTTATAGCTTTTGGCACTTTCATTCAGCAGCTTAAAGGTTTCATTGCCTTTAACCCTTGCCTTACTATTAGCTATAATCTGCTCTAAATCATAGTCTGGTGTCCATACCTGGTAGTTTACAGGCTGTATAGCATCCCAATCCAGCGCATGTTCCTGGTCTTTCTCCTCCAGATCCATATAGGAATAGCTGTCAGGAAGAATGATATCTGGGGTTACCCCTTTAAGCTGGGTAGCATCCCCATTAATGCGATAAAACTTTTGTATAGTCAGTTTGATAGCGCCCAGAGATTCTGATCTGTCTATGTTAAACTCATCAAGATCTTGAAACTGCTGAACGGTCCCCTTCCCATAGGTATTATTACTTCCGATGATGATGCCACGACCGTAATCCTGGATGGCAGCGGCCATGATTTCAGAAGCTGAGGCACTGAAAGTATTTACTAGTATTACTAGAGAACCATCATAATAGACACTGGGATCCTTGTCTGTTAAAATGTAGGGCTTTCCATTTCTGGATTTTACCTGGACTACAGGACCTTTCTCTATAAAGTGTCCTACCATTTCTACTACATCCTGGAGAGAACCTCCACCATTGGTACGTAAATCAAGGATGACGCCGGTTACCTGTTCTGCTTTAAGCTTCTCTAGTTCTGCTTTCACATCTTTAGAACAGCTTCTGCCATTTCTCTTGGCGAAATTCTTATAAAACTGAGGTAGGTAGATATATCCTATTTTATCTTTGGTTCCTTCTTCCTGGAGAATAGCAGACTTAGCATATGTCTCTTCTAACTTTACAATGTCTCTAACTATAGGGATAACCATTTCATTCCCATCTTTCTTTCTGACAGTCAGCCTGACTTCAGTTCCTTTCTTTCCCCTGATGAGTAACACAGCTTCATCTACCCGCATATCTTCTATGTCTACCGCTTCTTCTTCTCCCTGCCCTACTTTTATGATAGCGTCTCCCACCTCTAGCTCTCCTTGTCTGTAAGAGGGGCTTCCAGGAACTATCTCAGTAACCGTAACAAAGCCTTCCCTATCTACAAGCCTGGCACCTATCCCTTCTAATTCGCCAGCAAACTGTATGTCAAAGTCTGCTTTATCTCTTGGAGGGAAGTAAGAAGTATGAGGGTCGTACAAACTTACTAATGAGTTTATATAGGTATTTCTGTAATCCTTCAGGTTGTATTTACCCATGGTATGGAACCTGTCTTGATAGGATTTCAGGACTTTCTCTCTTGCCTTCTTTTCCATCTCCTCAGGACTAAGCTGTTCTGCTTCCTCCTTATCTTCCTGTTTTTTCTGAAGGGTTGCGTACCTGGCTAAGGTTTGGTACTTAAGCATTTTTCTCCAACTCTCTTTTAGCTCTGCCTCGTCCTTAGCAAAAGAGATCTTGTCAGGGTCAGCCTGATAACTTTCCTTCTTGCTAAAATCAAAGGGAGTAGAAAGAATGTCCTCCACATATGCTTCAGCATCTTTTATTCTATCCAGGTAGAGGTTAGTAGCTTTATCAAAGAAAGTGAAGGTCTTATTCCTGGTTTGATCATCCAGATCCTTCCTGTACGTTTCCAGGGAAGCTAAATCTGCCTGGGTGAAATATCTTTTCCTGAAATCCAGACGCTTTATATATCCATCATATAGATCTTCTGAAAACTCATCGTCCAGCGTTTGCGGTTGATAGTGGCGATCATTGAGCTGTTGTATGAGCAGTCTCAGAAGCGTCTCTCTTTGGTTAGCTTCTTTGTAAAGGGTATAAGAACTGACTATCAGCAGGGTAAGAATAATTCCGGCAACACCGAACTTCTTCAATTTCATAGAAGATGCTTTTTGCATGTGAACAGGTTTCAATAGGAAAACAGTTGAAGATTACTTATTTCCTAGTATTAACGAGAAAGATGTCTCTAAATAATACGCAATATGTATAGGATGTGTTTGCGTTAGAGGACTTTTCCCTAAATCACTTGAAGATACAGAAAATTTACGAATGAAGAATTTAACAAGTAAGGCTGTTCTGCTAATCATGTAAAATTTCTCCTATTTTATTGAAGGCTCTTATAGCTAACAGTCCTTTTTTTAAGAAATTAGAGGTGTTCTTACCCGTTAAGAGGATAGATATGTAGTGGTCTCCCTTAAAAATATCCGATGAAGGAATTAGAACTACCCTCACTTCTTCACGGTAGCTTCCTCTTCTTAAAAATCAGCTCTCAGAAACACTCCATCTGGTCTTTTTCCGGGAGTATCAGGGGTTCCAAGATGGTATAACCCTATGAGAAACTCCTTTTTGTGTTTAAAGTACCAGACAATACCTATATTAAGCCTTTAATAATTGAAGATCATTGTGGCACTAAAAGTATTGATCATAGAAGATGAAGACCTGGCTGCTCGTAGGTTGATCAGGCTCATTCATGAACTAGAGGATGATGTCCAGGTATTAGATGTACTTGACTCTGTGAAGTCCTCTGTGAACTGGCTAAATACTGAGGGGAATAAGGCTGATCTTATTTTTCAAGATATACATTTGGCTGATGGTAACAGCTTTTCCATTTTCGAGAAAGTACAAATAGACACCCCTATTATTTTTTCTACAGCATATGATCAGTATGCTATACAGGCTTTTAAAGTAAATAGTATTGATTATTTACTAAAACCAGTAGATAAAGAGGAACTGGCCCAAAGTCTTTCAAAGTTCAAACAGTCCCGTTTGAATGTACCTATGTCTCAAATGGTTCAGATGGCTGAGGCGCTGAGAGAAGCTAAGCCCAAGGAGTTTAGGCAACGATTTATAGTTACAGCCGGAGAAAAGATTAAGTCCGTTCCCGTAGAGGAAATAGCCTATTTTTTTGGGCAGCAGAAATATGTATTTCTCATAACAAAAGATAACCGAAGGCATATAGTAGATTACACCCTGGGTAAATTAGAAGATTTGCTAGATCCCAGGTATTTCTTCCGAATTAATAGGCAGTTTATTATTCATTTCTCAGCTATAGAAGTCATGCACGCTTACTCCAAGAGTAGAATTAAGATAGGACTTTCTCCCGAACCTGAGATGGATGCCATTGTCAGTATTGACAAATCCAGGAAATTCAAGGAGTGGCTTAATAGATGAGAAAATTATGTAAGAATGTTTCCTCCCTCCCGTTAGTATCTTAGCGCTATCCAAACAGCCTCATGTCCATGAGAGATGCACTTTTCTCGCTGATTACTGAAGTGCAGGGATAAAAAAAGAGCTTTTTCTAAATGAATGTTCAGTAAAATCATCTTTTTTCAACTCAAATTGTTGAAAAAAATGAAAAATAATTGCGTAAGATTAGGTACATTTATTGCTATATAGATATTTGTATTATATCTTTAGGTAAAATTTATATCTATTGTTTAGTTTAGTTGTGAATTTATAAATAGGATGTAAATTTCTCTTGTTGATGTGCTCCATTATCCCCTCATTCTAGTCTCACAAGTACGGCAAACTGAAGATGAAAAGAAGGTTATCTGGTCTCCTATTGCTCTTCATCTGTGTACAAACCGCATGGTCACAGGAAAAACTGACCTTCACCCAGTACGATGATTTACAGTACGCGATGAAGGTTGATGTAAAACACAACGCCCTAAAGCGCACACTTGATTCCGAGTTACCTCCATGGCTACCCAAAAACTACTTTGGTTGGCAGGTGAAGGATAATAATCACTTAGGCTTGTTCTTTCAAGCTTCCCCCACCTCTGAGTTAAGGGAATTCAATTCCTTTGACCAACTCGCCATCGCTTTTGTTAGGTATGATAAAACCGCTTGGGACTTCCAGGTGGAAAGCGTAATATTTAATTCCAGCAAGAATACGCTCTCCATCATTTATAAAGAATCCCCCTTAGATGGCAATCTGGCCTTCAGTCAGACCTCTTGTAAACTGGTGATTATAGACCAAGGGAGAGGAATAGAGAAAGTGGGTATAAGAAATGTAAAGTTTGAAGTGCTAAGAAGAAGTAATACCAATCCTAACCAACTCATTCCGTTGGAAGATTCCCTATTACCTTTTCCAAGAACCCATACAGCAGAACAATATGTATATCAGTCAGGCAGGAGTCAGCCATTAATAGACATTATACAAGACGGTTCCTACTCCACCGGATTGGCTAATACCCAGATACGTCAGCAACCAGAATCCATACCTGCAAAGCCATCCCCCTCAGCAAGAGGAAGCGAAAATGCAGCTTTTAAGCAAGCTAATGAACAGCTGGAAAGTTTTAGACAGAAGGAAAAAGATCTTCAAACCAGAAAAGAAGAATTAAAGAAGGTTCTGGAAGAAGCTGAAGACCAGACTACTAAAATGAAGGTTCTTCTGGAGACCATAGATATGGAGTTAGATGAAAACCAGGGAAAAATTAAAGATGCGAAGAGTGAGCTAGAGGAATACCAGTCTTCTCAAAATGATATATTAGCCAGAAAGGCGAAAGCTCAGAAAGAACTGGAAAAGGCGGAAAGAGCTATGGATTCTGCTCTCATAGCCGAATCCAAGGCGGTACAAAAAGAACTGGAAATACAGAAACAAAAACAAAGCGCAGAAAGTAAGCTACACCAGATGAAGAATGGTAATGCACTTTCTCCTAGTGAACTGGCAGCTAAAAAGAAGCTAGAAAAAGAAGAAGAAGACAAGCAAGAGTTGCTGAAACAGAAGATGACTCAGTATATGGAGAATTATGCTGAGAAGAGGACCCAAATTCTGGATGAAAATCCTATTACCCCCAGTAATTTTGATACGAGAAATATAGGGACTACCTCTGGTGTGGCGGAAACTCGGAAGGATATTTCCCCTTCCAGACTTGGCAGTACTAACACGGCAGATCTGGAAATGAAGGGAATAGAGGAAGGAATGTCTTTAAAGCATATAGAAATAGGAGGATATAAGCTTAGGGATAGACATAACTTTGAGGAAGACACATACCGGATTCTCAGAAGTAAAATTGAGTTTGAAATGTATCTCGAGAAACTCCCCGGCCAAGGCGCTCTTCCTATTCTTAACACAGATTTCAACAGGTACTATGTACTTTTGATAGTAAAGGGAGGAAAGAAGAAATTTGATTTTCGCACCCAACGGGTGAGATACTATGAGAATAAACAGAATCTAAATCTGGCTTACAGTAGTAAAGTTTCTTTAGATAACCTTAAAGAAGAAGTTTTTACCCCTTATATAGTCTACATAGAAAAAAAGGAAACCAGCCGTATTAGCCTGATTGAAAATGGAAAGAAAATCTACGATATACCCACTAGATAACTAATTATTACTTGTGAGAATATAAGGCGTAGCTGACCAGGCTGCGCCTATTTTGTTAAAAGCCCTGGGATCAGGAGCCCCCATAAAACTCATACATCTGTACTTCATCTCATAGGTGGAATCAGGAGGTAGGTGGAATGGGCCTACCACAGGTGCTGCTATGCTGAAGTAAGGCATAGTGGGGTGAACTCGCACAGGGGTAGGAAAGCGTGGATTATCTGGGTGGTCAAAAGCTGCTATCCCCACGGTATCTCCTTCAATTTCTCCAAAAATGGCTGTCCACAAAGGCCTGGTATGATTAGCGCTATCCTTACCTAATCCCTCAGAAGTGAGAAACTTGGCTGCTGAACTAAAATGTAGACTGTCTTGTTGATTCCAGTATTTACTTCCCCTTACACCTAGGCCCCCATACAGATGTTTCTGCAGGAATAGGGTATCAGAACTTATGTTGGTTTGAAGAACAGACATATCCCACACACTGTAG
>JBCCLI010000025.1:0-29497 GCA_039026975.1 Bacteroidota bacterium | reverse complement strand
GTAGGATGAGCAGCTATCTCTTCAGGAGTACCCTCTACTACGATGCTTCCTCCCTTATTTCCCCCTTCCGGTCCCAGGTCTATGATGTGGTCAGCAAACTTGATCACGTCCATATTATGTTCTATCACTAAGACTGTATTCCCTCTTTCTACTAGTTGATTAAGTACCCCTAGCAGCATTTCTATGTCCTGGAAGTGGAGACCCGTAGTAGGCTCATCCAGGATGTAGATGGTATTTCCCGTATCCTTCTTGGAAAGCTCAGAAGAAATCTTGACACGCTGGGCTTCTCCACCGGATAAGGTAGTGGCAGGTTGTCCCAGGGTGATGTAACCAAGCCCTACATCATTGAGGGTTTTCAGTTTTCTTTTGATACGGGGAAGAGCATCAAAGAACTCGAGTGCTTCTTTGACGGACATGTTCAGCACATCAGAGATGGACTTTCCTTTGTAGCGCACTTCCAGGGTTTCTCTGTTGTAGCGCCTTCCCTGGCAGGTGGGGCAGGTAACATACACATCCGGGAGGAAGTTCATTTCTATTGTCTGAACCCCACCACCCTGACAAGTCTCACATCTTCCACCTTTTACGTTAAAGGAGAATCTACCTAGTTTATACCCTCTGATTTTGGACTCTGGAAGCTGAGCAAATAACTCACGTATATAGGTGAAGAGTCCTGTGTAGGTAGCACAGTTGGACCTAGGTGTTCTCCCTATGGGAGACTGGTCTATCTGCACCACCTTATTCACATTCTCCAAGCCTTCTATCTTCTCATAAGCCATGGGCTTTTTCTTGCCTTTATAAATATATTGGTTGAGAATAGGGTAGAGGGTTTGATTAATGAGGGTGGATTTCCCACTTCCTGATACACCTGTCACACACACAAATATGCCGAGCGGTAAATGGAGGGTAACCTTTTTGAGGTTATTACCGGAGGCTCCTATGAGTTTAAGGGACAGCTTATCTTTAGCTCTTCTTTCTGCCGGGATCTCAATAGCCGCTCTTCCCGCTAGATAGTCTGCTGTGGGTACTTTGGCTCGCTGCATCTCCTTTGGTGGGCCTGACGCTACTATCTCACCGCCAAACTTCCCTGCGCCCGGCCCAAAGTCTATGATATAGTCTGAGGCCAGCATGGTATCCTTATCATGCTCTACTACTATAACAGAATTCCCCAGATCTCTTAACTCTTTTAGGGATTCTATTAGCTTATCATTATCCCGCTGATGCAGCCCGATGCTGGGCTCATCTAATATGTAGAGCACATTCACTAGTTGAGAACCTATTTGGGTAGCCAGACGGATGCGCTGGGCTTCTCCACCAGAAAGAGACTTGGCAGGTCGGTTGAGGTTGAGGTAGTCCAGGCCTACCTGCTTCAGAAATCCTATACGCTTCTTTAGCTCTTTGATCACTTCAGCTCCTATCAGCTGTTGTCTTTCTGAGAGTTTAGGTTCCAGTTCATGAATCCAGGTATACAGGGAATCTATATCCAGATGGGCTACTTCTGCTATGTTCAGATCAGCCATCAGGAAGTACCTGCTTTCCTTTCTAAGACGAGCGCCATCACATTCCGGACAGGTGTTGATTTTCATGAATTTTTCTGCCCAGCTCTTAATTTTTTCTGAGGAAGAATGATGGTACTGATCAGCCACAAATTTCTTGATGCCTTCATACTTAATCCTGACAGACTTGGCTTCCCCAGTTTTCTTTCCTTCCAGGATGAGATCTACTGCTACCTGGGGGATGTCTTTAAAAGGGGTAGCTAAGGAGAATCCCAGCTTATCTGCTATTTTTCTGAGTTGGCGGAATGCCCATATGTCCCTGAATTCTCCTAAAGGAGCTATCGCGCCCTTATTAATGGACAAGCTATTATCAGGGATGAGAGCTTCCTGGTCTACTTCGAAGATATTACCCAGCCCATTACATTTAGGACATGCTCCGTAGGGAGAATTAAAAGAAAAGGTATTAGGAGAGGGAACATCATAACTCAAGCCTGATTCAGGGTCCATGAGGTTCTGGCTATACCAGTGGGGAGAATCCGTATCCATATCCAGCAGCAGAACAGTTCCATCTCCTGTCTTCATCCCTTGCTGAATACTGGTGAGGAGGCGCTGGTTAGTCTTGCTATCATTTTTTTCAGGGATCTTGACTCTGTCTATGACCAGCTCTATATCGTGGATTTTATACCTATCCACCTTCATATCTTTTTCTAACTCCAGTAATTGTCCATCCACGCGTACTCTGGTATATCCCTGCTTACGGAGATTCTCAAATAATTCCCTGTAATGCCCCTTTCTGGACCTTACCAGTGGAGCCAGGATGACCATTTTATGAGAAGGAAAGGCAGCCTTGATAGAGTCTACGATCTGCTCATCCGTCATGCGGACCATTTTCTTCCCGGTCTTATAACTGACGGCTTCTCCTGCACGTGCGTATAGCAGTCTTAGGAGGTCATAGATCTCAGTTACAGTGCCTACGGTAGATCTTGGATTGCGGGAGGTAGTCTTTTGTTCAATAGCTATGACGGGAGAAAGCCCATCAATTTTATCTACATCCGGGCTTTTGAGGTTACCCAGAAATTGGCGGGCGTAGGCGGAAAAGCTCTCCAAATACCTTCTCTGCCCTTCAGCATATAAGGTGTCAAAGGCTAAAGAGCTTTTACCGGAGCCACTGACTCCGGTAATCACTACTAGTTTATTTCTCGGGATCTTAAGATCGAGGTCTTTTAGGTTGTGCTCACGGGCACCGATTATATGGATAGATGCTTCCCCGTTATCAGTCATTCGATATGGACTCTACTTTTGCGAGAGCCAACTTCATATTCGTTTGGGATAACATGCTATTCGGCTCTTCCGTTACCTTACTACTTAACACTTCTGAGGCCTCTTCGGTTTCAGAAATGGGAAGATGAATTTTATATATTTTACCCGGTTTTGCAACGAAATGATCTGATATTAGCCAGGGATTATGAACTTTTAGGGTTTTTAGGTTAGTTCCAAGGGCTAAGGCAAAAGCTTCCAGGTCCTCAATATCATCAAGAATATCCAGCTCTTCTAGTTTTTCATTGTCCTTATAAAGGTCATCAGGTACAGGAATCCCTAATAATTCAGGATTTTCTAACGCTAACTTTATCCCAAGGATTCTGTATAGGTAGTTTCCGGTTTCCTTATTAAGCTTGAGCTGATAGTAGTCTGCGGTATTTTGTTTTCTGATGGCTCTGGAAAGACCCGTTCTCCCCATATTATAAGAAGCTGCCACTAAGGTCCAGTTATCAAACTTTTTATGAGCCTGTCGGAAGTATCTGGCGGCAGCTACAGTAGACTTAATAGAGTGAAAGCGCTCATCTACGGTATTATTCACTTCTAAATCATATTCTTCTGCAGTTCTTTTCATAAACTGCCAATACCCTTTAGCTCCTTTAGGAGAAATAGCATTACTCAGATTACTTTCAGCTAAGGCTATATAGAATACATCTTCGTGTACGCCATGCTGTCTAAGTATGCGCTGGAAGGGCTTTCTATACTTAGCGGCTCTTCTCAGCAGTAATTGAGTGGCTGGTTTATGATAAACGTGCTTTTGAATTTCGCGGTCTAGTCTTTTTCTGACACTTGCCTCATTAGTGGGCACTACTTCTCCGCAGAAAAAGATGGTATCAGGAAGGGCCATAGACGCAGGCTTTATATGCGCTTGCATCACTTTAATCTCAGGATGCTGCACGGCTTGATCATAGCCGTAGAAAGCTAATCCTCCTCCCATCATTCCCAACGTGATAACAAAAAATACGAATTTTGGCATGCTACTAATTTTGAATGCTTTTGATGTTCGAAAGTTACCAGAAGCTATATTAGCTTTACCAAGTAGCTGTCTGAACGGTCAAATATCCCCACGTAAAAGTCGATTTTCAGTAGCTTACTGATTTAATGGTTGTACCAACTTCATCTAAATAAGCCGTGAATGTAGGGAAATCCTTATATCTCACAATCAGTATGTTAGATATGAATGGAAATAATCGAAAAAAGGTGGATGGAATTAGAAATTTGGTTTGATTTTATGCTTGTTGTAGAAGTTCGTAATATGGCTAACTGCCTCATCAGCAGTGTCTACCACATGAAATAAGGTTAAATCTTCCGGAGAAATATTTGATTCTGATTCCAGGAGTGTTTCCTTAATCCAATCAATCAGTCCTGACCAGAAGCTACTTCCTACTAGGATGACAGGGAAACGCTGGATTTTAAGGGTCTGGATTAAGGTAAGTGCTTCAAACAACTCATCCAGGGTTCCAAAACCGCCTGGCAGGACAATAAATCCCTGAGCGTATTTTACAAACATCACCTTTCTCACAAAGAAGTAGTTAAAGTCCAGGTCTTTATCAAAGTCCACAAACTCATTTGAACCTTGCTCAAATGGTAGTCTAATAGAAAGCCCTACAGATGCTCCTCCCGCTTCTTTAGCCCCTTTATTCCCTGCTTCCATAATGCCTGGTCCTCCTCCGGTAATTATCCCGAACCCCTCTTTTGTAAGCTTTTCCGCTATTTCAGTGGACAGTTCATAATAATGTGTCCCAGACTTAGTCCTGGCAGATCCAAAAATGGATACACAAGGTCCTATTTCTCCCATCTTCTCATAGCCCTCCACAAATTCAGCCATAATCTTAAATACACTCCAGGAAGAATCACGTGGATTTTTCTTTTTCCACTCATCCCTCCTGGAAGCAAAGTAAGACTGGTAATTATCTTTCACATTCATATGGCTGTTTTTGGCGAGCGCAAAGGTATAAAAATCAGTTCCCTAATTCCTAATTTATCCATACTCTCTTTTCAAGAAGGGTTGTACGGCTTTCTTTCTGAAAGGTTGAGTTTGTGAGAAGTAGGAATGTACTTACTTCTGAAATTGAATGATTGGACAGGCAGAAGGATATCAATTTTGACCCTTTGAATTCAGAAATTTCGCCATATCTTGCTGCTGTGAAAAGAAATATCCTGATTCTTGCTTTCGCAATAGGGTTTCATGCTTCCATATATGCGCAGATAGGCGGACGGCATGTATATGACTTTCTAAACTTAGCCCCCTCTGCGAGGCTTAATAGCTTAGGTGGCGTGAATGTTTCCCTCATGGATGATGACGTACATATGGCTGCGGTAAATCCTGCCCTGGCCAATGATTCCATGCACAAACATGTAGCCCTTAGCTGGACTAATTACCTGGTGGATATAGGCTATGGATATACTGGCTACAGTCATACCATAGAAGGAGTAGGAAGCCTGCACGGTGGGATTCAGTTTATCAGCTACGGAGAGTTACAGGGAGCAGATGAGTTTGGGAACCTAACAGGCACCTTTAATGCTAATGAGCTTGCTGCTATAGTAGGCATGTCCAGAGAAATAGGGCCTTTTAGATATGGAGCTAACCTGAAATTTATTCAATCAAATTTAGGAGGTGGATTTACTTCTAATGGACTAGCGCTGGACTTGGGAGGCGCCTACACCAGTAAAAGTGGATTGTTTCAAGCTGGACTGGCCTTCCAGAATATTGGATTTCAGCTAACACCTTATGTAGAGGGGGGAAATACAGAGCCCTTGCCCTTTGAAATAGTCATGGGCATTTCTCAGAAGCTGAAATACATGCCCCTGAGATTTTCTGTAACCTTGGTTCATTTAGAGACTCCCCGCTTAGTATTTGATGATCCAGATGCTCCTATGGAGAGAGACTTAAACGGAAATGTAATAGAGTCAGAAGCAGGCTTTGCGGATAAACTGTTCCGACATGTAGTGTTCGGAGGAGAATTTCTTTTAGGGAAGGCACTAAGACTGCGATTTGGATATAATCACATGAGACGGCAGGAACTGAGAGCAGAGAATAGGGGAGGCTTTACAGGGTTCTCCTTAGGAGCAGGCGTAAAGATTAAGCGCTTCTCTCTGGATTATGGATATGCTAGCTATGGCATTAATAATGCTTTTCAAGCACACCAATTTAGTATGCTGCTGAACCTTCAAAAAAGCAAGTAATAAGCAGCTTTTCAAAAAAAACTTACCATATATCACTGCTTTTCTCCCAAAAGTTAGGGAATTCATTACCTTCGTGTTTGCCAAAAATAGGCCCTTATGTTAACCTGGCTATACGTCCTTTTCATTGTGCTTATTTCTTCCTATCTGGTATTTTCAGAGCGTAAGGAGGTGCCGCTGTTTATTGTAGTACACGCTATCTTGCAGTATGGATTTACCCTCTCCTTGTGGTTATTCCAAATGACCAATTTACTGGGCGGGCTATTACTAGGATTTATATCTGCCTGTACCTTCTTACTGATATGGGCCAGGAGTCTTAATTATTCACGTGAGCTATACTCCATCAAGCTATTCTTTTCTTTAACCCAGTGGATACTTGTCTTGGCTATAGGGGTATTTATGGCCTTAGAATCCCCTTATTACAGAATGGTTCCCGCTTCTTCCTGGCAGCCCTATGTAGACATGGACATCCTGTCCATACATCCGGTAATCAAGCTATGTGGGAATATTCTCCTGTTTACGACCTTCTTTCACGTTATGGGGCATTGGGGTCAGAAGTGGAACCTTCGGAAATCCTTATTTGACCTGATGCCTGTATGGTTATACTTCCTGTTACTTTCCCTTCTAAAAATTTTCCAGACAGCTGCAGAGCCTTTACCTGTGATATAAACGCCCGAAAGAACTACCATTAATTCCAAAATAATTACATTCCCTGAAGCAGTTTAGGAAGAGTAGCAAAATTTACTTTGAAGTGTGAGTAGGGAAAGAGATATTTGGGCTTCTTTAAACAATTATTGCATCCTTCTCTGCGTCTAATATCTAGGGTTTCTTTCCTTTTTACCATTAATCAATATAGTCTATAGCTCCACGTTTACATTACTTATTGATTTCAATCATAGCTTTGACCTGGAAGGGTTTCGGGTAAGTGGTACTTTATTTGTAATTATCATGATCTAGGCAAGCTATAAGTAAACCCGTTAACAACACATGCATTATTTGAGGTTGAGTAAACATAGCCTGCTACTTGGGTTCATTCTCTTAAGTTTGAGCGCGGTAGCACAACCTACAGTAGATTTTACGGCAGATACCACCCAAGGCTGTGGAGGGTCTCCTTTGATCGTTTCTTTTCAGCCCGTCACTTCTGAGCCGGGCCAGACGTACTTTTGGGATTTTGGCGACCCTAATACAGGAGCCACCTCAGTATCTGAAACGCCCCAATACACCTACTCCCAGTCAGGCTGTTATGACGTAAGTTTAACGGTAACTTTTGCTTCAGGGGCTATTACAGAAACGAAAACCTGCTTTGTAGAAATTTTTAATACCCCCACCCCAGGATTTATCCCCTCTCTTACTGAAGGCTGTGCGCCACTCACGGTTACCTTTACTGATACCTCTAACACGAATGGTGGAGGCGCTATCACAGAGTATGTCTGGAACGCATCTACGGGAGACCTTTCTAATGATCAGAACCCTACCTTTACCTTTCCAGACCCAGGGACGGTAGGGCTCACTATGATAGTCACCAATGAGAATGGATGTTTAGCAGCCCAGCAGTTCCCTGATTTCATTACCGTTACAGAAGCGCCTGTTGTAGATTTTGAAGTGGATAATGGAAGTGCTTGCGCCCCTCCTGTAACCATAAATGTTACCAATACTACTAACACACAAGGGCTATCAGATATAGAATATACCTGGGTATTCTTTGGAGGTACTCCCACTAGTTTCAACGGAGAAAATCCCCCGCCTGTAACCTATAATGCGTTAGGAGAATATGACATCACTCTGTTTACTAACTCTCCTTCTGGGTGTAGAGATACAGTAAGTAAGACGGGAGTAGTGGCCATAGGAGGGATTACAGCTGACTTTACGGCTTCTTCTACTGATATTTGTTTAGGAGAATCTATCAGTTTTAGAGATACTTCTCAGGGAGGTGCCAGTGTATATGCCTGGGATTTTGGAGATGGGAATACCTCCACAGAGCAAAATCCTACCCATACCTATGCAGGGGCGGGAGAATATACCATAGTCTTTACAGTTACTAACCCTGGCGGCTGTGGAGACACTCTTACCAGACAGAACTTTATCACGGTAAGGCCTACGCCTACGGTAGATGCTTCCGTTAACAACGCCCTTTCCTGTGATATTAATGAGGCTTTCGCTTTTACTGTTCAGCCTATAGCAGGGGCTACCTACAGCTGGGATTTTGGGGACAGTACCCTGTCCACTGCCCAGAATCCTACGCATGTATATGGTCAAGCAGGGTCCTTTCAGCCCTGTCTAACATTGACCAATTTACAGGGATGTCCTGCCACTATTTGTTTGGATTCTATTAGAATAAGGCCCCCAGAAGCTGCATTCTCTGCTGAGACTACTGATGGGTGTGTGCCCCTGGAGGTTAACATCGTTAATGAATCTACTTCTGAGGTAGAACCCATAGTCAGTTGGGAATGGACCTTTGAAAATGGAGATCCTGCCACAGGTACTTTTTCAGATTCTTCAGTGGTCACCTTTAACAGTACAGGAAGGAATGATGTAAGCCTGATAGTGACTACTGCAAATGGGTGTACAGATACCCTTACGAGAAATGATTTCATAGAAGTAGGAGAAATTCCACCAGTAGCCTTTGAGGCTGACACTAATATGGTGTGTATAAACCGGGATCCTGTGAACTTCTCAGTGCTTCTACCTGCTAATCCTGATACTGCTGATTGGGAATATCAGTGGGATTTTGAGTTTGAGCCTGACAGTGGATTTAATGAAATGTCTACAGAACAGGATCCTACTCATGTGTATACAGACACTACCGGTTATTTTAATGTCGCACTCATTATTAACCATAATGGTTGTAGGGATACCCTGGTTCAAGACAGCATGGTGCTGGTGAACCCTCCTAAGGCGGACTTTACCCTTAGTGATTCTGCCCTTTGTGAATTACCAGCTACTTTAGAAGTAACTAATAATTCTATAGGCCCAGTAGATAGTTGGCGATGGTTCTTTACTGATAATGCACAAGATCCCTTTAATCCTGCCAGCATCATATCTACAGACTCCTTACCTGGGCCCATAAATGTGACTACACCGGGAGTTTATGCCCTTTCACTCATAGTGGAAAACTTTACTACGGGCTGTGCAGATACCTTGTCTACCCTGATAGGGTCAGGCAGCCCTACAGCCAGTTTTGCGGCAGTAGACCAGCAGGGCTGTCGTCCTTTTACCCCCACCTGGATTAACAATAGTGCAGATGCATCCAGTTACTTCTGGGAATTTAGTGATGGGCAAACCTCTGCGTTGGAAACACCGCTTGTAAGCTTTCCAGATACGGGCCTATTCTCCGTTACCCTGACAGTAACAGATAATTTCGGGTGTACAAGTACCTTTACTCAGACAGACTATATAGAGGTGATAGGGCCTTATGCCGCCTTTGAAGCGGATCCCCTCACCGGATGTCCTCCATTAGCAGTGAATTTTACAGATAATTCTGTAACCTCTGCTGCCAGTACCGCTAATGATTGGCAGTGGGATTTTGGAGACCCAGCTTCGGGTGCAGCTAATACTGCCACTGGTCAGAATGTTTCTCACCTTTTCAATGACCCTGGAGAATATAATGTTACGCTTATAGTAACGGATGACCAAGCTTGTAGGGATAGTATTACCCAGGTAGCGGCCGTCAATGTTACCTTCCCCCAGCCAGACTTTGCTGTGAGTGATAGTTTTACTTGTCCGGGAAATGCCCTGAACTTTACTACCCTTTCTCAAGGAGTAGAGCTTAGCTATTTCTGGGACTTCGGGGATGGAAATACCAGTACCTTAGAAAATCCCATCCAAGCCTATTCAGATCCTGGCATATACACTATAAAACTAATTACGACTGACGTAAACGGATGTGTGGATAGCATTACCAAGATAAATTTTGTAGAGGTAGAAGCTTTCTCCGCTAACTTTGGGGGAACGCCTCGTTCGGATTTTTGTCCACCACTTGTAACTCAGTTTACAGATTCTTCTGTAGGGTCTGTAGGAGAATATATCTGGGACTTTGGAGATGGATTCACTTCCTCCCTTCAAAATCCTGCTCACTCCTATCTTCAGGCAGGCCTATATGATGTAAGCCTTACCATCATCCATGAAGATGGCTGTGTAGCTACCCGACTGGAAGAGGATTATATAAATCTCACAGGACCGCAAGGTCAGTTTTCTGTGAGTCCTCAAAATGTGTGCTTGGGAGATACCGTAACCTTAACGGCTATTACAGACAGAGCCTGTAGAATAGATGCAGACTTCCGTGATGGAGTCTTATTGACTGACACAGCGGCCTGCCAAATAGGGGTGCTGGATACTACCCTATTCAAATACGTTTATTCTGCTGCAGGTACATTCCTGCCGGCAGTCATCCTGACAGATGAGACAGGCTGTCCAGTACAGCTGGAATTACCAGAAAGTGTAAATGTCAGAGACTTACCTACTGCTGAATTCCTTCCTATAGATACCTTAGGGTGTGCTCCTTTCACTGTTCCTTTCAGAGACTTTTCCAGAGGGGATAGCATATTTGCGAGGTGGCAGTGGGATTTTGGAACGGGAGATACAGACACCCTGAATAATCCTGTGTACACCTTTGAGAATGTGGGAACTTATACAGTCAAGCTAGTAGCGACAGATATATTCGGTTGTGTGGATAGTGTGGAGCATGGGGTTACAGTCTCAGATGGTGGGACGGCAGATTTCTCTGTCAATAACAGGTTTGGATGCGCCCCTTTTACAGCTACCTTTTCTGATCTTAGTGCAGGAAGGCCGGTAACTAATTACACATGGGATTTTGGGGATGGAAACTTCTCTAATGATGCTAATCCTACACATGTGTATTTACAGGATGGTGCCTATACGGTAACGCTGGTGATACAAGATGACTTAGGCTGTACGGATACGCTTACACGCACCAATTACATACAGCTAAGCAGACCTACTGTAAACCTAGCTGTCAGCTCTAACCAAGGATGTAATCCTTCTACCATCACCTTCTTTGCTGTAGGGGTTCAGTCAGATACCACCATATCCAGATATACCTTCTGCGTACGAAATGGGGCCACAGGAACCACAGATTGTGTAGTGACCTCAGCTTCAGTTGACAGCGTGGAGTATGCCTTTACCCAATCAGGGAATTATGAGGTTACCGTCATCCTTACAGATGTTTCAGGCTGTGAGGATACCTCTCAGATAGAGCCTGTCTTTATTTTGGAGCAGTCAGTGCCTGACGCTATGAATATTCTGAGTGTGAGTGTAGAAAGTGATTCTAGCATACTTGTGAATTTTGAGGCTTATCCAGATGCTGACTTTGTGGAATACGGGGTATATCGGGCGGTAGAAGGGGGGACCTTTCAAGAGGTAGGCATCATAACAGAACAAAATAATACGCTTTTCTCTGACCAGAGCGCAGGCTTGGATGTGCGAAATCAGGTGTATTGCTATAAAGTGCTGGTCAAAAACTCTTGTGATGTATTCTCAGACCTGGCGAGTGCGCCAGAGCATTGTACCATAGTCACCAACGCTTCCTCAGCGGTGGATGCTGTTATAGTAGAATGGACCCAGTATATGGGTTGGCCGGTAGAGTCATATGAATTGTTTAGGGTTACTGGCTATAACCAAGCTAATGCTGTTAGCTTGGGCGTTTTCCCGCCAAATGTATTCTCCTTTACAGATACTAATACTTTCTGTAGAGAACCCATCACCTATAGAATTTTTGCCCGTGAACAGGGAGGAAATGCAGAAAGCTCATTTAGTAATATAGCCACAGGTACACCTATACGGCCTGTGCCTACAGAGTCTGTAGATGTGAGTGTAGCTACTGTGGTGCAGGATTCTTCTATAGAAATCTCCTGGGATCCTTATAATGGATACTTACCCTTGGCCTACTATATTGAAAGATCTACTACAGGTGCTAACTATGATTCACTCATAACCCTTCCTATCAGTACTACCAGCTTTATAGACACTGATGTAGAAGTAGATGTGTTCTCCTATTACTATAGGGTGTTTGCTCAGGATGAGTGTGGGGATCAAACGTTGCCTGGCTTGATAGGTCGTACTATTTTGTTAGATGTTACGCTGCCCTCAACCAGTGCTGATCCTATCTTGAGGTGGAATAACTACCAGGAATGGCCAGGAGGGGTACTCACCTACACCATTGAGATTTTCAATGAAAGTACGAATGCTTTTGAGTTAGTAGAGATTCTCCCTGGTAATGTAACAGAGTATATAGATAGTCGGACAGAGCTGGGACAGGCTACCTACTGTTACAGGATTATAGCAAGAGAGGCAGGCGGGAATGAGTCTGTTACCGTTTCTAACGAGCAGTGTATTGTATTTGGGCCTAGTCTATTTGTCCCTAATGCCTTCTCTCCCAATGGAGATGGCCAGAATGACTTCTTTACGCTGGCTGCCCCTAACCTGGAGTCAGGTAGTTTCTCCGTCTATAATAGATGGGGAAGGCTGCTGTACCAGACCTTTGATATTTCCCAAGGCTGGGATGGAAACTTCCAGGGTAGATCTGCCCCTGAAGGTGTCTATGTGTTTGTGGTAGATGGGGTAGGAGAGGATGGAACTAGAGTGAGAAGATCAGGGACCATTACCTTAATTAGGTAATTAATAGATAGAAGGAATTCATAGAAAGCGATCCTTTGTGAACCAAGGGGTCGCTTTTACTTTCTATCATTAGCTTGTTGGAAAGAACAGGTCATTGTGGGGCCAAGGTTCAGCAGTTCAAGACCGCTTATGGAACCCCTGTAGACCAAACTCCTTCGGTAGGACTTTTTAAGATATGTGGATAAAAGTCCTCAGGGTAAATTGAGCACCTATGGATAGGCTGCTCGTATGTTAGCAGATCCTGACCAGTGCTTCTTTCAGGGACTAAAGTCGACGGTCTATTTTCTACCCGTTTAATTATGTCCACCTATTTACCTGGTAGATATAAACTGCATGCCACAGTAGTTAAAAAATGCTTGGCAGCAATAAGAGCCTATACCTAATGGAAAAAGCAGAGATTAAAGAGAGTCCAGCCTTTTTAGCATATGTTTACCAGCTAAATGAGGGAAATGAGCTCATAGAGGCGCTTGCCCTTAGTTTGAAAGCCATTGATGAACTTGATATTGCTCAATTCAAGAGAATAGGATTGAGGGCTTATTCCAAAGGTAAATGGTCCATTCATAAAATATTGCAGCATCTCATTGACTGGGAAAGAATTTGGTGTTTTAGAGCTATCATTTTTGCACGTGGGGAAGGAAGTATTCCAGATGCTCATGACCAGGTGATAATGGGTAAAAACTCAAATGCAGATGAACTAGCTATTGAAAGGTTAGTAGATGAGCTACGAATTGTACGCCAATCTACCATCATGCTATTTAAGTCATTCAATAAGGAAATACTGAAAACTAACTGTAAGTTTTTTGAGTATGAAATGCCTCTCTTTGCCATTGGGCTCACTATTACGGCCCATCAAATACATCATATTAATATTATCAAGGAAAGGTATATCCCACTGGATACATAAAGAGCAAGTTAGCGTTAGGGCTTAATCCTGCTACTAATAAAGTTACGCTCTCCCTCCAGGTGTTTATATTTTTTAGGGAATTTTCCTTGAGAATATGTGAGCAGAAGTTGAAAAATATGTATATTTGCGAGCCTTATACATATATGGTGGATATAGCTCAGTTGGTTAGAGCACCAGATTGTGGTTCTGGGGGTCGTGGGTTCGAATCCCATTATTCACCCAAAAAAAAGAGATTGCCTATACGTGCAATCTCTTTTTTTATATTTCAATCTGTATAGGAGTGTTTCAAAAAGAATATACCCTGGTCTGAACTATTTTCATTCAATGTGCGCGTCAATGTACGCTGACCAGGGTATGTAGGTAGGTTAGATACGAGTTTAGTGTGAATAACAAGCCAACATATACCGACGTAATGCACGCTTAATTCGAAAGAAAAATACTTGTATTAAGACCTATTTTTAGAACTAATTGTCTAATCTGTAGAATATATTGTATAAATAGTTAAATAAGTTTCTTGAGGTGCATCATCAAGCCTCTCTTACATTTCGACATACCAACATTTAACATTATGCATGCATACTATTCTCAATAAAAGGAGTGATAGATATTAGCTAAGTTGCACTTTTCAATATTTGCATGGTGTGCTATATTTATATTATTAGAAATGTAAATTTCTAAATAAGAACTGTGGGAAAATCGTTTGTTATTGCAGATATGGAAGGTCAATTCAGAGCTGATACCATTTATTACAAAGACTACCTAGAAGCTGAGTCATTAGAGACCCTAATAGACTTGATGGATGGTGATGATGAGATTCTGCTTGATTTAGTAGAAACTTCCCTGGATAGTAACTCAGAGCTCTTACAAGACTTGATTAGCAGCGTAGAAACCCAGAACGCTGATGGTGTAAGAGAAGCGGCCCACTCCTTAAAATCCTCCAATGGCCAACTAGGTGCTACAGCATTTTCCAACCTTTGTCTGGACATGGAGATGATGGGAAAAAACGGGGATTTAAGCTCAGCCCCTGAGACCCTTCTGAAGCTGAAGGAAGAGGCTGACAGGTTAGAAAAGGCCCTAACTTCGTGGAAAAAGGACCTTTCTTAACGGTAACCTTAGTCTTTGAAAAAAGACTTGCTGGGTTGGCACAAGTAATATTTCTTGATAGGATAGGATAGATTTCCCAGGTTATTCATATCCGAAGCAGTAACAATATCGAGTAGCTCACCAGATTTAAACCATATCAATATGGGTTCCTTGCTATTTTGAAAGTAAGCTTGGTTGACCATCTCTCCCGTGAAAACGAAATATCCAGTCTCCTCCTCCGTAAATCCCTGTCTCTTACTAAGAGATTCTTTTAATTCTTGAATACGGGATTCCTCAACAGGTTCATTATGAAGATGAGCTTTAAGCAGCTTTCTCCTAATTACATTCTTACATAAAGTTGACAGTATGTAATCGTCGTGAAATTGCCACTGTTTAATAGCAAATTCTATGTCTGTATCATCCAGCTGGATAAACTTCTCAATGATCTCCCTATCAATTTTTTCTTTCTGCACCTCTTTCCCAAAAAAGTAGGCTAATGGTCCATAAATAGGAACTGTTACACCACCCTCTGTTAGCTGCCGGGCTCTTTTGAGAATATTGACCACCATGTATTCAGCTGCTACTGCTGCCTTGTGTAAGTACACCTGCCAATACATTAGCCTTCTGGCAATGATAAACTTCTCTACAGAATAGATAGCCTTGGACTCACAAACCAACTGATTTTCATACACATTTAAGGTCTTGATGATCCTGTCTATCCCTACGATTCCTTCTGCTACTCCGGTAAAAAAACTATCTCTTATCAGGTAATCCATTCTATCCATATCCAGCTGAGAAGAGACCAGTTGATGAAGGAATTTTTTGGGGTAGCTATCCGTAAATATGTCTATGGCAAGAGAAAGCTCACCCTCAAATTTCTCATTCAGGTGATGCATGAGGGCCAGGCTCATATCTTCATGATGGAGATCAGGTATGATGACAAACTCCAGGGCGTGCGAAAAAGGACCGTGCCCTATGTCATGTAGGAGGATAGCGATAAGGGCGGCTTCATATTCTTCCTCACTAATATCAATACTTTTTCTCCTTAATGTATCTAGGGCTTGGCGCATAAGGTGCATAGCGCCTAAAGCATGATTAAACCTGCTATGGATAGCACCGGGATAAACAAGAGAACTTAAACCAATTTGTTTGATGTGTCTTAATCGCTGAAAAGCGGAAGTATCAATTAAGTTGAGAAGGATGCCTCTTGGGATTTCAATGAATCCATGAACTGGATCATTGATGATTTTTGTGAAGCGGAAATTTTTTTTCAACTTTTTTTAATTAATGCGTAACAATTTCCTTTGTTTAATGCATTTTACGGGCTCAAAATACATGGGATTTCTCACGACGCAAAACCCAATTCTCTACCTGATATTTTGCTCATTCTCTTACTTCCTGGCAGTGTAACTTAAGGATAAATATCTGGCTATGACTTTGACGGTACTGGAATGGGGCATTTTAGGAGCTATAGTTCTTTTAGCGGGGGGAGGTGTGTGGCTTATATCCAGAAGGTCCGGAAAAAAACTCTCTAATCAGGTTATTCCAGCAGTACTAGATGTAAAACCTATTTTGAAGAAAGGCTATATTAAAGTCAAAATTAGTACTCCCAGTAAGGCTAGACAAGCAAAGTTTACCTTGTACACCCCCGGCGGTAAGCCCTTAGCAGATAAAATAGTGAAAGGGTCCAGGTCCAGGTTTAAGGTGCCTATGAAAGAGTTTACAGAAGGATGGTACTACTGTGATGTGTTACAAAACGGGGTGCAATCTGAAAGTAAGTGGTTTGAATACAAATAGCTGAATCTTAACGGCTGCTTTTCCGTATTAAGACTATATATCTTTCCACATTCGTTAATTCCTGTATTTATAGAAGAACTTTACCTTTAATTTTTTATATACATAAGCCTTAAGCTTTTCTACAGCCAAGGCTCCTTATCTTATAGGAATTAACTTCATAATACATGCAACAAGCCAAAATTCTTTGGGTAGACGATGAAATAGACTTGCTGAAAGGACATAT
Source organism: Bacteroidota bacterium (assembly GCA_039026975.1). Classification (GTDB taxonomy): domain Bacteria; phylum Bacteroidota; class Bacteroidia; order J057; family J057; genus JBCBKZ01. The sequence goes on along the minus strand of JBCCLI010000025.1, from coordinate 12,864 downwards.
GATGTTCTTGAAAGAAAAAAATTTTGAGGTGGAATCTGCCAGTAATGGGATTGATGCCCTGGAGATGATTAAGGATGAGAACTATGACATTGTCTTTTTAGATGAACAGATGCCGGGAATGGATGGCTTGACGGTTCTTTCTGAAATACAGGTAGTTGCCCCCAACACACCTGTTATCATGATTACCAAGTCAGAGGAAGAGCACATCATGGAAGATGCTCTGGGTGCAAAAATTACAGATTATCTCATAAAACCTGTTAAGCCTACCCAGATCCTTCTTGCCTGCAAGAAAATCCTGGACAACAAAAAACTGATCACGCAGAAAGTGAACTCCGGCTACCAGCAGGAGTTCAGAAATATTGCCATGCAGTTTTTCGAGGATAATGATTATGAGGATTGGAAAGAGATTTACCGTAAACTTATCTTCTGGGAAGGGAGAATGGGAGAGAATGAGGACAAGAGTATGGAGGAAGTGCTCCTCAATCAGTTAAGTGAAGCCAATACGAACTTTGGCCGTTTTGTAGCCAGGAATTACCTGGACTGGTTACATACTAAGGGAGATGATAAGCCTATGCTTTCTCCTGAGGTCATCCCACAATCTGTTTTTCCACATTTAGATGGAGACCATGAGAGCGTTTTCTTTATCCTGGTAGACTGTCTGCGCTATGACCAATGGAGAGCCTTCGAAAGCATTATTTCTGACTTTTTCTATATCAATAATGAAGAAGCCTATCTGGCTACGCTACCCACGGCTACGCAATATGCCAGGAATTCCATATTCTCAGGGCTATTTCCACTAGAGATTTCTCGGAAGCATCCAAAGCTTTGGTTGAATGATGATGAGGAAGGGGGAAAGAATATGTATGAAGCAGAGTTATTCTCTGGTTTACTGAAAAGGCATAAGCTGGATATCAAGCATTCCTATCATAAAATTATTACTAATGAAGATGGAAAAAGTATGGCAGATCAGGTATTGAATCTGCTCCATAATGATCTGAATGTATTAGTGTATAATTTCATAGATCTGCTTTCCCATTCCCGGACTGAGATGAATATTATCCGAGAACTGGCACCTAATGAGGCAGCCTATAGGTCTATCTCAAGGTCCTGGCTGGAATTCTCCCCGCTACTGACACTCCTAAAGAAATTAAGCCAGCGGAATGTGAAGATCATTCTCACCACTGATCACGGAACCATTAGGGTGAAAAAACCCGTGAGAATCATTGGAGACAGAACCACCACCACCAACTTGAGGTATAAGCAAGGGAAAAATCTTAATTATGATGAGGGAGCCAAGCATCTCTTTACCATAAGGAAGCCTGCTGAGGCACTATTACCTCAGTCTCATGTGTCTTCTACCTATGTGTTCGCTATGGAAGATCACTTTTTCGCCTATCCCAACAATTATAATTACTACGTAAACTATTACCGGGATACTTTTCAGCATGGTGGAATCAGTCTGGAAGAGATGATTGTACCCATAGTAGAACTTACCCCCAAAAACAAGTAATAGAACCCCTGTTTTGATTGATCCGCGATGGGGAATTAGGCATATTCGTGCCTAATCCCCACATTGGAACTATGAAACAGCATTCAAAAGAATGGGTCAGTCATGGGCTAGCGGATAATATTTCCCTGGCCGAACAAATCCTCCACACTTGCAAAGACCATAGAATCTTTGCATTTTCTGGTGATCTTGGAGCGGGAAAAACTACCCTAATCAAGTCATTCTGCAACTTTTTGCAAGTGGAAGAGGAGGTAGTAAGTCCTACTTTCACCTTAGTTCATGAATATTCTTCCCCTGTAGGAGCAGTGTACCACTTTGATGTATACAGGTTAAAGGCAGAGGTGGAAGCCTACGAGATAGGCTTAGATGAATATTTAGACTCAGGTAATTACTGTTTTGTGGAATGGGCTGAGAAGATTCCCACTTTGTTACCAAGGGATACTGTTTGGGTACAATTAAGTGTATTGACAGACAAGAGTAGGTCAATCAAAGTAAATTATTGAGTATCATGGGTAAAACCCAACCAACTATCGAGAAAACATTGTTTTCTGGTGTTTATCCAGGATCATGGTCCATTCCTGAAGAAAAAGCCCTTAAAATTTCTGAAACTAGAAAGAGCCTTAAAATAGGAGTTCCCAGAGAGACATTCTTTCAAGAGAATAGGGTGCCGTTAACGCCCGAAGCTGCCGCTGTGTTAGTAGCTAATGGCCATCAAGTTTTTATAGAGCATGATGCAGGTGAGGGGGCCCGTTACTCTGATGCTGACTATGCTAATAGTGGAGCCATAGTAACTTATAATGTGGCAGATGTCTTCAAGCAAGCTGACTACATTCTCAAGATATCCCCTTTATCAGGGGAAGAGCAGGAACTGCTGAAAGAGAATCAGAAAGTCATTTCTGCAGTAAATATGGGTGGCCTTACCCCTGACTACATTCAACAATTAATCCGTAAGAATATAACTGCTATAGGGTTTGAGTTTTATCGGTCTAAGGACGGATCTATGCCCTTAGTAGAGATGCTAAGTGAAATAGCAGGGGTTTCTTCTATCCACATAGCTTCTGAGCTGCTTACAGGTATGCAAGGCGGACAAGGCTTATTACTAGGTGGGATCACAGGTATTCCCCCAGCAGAAATAACCATTATAGGCGCTGGGACAGTAGGATTTAATGCTGCCCAAACGGCCATGGGAATGGGAGCCCGGATTAGGATCATTGATGAAGAAATATTTAAGCTCAGGAGAATAGAAAAAGAACTGGGTATTAGCGTCTACACATCTGTAGCTCAGCATAACTACATCATGGAAGCGGTAACATCTTCTGATGTGGTGATAGGAGCTGCCTACCGCTCCGGCCAACGGGCGCCTATGGTGGTAACAGAGGATATGGTACAGGAGATGAGGGAAGGCTCTGTCATTATAGATGTGGCCATAGACCAGGGAGGCTGTATAGAGACCAGCAGGGTGACTACCCATGAGGAACCCATCTTCATTAAGCATGGGGTTATTCACTACTGCGTACCAAATATTGCTTCAAGGGTGGCTAGAACAGCCTCCATTGCTATCAGTAATATTCTAGGCCCACTCCTAATACGCATAGGGGAGAATGGAGGAATTGATCATTATGTGAAGTTTGAAGAAGGACTTAAAAATGGGATTTATGTCTACAGGAGGCATCTGACAAAGAAAAATATGGCCTCTCTTTTCGGTATGACTATGAATTACAGAGACATTGAATTATTAATTGCAGCAATGTAAGTGACTTTATTGGATATAGGCTATCAAAAGGAAAAATGTAAATTTTATGAAAACGCTACGCTATTTTCTAACAGTTTGCTTGTGCATAGGGATGTATACCCTTTCTGTAGGACAAGCACCTACTGCGACTGAAACCACTTCCAAATTCTTGAAGAAAGAATCTGGTAATTCCCTGGTAATTACTGTACAGGGACAACCCAAAAACGTAAGAGCGGTATTAACAGAATCCCTAAAGAGTGAAACTGGTAGTAAGCCAAAGTTAAAACTGGCTAGCTCCATGACTTCCTTTCAAGGAGTAACTTTCAACAAAATCTCAAGGGACCAGATGGATTACCACTTTAAGGTGGAAAAGGCTGGAAAGAACGCGAATAACTCTCAAGTAACCTTCTTTGTGTCTGCAGGGAATAATAACTTTTTGACCTCAGCAGATTATCCTACTGAGATGAGAAATGCCAAAGATTACTTGGCAGGGCTGGAGTTTGAAGTAAAAAAGTATGAATTGCAGCTTACCATAGATGAGCAAAATAAAGTGCTGGAGAAGAGCATCAAGGATCACCAGAATATGATTCAGGACTCTATTAAACTAGAGCAAAAACTAGCAGAAACTAAGCAAGCGATTATAGATAATAAGTCTTCAAGAGCTAACCAGCTGGTAAAAATAGATGATAACAGAGCCAAATTAGAAGACCTAAAATATGAGCTGGATGTCATGAATGGAAATGCTGAAGTAAGGGTTCGTGATAGAGATGAAGGGAGAGAGGAAGTGAGACCAGAGTATAGAAGAGATGATAGGCAGGATGACAGGTATAGAGATGATGACAGAGCAGAGAGGGATAGCAGGTACCGCGAAAATGACTACAGAGCTAAAGGTGTGAGTTCTTCCACTTACGATGAAAGAGAAGGAGATCGGTACCGCTCAGAGCCATCAGACAGATATGAAGAAAGAGAGCGTAGAAATGAGGATGACAGATACAGAAGTGAGGAGAGAAGATACGAGGAGAATCGCAGAGAGGATTCTTACCGTGATGATGACAGAAGAGCTGATGAGAGATACAGAAGCGAAGACAGAAGATATGAAGATGACCGCAGGTACGAAGATGATCGCAGATATGATGAGAGGGAAAGGGATGACAGGTACAGAGAGGAAGATAGAAGAGCAGAGGAGGAGAGAAGAATTCTGGAAGAAAAATATAGAGAATTAGACAGATGGTATGGAGAGGAAGAGTATAGAGAAGATAACAGAAGATTTAGAGAGGTAGAAGATACCAGAACATTGACAGACAGAGAGTATGAGAGATATAAAGCATGGAAGCTATATGATCAGCGGTTGAAAGAAGAAGAGGAAAGAAGGGATAGAAGGTATGATGATTCTCGCTATTAGAACCTGTCTCTGACATACATAAATAATACCTGGCAACTTGCCAGGTATTTTTGTTTGGGTCATTGCGAATCCATAAGTGAGAATATGCTAGCTATTTTTACCTGGCGATTGTGGAATTCGTATATTGGTTTATGTAAAATAGCTTGAGTTTTGGCTAATTCTAACTGAAAATCAACTGTTTGTATATAGCAGTGATTTATCTGACAGTAATTCCCGGTTTGGTAAAGAGTTTAGTATTCATACTCAAATAGTTACATTTATTACCCTCAGCTTGAATGAGGAGGAATTATGATGTGTGTAGGCGGGCAGGCCGTTCCTCCACGGATTGTGGGAGGCTAGTAAGGATGCATTGGCGGGACAAAGCGTGTTGGGGCGAATGCCAAAATGGAGTCCACAGGGCTGAAATGGAAGGCACAGGGCTGAAATGGAAGGCCGACGGAAGGCGACATATCACTGGAAATAAGCATAGGCTTAACTGAAATTGAAGTTATAATACTTGTTTAACAAGCATATTTACCGTCTTTGCCATCTGTAAATGGAACATTTCGATATAATCATTATTGGAGCAGGACTATCAGGAATAGATGCTGCTTGCCATTTTAAGATGAAATGCCCTGACAAAAGCTTTATTCTCCTTGAAGGGAGAGACAGCATAGGAGGCACCTGGGACTTATTTAAGTATCCAGGAATCCGCTCAGATTCAGATATGCACACCTTCTCCTATTATTTTAAGCCCTGGAAGTATCATAAATCTATAGCGGATGCGGGGACTATTATGGAGTACCTGAATGAAACGGTAGATGAATATGAGCTGCGGGAAAAGATTTATTTTCAGCATATTATCTCAGAGGCTTCCTGGTCTGATGAAACCCATACATGGCGTATATCAGGAAGAAATGAAGCTAAGGGAGAAGAGGTAAGCTTCAGCAGCTATTTTCTCATGATTTGTACGGGCTACTATGATTATGAAAAAGGCTATACCCCTGAATTTAAAGGAATAGAACAGTTTAAAGGAGAATTTATTCACCCCCAGAAGTGGCCTTCAGATCTAGTATATGAAAATAAGGAAGTCGTAGTTATAGGAAGTGGGGCCACAGCTATTACCCTTATTCCAGCTATGGCGGATAAGACTAAGCATATTACCATGCTTCAGCGCTCCCCAAGTTACATCCTATCCAGACCTATGTATGACAGATTTGCTAAGATAGTACACCAGCTGTTGCCGGATAGGATAGCGCATATCCTGTCGAGATGGAAAAACCTCTTACTGTCTCAATATCTATATTGGATTTCCAGAAAAAGACCTGAAAGGATAAAGAAGTACATACAAGCGGAAATAGAAAAGGTAGTAGGACCAGAGGTAGACATAGACCCTCACTTTATTCCCTCCTATAATCCATGGGATCAGCGTATGTGTCTGGTACCTGATAATGATCTCTTCCATGCCCTTAGAGAAGGGAAGTGTAGCATAGTAACGGACCATGTAAACACCTTTACAGAGGAAGGAATACTGCTAAAGTCCGGGAAAGAACTCCAGGCAGATATTGTCGTATCAGCTACTGGTTTGAAGCTTAAAGGAATGGGAGGAATATCATTTGTGGTGAATGGAGAAAAAATGGAACAGGGGCAGGCAGTAAGTTACAAAGGAATTATGCTGGATAAGTATCCTAATATGGCTGTCATTTTAGGCTATACTAATGCTTCATGGACACTCAAAGCTGATTTAGTGTGTATGTATGTTTGCAGGCTCCTCAGCTACATGGATAAGAAGGATTGGAAGAAATGTGTCCCTATAGTCCATGACGCTGATATGGAAATCCTCCCCTTGATAGATTTTTCTTCTGGCTATGTCCTAAGATCCATTGATGAGATTCCAAAACAGGGTAAAGAGTTTCCCTGGCGCCTCCATCAAAACTACATCAAGGATTTACGCATATTGAAGTACAATAAGATAGATGATGGTCATCTAAGCTTTAGCTGAGAATATAATATGTCTTGCTTATGAAAAGTTTCAAAGATAAAATCGTGGTCATTACCGGAGCAGGCTCTGGGATAGGCCGAGCACTGGCTATGGCTTTCGCCGGCTTGGGAGCTAGGCTGGCCTTGAACGATTTTCAACAAGAAGGGCTGGAAGAAACGCTTACCTTATTGGAAAAGCAATCTTCTCCTGAAGTTCTTACTTCCATATTTGATGTGGCTGATAGGGCATCTATGGTGGCTTTTGCTGAGAAAGTGAAATCCGAATGGGGAAATGTCCATGTCATCATCAATAATGCCGGGATGCCGGGGGGAAATCATCCTGCCTATCTTACCTCTGAGGACATGTATCGGAGAGTGATGGAAGTGAACTTCTTTGGGGTACTGAATGGCTGTCAGATCTTTCTTCCCCAAATAGTAGAGAACCAGGAAGGGGCAGTAGTCAATATCTCCAGCATCTTTGGACTGATGGGGACGGCCAATAATTCTGCCTATTGTGCGAGTAAGTTTGCCGTAAGAGGATATACAGAAACATTGGTGGCAGAATTCCAGAAATCTCCCATTAGCATCCATTGTGTACATCCAGGAGGGATAAAGACTAACATAGCCAACTCTGTAGACGATGCGGAAAAATTTGATGGTAAATTTCTCAAGACTCCTCCTGAAGACCTGGCGCAGGCTATTATAAAAGGGATCAGAAATGATCAACCCAGAATCATTTATGGTAATTATGCAGGAAGGACTTGGTTTGGGACCAGATTTATCCCCCAGAAGACCCTAAACGCTATCATGTGGAAAAGACTAGGAGAGATGGTTAACATAGAAGAGTATCGTAGCTTTATAAAAAACCTTTAGCAAGACTAAGGGTTAACCGGGTAGTTACGGCATGTGGGCCTCTTCCCATTCCCTTATGCTGCCTATGATGGGCATGATAGAATCTCCTAATTCCGTAATTGAGTAGTCCACTCTGGGGGGAATTTCAGCGTAGATCTTTCTCCTTAATATCCCATCTACTTCCGGCTCTCTTAGCTGCTGGGCCAGCATATGCTTACTGATGCCTTCTACCCCTCTTTGGAGTAACCCAAATGCTAAGCCAGGCACTACCAAAAGGAATGGAACCCTTCGAATGTGGCGTGAAAAAGGACTTTCTAGGAAAGGAATTCCCTATGTTCCACATAGTAGAGGGGCAAATAGTATCTGACTATGATCTGATCTATTTCAGAAATGGAATGCTGTTCATGGGTGCCAAGCACGTAGACGGTACTCCAGTTGATAAGCCTGAGAATCGTCCTCACCAACTGCAAATCCCCTTAAGCTGAGTATAATCTTGGTATATAAAGAGGCGCCTTGTTAGCAGGGAGCGTAGATTGATAAAGCGTGTGGAGTACCTCCTAAGCACCTGGAAACGGGTTCTCTGCCTACATATCGCACTTATGGATAGGCTATTTTGCAGTCTATTAGCAGATACTGACCCGTACTTCATTCAGCTACTCAAGCCGCAGGGCCATTTTTTACTAGCTTAATTATGTTTAAGCCCCTCACTGTTTACCCCACTCAGGTCGGGTTTTTTGTTTGGGAGAAACAAAAGAAAGAAAAATTTTTGTGAGAAAAGTTAGGTAATCATGCTACTATTCCTTTTCTAATAATCCCTCATTTAGGAAGATTTGATTATTCCAATAAAATGCTTTTCTTCAACTAATGTCTATTGCAAGTTCAGCCCAAAAAGCTTTACGTAAGCTACCTGTAGTAGTCCTTGCCTTTGCCAACGAATTCGTAGACGGGAAGTATCTTCCGAGCCTTAGCAAGGAGATGAAAGCCCTTCTCAGCAATTTTGAATCTGCCCAACAAAGGGGAAAATGCTTTCTTAAAGTAATACCTGCCGCCACCGCTGATGAAATAGTGGAGGTCTTCCAGGATGAATGGTACCAGGGGAGAATAAGAGTTTTCCACTATGCCGGTCATGCGGATAATGATGAGCTGTGGCTGGAAACGGAAGACGGAGCTAATCAGTCCTTTTTCTCTATAGGGTTAGCCAGATTTTTAAGTGTGCAGGAAGGGTTAAGGCTAGTCTTTCTGAATGGATGTGCTACCAAAGATCAAGGAGATCTGCTGGTCAGTAAAGGCATACCTGTAGTCATAGGGACTTCCAGAGAGATTGAAGATGCCATGGCCCTTACCTTTGCAGACGTATTTTATAATGGGTTGGCTCAGGGGGCTTCTATTGAAGAGTCTTTTCAGGAGTCCGTAGGGAATATCGAGGCTTCCATAGGGCATGATTTTAGTAATCACGCAGCTACCCGAGGCTTATTCTGGGAAGGAAAATCTGAGGAGAATCTACCACCTTGGAGGCTATTCTCAGGAGAAGGAAATGATTTTTTTCCCGTTCAGTGGAGGCTATTCTATCAGCTAACAGAAAAGCAAAAACGACAGCCAATAGATGATGATGACTGGATAGGGAAGGTAATCAGTAATTACAGAATAGAAGAACACTTAGGTACAGGGAGTTTTGGACCGGTATATAAAGCGGTACATGTGAACCTGAATCAGGAAGTAGCTATCAAAATTTCTCATGAAATCATAGAAGGCTATGATAACCTAAAGAGGATCATTTACATTGGAAACCAGGGTCTCAAGTCTCTGGATCATCAGAATGTAGTAAAGGTCTATGATGTAGGAGAATTAGAAGAGCGGGGGCAGAAGCGAATCTATATCATCATGGAGCTGGTGAAGGGGAAAAGCCTGGATAAATTAGACTTTGATATTCCCAGTCTTAAGCCTAAAGAGTGGGATCAATTAGTAGAGTTTGCCCTACATCTTTGTGAAGGAATTAAATCTGCACATAAGACAGACTTTACAGATATAGATGGATTACCCAGGGAGGGGATCATACATGGAAATTTAAAGATTAAAAAAGTTCTCTTTACGCCAGAAGGAGTACCTAAGATCACAGGATTCATGTTTACAGACTTCACCAGAAATAAACAGATAGTCCTGAAAATCCCTGAGGAAGTTGAAGAAAAAAGCAGGCAAGAAAATCTGAGTAATTTCTTTCCCCCTGAGGTACTAGACGGATCTGTTGCTGTAAATCGTCAAACAGATGTTTTTGGCTTAGGAGCTATTTTCCTTCAGGTAGTAACCGGAAAACCACTTAGTGAGCTGGAATACGGTTCAGAACCTGCTCTTATGAATATTTTATTGAAAAGAAATCGTTCTTTTCCAAAATTTCTGACCAGGGTTATATTTACAGCTACCCACCCTGACCCCAATAAACGCTATGAGTCTGTGGATAAAATGATAGCTGAATTACTGAATACCAAGGGATTATGGGGTAAGGTCTTATATAGTTTGTTCAAAAAATGAAAAAATTTTACTTTTTCACCAATTCTGTTGCTGAGATACAATAATTAGAATCAGACAGCGTAAAATATGAAAACAGAAAATATTCCCGCCTTGTTCCCTCTGTTTTTATTTACCCATACTAATACCAGCTTACCTTGCTGACGTAAAATTAAATATGCCTAATTATGGGATTTTCTGAATTATTCCTTGTTCAGATAACCATTGGCCTTGGATTTTCGTAAATATGCTAATAGAAAGGAAAAATCCCTATGTAATAATTAGGGAAAAATAAGCGCAAAATGTATTTTATTTAGTCGTTATTTACGTAACATTGGATACTATAATAATAAAGAAACTTTAAGCTCTTAATGATAGGCAACATATCAACCTTTAACCTAGAAACCCATAAAAAAATAACTACAACAGAACTCAAAACTCAAATTAACATGGCAAAGAATAGTAGGAATGAAATAAGTGAATTGCTCGAGCTAACAGGACTTGAAAGACAATTATTTCAAATGAGGGATGCCTTTAGATCTCACCAGAATGATATCAGAAGAAAGTATAAGATATCAGCCAATGAGATGGAGATCATACTTTACATACAGGAGAATGGTCCGCAGAGAATGAAAAGTGTGGGAGAAAGATTTAAAATCAAATTCAGTACATTAACAAGCCTAGTAGATAAGATTGAAAGATTAAACTTGGTAAAGCGAGTAAACTCTAAGGAAGATCGAAGATCTATTCTGGTTACCATTACCAAGAAAGGAAAGCGCATGTTAGAAGAATATAATAGCCAAATTAAGTCCTTGGCTGATAGAATAACGGAAGTAGCTAAGGAGGATAACCTTCCTTCATTAGTAGAAACCTTAGAAAAGGCTACCACTTAAGTTAGCTACCCTTACCATAATAAAAGCTGCCTCCCAGGCAGCTTTTTCTATTTGTAGATATTTTCTATTCCTTCCGTATGCTCATCCGGCTTAGCTACTTACCTCTTTAATAACTCCGTTCTCATATCTGCCCTTTTTGTAAACAAGTAACCGCCTAGTATTGGACATCAAAAGTGATGTCATGCCACAGGTATTTATGATTCCCTTCCTTGTTTACTTTGTAAGCTTTATGTGCATTTGGTCTAAACCATTAGCCCAGCATGCTGACACCTTAGAAGCTAGTATCATGCTGACCCCTTCCTCTACCCAGACCAGGTTTCTCAAGACAGAAAAAATGCTCAGCCTGCTAATTGGCCTGGAAGTTCCTACAGACAATTGGGGGAAGCCTCTTCGCATTCATATTCTTACAGAGGATGGGGAGACCCTCTTCCAAAGACAGCTCAGCTGGGAGGAAAGCCTGTATGGAGGAGAAGGAATAACCCTCAACTTGAAAAAAAGAAGACTGTCCGTAAAAATGGGAGAAATATCCCTCTCCCAAGTAGGTCATCTTACCTTGGAAATCTGTCAAGCTAGTAAACCCTCGGGTACCTACGAATGTATTCGGCAATAGTCGCACTAAATATAGACTAACTCATCCAAGGAAGTACATGAGCCAACCAGAGGGTACCCACTTGAAAAAGGCTGAAAGTTGTATTCTTCCTGTAAGCCTCCTAGCTTTCGGACGTTAACATCAGCATTATGAGCATCAAATCCTTTCTCGGTGTACAATGGGCGAAACGCAGGGCCAAAGCCATCTATAAAGAAACGAGCATAGCCTGGCAAAAGCAGCAAGAGACCTTCCAGTATTTGCTAGAAGAGGGAAGAAAGACTGCTTTCGGGAAAGATCATAGATTTGAGAATATACAAACCATAGCAGCCTTTCAGCAGTCCGTTCCTGTCAGAGACTATGAGAAAGCACGGACCTATTTTGACAGAATCTACAAAGGGGAGGATAGCGTAAGCTGGCCGGGTAAGCCACTCTACTTGGCTAAGACTTCTGGGACCACCTCAGGAGCCAAATATATTCCCATCACCAAGGAGTCCATCCGAAAGCATATAAATGGCGCCAAAGATGCCCTCATGCTATATCTGGCCGAGACAGGTAATGGAGGCTTCATAGACGGAAAGATGATGTTCCTCTCGGGCAGTCCGGAGATAGAGGAGAATGAGTATGGTATTAAGACAGGCAGACTGTCTGGTATAGTCAACCACTTTGTCCCCAGCTATTTGCAGTCCAACAAAGTGCCTACCTATGAAACTAACATCATAGAGGATTGGGAGGAGAAGGTAGCTACCATTGTAAAAGACATTAAGGATAAAGACCTCCGACTGATCTCCGGTATTCCCCCCTGGGTACAGATGTTGTTTGAAGAACTGGAAGCCCAAACAGGGAAGACCCCGCTGGAAGTATGGCCTAACCTCCAACTGTTTGTACAAGGTGGAGTAGACTTCCAACCTTATCAATCCATCTTCGACGGATTTTTCAAAGGGCAAGTCGCCATAGCAGAAGTCTATCCAGCCTCGGAAGGCTTTATTGGCGTACAGTATTCTCAAAAGGAAGACGGCATGCTTATCATGCCGGACTATGGCATCTTCTATGAGTTTATCCCATTAGAATCCTACGGACAGGCTGATGCTCCGCGACTAACCCTTAACCAGGTAGAAGTAGGGCAGCAGTACGCCATCATCCTCACCACTAATGCAGGTCTCTGGGCCTACGACATAGGAGATACGGTGAAGTTCCTTTCTACCGATCCCTACATCATTAAGGTATCAGGGAGAGTGAAGCACTTCATTTCCGCCTTTGGAGAACACGTGATTTCAGAGGAAGTAAATAAAGCCATGATAGAAGCCACGATGCAGACTGGCGCAGTGGTGCAGGAGTTTACAGTTGCCCCCCTCATAGTAGAAGAAAAAGGAAAGTCAGCTCATGAGTGGCTCATCGAATTCACAGAAGAACCTAAGAATATGACTGCCT
>JBCCLI010000024.1:0-29526 GCA_039026975.1 Bacteroidota bacterium | reverse complement strand
CGACACCGCCCATACATAGCCAGGCATCATATTAGTGAGGGGAAGCTTCTCTGTATCACATATATTTCCAGCACCATCCCACTCGTATACCATCCCTTCTCCCTCCAACCAATTCTTAGCTACCCTCAGTTGTATCTCCGTATCTAAATAGAGATTTCTAAAGTGAAGCCTATGTTCTGCCCGGATTAGTAAACAAAGAAGGAAGAGTCCAAAAACAAGTTTGGGGGTTGTAAAACCCCCAAATATGCTATGTTTTGTATGTGAATCTTCAATCAATACTTAAACTCACTATTATAGGAATCTATGGCTTTGAAGATAGCATTGGCTAAATAGCGCTGACCTACCTCCGAGGCGAGGAACTTCTCCTCTTCCGGATTAGAGATAAATCCCATCTCTGTTAGGATGGAGGGCATACCAGACTGATACAGTACAATGAAGGGTGCCTGTTTTACCCCTCTGTCCTTTCTCCCTAGTTTATGTACATACTGCTTCTGCACTTTCTCTGCTAAATAGGAGCTTTCTTTTCTGAAGGTATCTTTTAACAGTTTGAAGTAAATAAATCCCTCAGGAGATTTAGGATCAAACCCTCCATACATTTCTGCATGATCTTCTTCAAACAGAATGGCCTCATTTTCTGCTACAATCCGTTGGTATGTTTCCTGCCAGGAATTGATCCCCATTACATAAGTCTCAGTTCCTTTCCACTTCTTGTCAGCCATTCCATTACAGTGAATGGAGACAAAAAAGTCTCCTAGCTGGTCCTGGGCCAGGGTAGCCCGCTTATGTACCTCTATAAAGGTATCATCCTCTCGGGTGAGGACCACATTCATATTAGGGAGATGCCGCTCTATTAGCTTCTTTACTTTTAGCGCTACTTTGAGGGTAATATCTTTCTCATAATACTTTACTCCTACAGAACCAGGATCTTTTCCTCCGTGGCCTGCATCAATAACAATGGTTTTAATAGGGCTTTCCCCCGCAGCTCTGTAAGGCATGTAGAAGGAAGAGGAAAGCAAACCTATAGACATAAGTCCTACCAATAGGAGGCGGTACTTTATGTGCTTGCTCTTACTCATACACCGATGAAATTAATGTAAATAGTGTTACCAAATATTGTGAATCGTACAACCAAAAGGAATCTTTCAGTAACTTTAACGCAAAAATATCCTCATTTAGGATTTTCTGTCAACAGAAATTGGAACAATTGGTCTTAATAGATACAAAAATAAGCAAATTCTGCTTGTTTGTGGTCCTTGGGGTGTGGCTGATATGTTTTCCCTCCTTAATAGTTCATGCACAAGTAGGAACTGCAACTGAAACTATTCCCGATAGTGCCTTGGCGGTTACTACCCTTCAGGATACTCTTCCTAAAGATAGCCTGCTTGATCCCAGACAGCAACTATTAGACTCCCTGAAACTTACAAGCGACCTGAAAGAGAGAATAGTATATAATGCTTCTGACTCTATTATTTTTGATGTGGATAATGACATGCTCTTCCTGTATGGAGATGCCAGCATAGATTATGAAAGCACAAAGCTCAGAGCAGCCAAAATACGGGTAGATTGGAGTACCGAGACACTGTTTGCGGAGGGTGTGGTGGATGAAAATGGAGTAGAAACGGGCACACCCATTTTTACAGAAAAGGGGCAGGACTATAACGCCCAAAAAATGGCCTATAACTTTAATACAGGAAAGGCCAGAATAGTGGCGGCACGTAGTCAGCAACAACCTGATATTACTATCATCAGTGATACTACCAAGCGCCTGAAGGACGGAACCATGTTTGCCCGAGATGTCATTTTCACTACCTGTGACTGTCCCCCAGGGGAAGAGCCCAGTTTCTACTTTAAGGCGAAAAAGGTTAAGGTTCTCCCTAATAATCAAATCGTGACAGGACCCCTGCGAGCAGTCTTGGAGGGGTTTCCCCTGCCTATCATCATTCCCTTTGGGTTTGTGCCTAATATGAAAGATGGGCAAAGAAGTGGAGTCATCTTTCCGCAGTATGGGGAAGCCAGAGAAAGAGGATTCTTCCTGAGGAACGGGGGGTATTATTTTGGACTTGGGGATAACCTGGACCTCTTGCTAAATGGAGATATATATACCCGCGGTGGTTGGAGAGTAGGATTAACTACCACCTATAACAAGCGATATAGATATCAGGGGCGTTTATCATTTGATTATGGAATTGTCCGATTTAATGAACCTACCGACCCGGATTTCTCTAAAACCAGAGAATGGAGGCTAACATGGAGCCATAACCAGCCTATTAATCCTACTACCTCCATCACCTCTAACGTAAACATCACTAGCAGGGCCTACCTACGTCAGGTAAGTTTAAACTCTCAGGATTTCTTCCAGAATAACCTGAACTCATCTGTCAGTTTCCAGAAAAGGTTCAATAACCTTCCCTTTAGCATTAATGGAACCGTCAGTCACAGACAGGATTTAAATAAGAATACCATGTCTTTGGAGCTTCCTACCATTAACCTGACCATGAATAGGATTACTCCTTTCAAAAACTTGAGTACAAAGAAAAGCTTAAGATGGCTAACGCAGCTGGGGATAAACTATAATGCTCAGGCTGCCAACAGAATCACTACCATACCTTCT
Organism: Bacteroidota bacterium; assembly: GCA_039026975.1. Lineage (GTDB taxonomy): Bacteria > Bacteroidota > Bacteroidia > J057 > J057 > JBCBKZ01. The sequence continues at coordinate 26,915 of JBCCLI010000024.1, read as the reverse complement.
GATATTTTTCCTGACATATTATTCAGCCCCAGAGATACCTTTCTAGTCCCTGAGATTAGCGGTACTGATACAGTGTTTGTAAACAGGCCGGGAACTGACTTTATCCGAAACGGTATCATCCAGAGAGCTTCCACCTCTACCAATATTAAGCTGTTTAACTACATCAACCTCTCAGGAAGTGTGAGCTTCAATGAATACTGGTATTCTGAAACCATAGAAAGAACCTATAACGCAGAAACGGATGAGGTAGAAGAAACCACCGTTCCAGGTTTTGCAGCAGCCAGGGATTACTCTTCTTCTGTGGGTTTGAGCACCAATTTTTTCGGAATATACCAGTTTACCGGGCCTAAGCAGTTTGCTATCCGCCAGCGGTTTACCCCTACTGTTTCCTATAATATCAGACCTGATTTTTCAGATCCTCGTTTTGGGTTTTATGAAACGGTACAAAATAATGCAGAAGGAGATCCCTTTATTTACAGCCGTTTTGCTGATGGCATATTTGGAGGTCCTGGCAGAGGGGAAAGTCAGGCAGTAGGATTCAGCTTAACCTCTGTTCTGGAAATGAAGTACAGAAAGAAAGAAAGCTATGATGAAGATTTCCCAGAGAAAGAGGATAAGTTCATTAGGGCTAACTTACTGGATAACCTGGGGATCTCAGGGAACTATAATATTGCTGCTGACTCCTTTAAGCTCAGCAACTTACGATTGAATGCACGTACGCAGCTATTCGAGAAAATCAACCTGAATGCAAGTGGGACCCTTAACCCTTACGCCATAGAAACCTTTGTCATTGGACAAGAGACCGATGAAATTACGCAAGTAACCAATGATATTACGCAAGAAAGATTTGTAGATAGGCTAGTTTTTAGAGACGGTAAACTGGGACGATTAACTAACGCACAGATAAGTTTATCTGGTAGATTCTCCTCTAAGCGGAAACGGGATGGCTCTAAAAATGAGGATACAGTCACTGAGGAAGAAACCCAGATTCTGAGTGTACAACCTCTCGTGTATACCCAATATGTAGATTTTGACATCCCATGGTCCATGAATCTTGGGTATAATTTATCTTACAACAACAGACTAAATGCTGACCCAGGTATCACCCAAACCTTACGGGCTAGTGGTAACCTGAGCTTCACCTCTAAATGGCAGGTGAACCTAAACACCGGCTACGATTTTCAGAGAAATGAGGTCACTAATACTACCGTCTCCATCAGGCGCGACCTGGACTGTTGGGATCTGTCCTTTTCATGGACACCCTTCGGCACCTTGCAGGCATATTTTCTGAAAATACAAATTAAGAGTGGTACCCTGCAAGACTTAGTAAAAGTCAAGCGCCAAAGCAGATTCCAGGATAGAAGATTCTAGCAGCCTAATATCTATGGTTCTTCAGAAAGTGATATCATACCTGATCAATGGAAGAATACCTATTTGATCTATGATCTCATAATCCTGAAGCCTGGCATTAAAAAACCTACCCAGTTCATTTTGTTGATTAAAGGCATTTCTTACATCTAAAGACCATTCCTGGGTAATCTTATCCCCTTTGGTAAAAAAGGTGACCTTCACATCCGTCCTAAGATAAGGCTCAAATTGCTCAGCAAAGGGTTCGAAAAAATCGACAGAATACCGCCTTCCTCCCAGTCCGGTGGTGGCCAAACTCAAGCTAAGAAATCGATTATGGCCCTTATTAAGTGGAAACTGTTTCTCAAGAAGTACATTGTAAGAGAAATATCCATTGAAAGCTGTAGGGTACCATTGAGAATTTTGAGCCCTATAGGTAGCATTATATACGGAGGCTGTAAACAGTCCATAAAATCCATTCTTAAAGGGTCTTTCTATACCTACTTCCAGCCCATAACTCTGGCCTGCTCCCCTACTACTTTTACCTCTGAAATCTCCCAAAAGGCCATCTTCTACCCCAAACCCCATGTTTAGGCCGGAAAAGTCCCTACGATCACTAAGTTCTTCATTTACCAATACCGATAAATGTTTAAGCACATAAGCATTAAGGGTGAGCTGAAATTCTTGTAGGAACGTCTCCTCGTAAGACAGCACGATGTGTTGGCTTCTCACAGGCTTTAGCTCCTTCCCAAATAGTAGATAGTAAGAAGATAACTGAAGCTGATGGTGAATACCAGTAGCTAGTTTAAGTACTTTTGTCTCTGTAAGCTTCCAAAAAATATTTATTCTGGGATCAGTCCAGAATGTCCCATTGAGAGAAAAGTATTGGCTATACACCCCCAAGTTAAACCCGATCTTATCATCTAGCGCGCGCTCAAATGATACATATCCCCTTACGATTTCATAGTTCTCATCCCTTTCCCTTATTCTACTTTGGGGCCCACCATTACGTAAAGAAGTGGATTGATTGAGTATATACGCTCGTAGGTGTCGGGCTTCCAGGCCCAAGCTGAGCTTACCTTCCCCTAAAAGATTGAAGCTCAGGTCATTTCTCCATGAGTATGTGAGTAAGCTATTATCTACCTCTAGCCCCCTAATGGTAGGCGTTAGAGGGTTTCCATTATTGGTAAATTCTCCAGACACGTTTAGATTACTGGTGTAGAGAGCTTGCTCCCCTACTAACAAGGAACGCTTTACCCCTGTACTAAAGCGTTTAGAACGATAAAAGGAAAGCTGTTCATCATCTGTATCACTGATAATTTCTAACTCACTCTCCCCACCTAACCCATACATAGCCCATTCTCCCTTCTTATCAGGAAAGTTTAGGTGAAAGCTAAGGTCCCTGGCACGAGGTGAGTTCAGAAAATAGGTCTGTAGTTCTGGGACTAGTTCCACGGCCAGATCTACATTAGCTCTTCTGTAAGCTGCTAGAAAGGTAGCAGATTTCTTCCTGGAGAAGGGCCCTTCTATAGACACATCTGCCTCTATTAGGTTAGATCCCGCTTTCAACCGAAAGCCCTCCTGACTTCCCTTCCGCAAGGATACATCTACTATCCCGGAAATAGCATCCCCATACTGGCTGGGAAAAGCCCCCGTATAGAGGCTGATATCCGCCAACATATCCGGATTCAGCATGCTAAACCCACCCCCGGCATTCCCCACTGCTGCAAAATGATTAGGGTCTATGGTAGCCATCCCTTCTATTTGCCAGGAGACGCCTACGGGAGAATTTCCTCTGATGACCAGACCTGTATTAATATCACTTGGGTTGGCTACCCCTGGTAACCTGGCTAAGGCTCTTCCTATATCTCCCAGTGATCCGGCAAAGTTCTTTCCTCTCGCTATATCCAATCGGTGGCGGCTGATGGTGGTAAGATCATTTACTTCTCTCGCCTGTATGGTAACCACCTCCAGCTCGAAGCCTTTTTTCTCCATGAGAATATCTAGTACCATGGAGGTATCCCCAGTAATAGACTGAATCTCTGTTTGATATGACTGATAATGTTCAAGCTGTACCTCAAGAAAGATTTCCTCACAATTACTTGTTCGAAAGAAGAAATTCCCCTCTTCATCAGAAAAAATGATACTTGTATCATTCGAACAGATAAAGCTAATGGGAACGCCAGATAATGGCTGAGAACTAGCGCGTGCGCTTACACTTCCTACTACCACTATGGTCTCTTGCCCGAAGGCTGAGCTTAGGATGCCCATTAGGAGAAGACAGAAAGTATATCTCATTAAACTTTTTGGTCCATTAACAGAAAATTAAATGAGCTAAGAAAGTCAATAATAAAGTAGCAATGAGATAGGAATAGGGTTGTGTAGGAGGTAGGAAAAAAAACACCGGATCAAATGATCCAGTGTGTTTTGTAAGAGCAAGTGAGTAGTTTGTAATTCCTTAGTTCCCGACTTCCATGTTAAGTCGCTTCCTGATTTCTGTCACGCTTTTCTTAAAATACTTGTCAGTAGCTATTAAATCTGTAACTGTTTGTAGTGCGTGAATGACTGTAGAGTGATCTCTACCCCCAAAATGCATACCGATAGACTTCAGTGAATGGCGCGTCATTTCCTTAGCAAAGTACATGGCTATTTGTCTGGCTTGTACAATGGTTCTCTTACGCGTTTTAGCTTTCATGTCCTCGACTTCAACATCCATCAATTCTCCTACTATTTTTTGGATGGAACCGATGGTGATTTCTTTGGTTACGCTATCTACAAAGTTCTGTAGCATAGATTTAGCCAACTCAAGGTCCACTTCTTGCTGGTTGAGTGAGCTTTGGGCTAACAAGCTGATCAAGGCACCTTCAAGTTCACGTATGTTACTGTTGACGTTATGAGCAATGAACTCTACTACCTCTCCTGGTAGCTCTATTCCGTTCATGCGCATCTTACTCGCCAGAATCTGCTTACGTGTAAAGAAATCCGGTACAGAGAGGTGTGCACTGAGCCCCCACTTAAAACGGGATAGGAGTCTTTCTTCTACTCCCTCCATTTCATTAGGAGAACGATCAGAAGCAAGTACAATCTGCTTTCCAGACTGGCGAAGGTGGTTGAATACATGGTAGAAATTATCCTGCGTCTTTTCCTTTCCTGAAAGAAACTGGATATCATCTACTAAGAGTACTTCTATCATTTGATAGAAATTCAGAAAGTCATTAACCGTTCCCTTCTTGACAGCATCCACAAACTGATTAATGAAGCGTTCAGAAGAGACATACAATACCGTTTTTCGGGGGAAGTTTTTCTTAACCTCATTTCCGATAGCTTGCAGTAAGTGGGTTTTCCCTAACCCTACCCCGCTGTAAAGAAATAAAGGATTATAAGCTGTTACGCCTGGCTTATTAGCTACAGCAAAACCTGCTGCTCTTGCCAGCCTGTTACAGTCTCCTTCAATGAAGGAATCAAACGTATAATCCTTGTTAAGATTTGCCTCCACCTCAAACTTACGTATACCCGGAATTACAAACGGATTCGGAACGGGTCTTTCTACGTTCAATTGGGTGTTTATTGATTGTTGATGATGGACGGTTTTGGCTTGGGATGCTGAGACTGGCGTTCCGTTCGCAGAACCACTCTTTAAAGTAGGATCTACCACTATAGAATACTCTAGGCGTCCTTCAGGACCCAAGGTAGCGTGTATAGCTTTGCGTAAGAGATCTACGTAGTGGTCTTCTAACCATTCATAGAAAAACTGGCTAGGTACTTCAATGGTGAGAACCTGGCTATCCAAACTTATAGGGTGGATAGGCTTAAACCATGTATCATAGCTCTGAGGGGTGATCTCAGTACGTATAATACGGAGACAGTTATTCCATATGTCAACGTATGACGTTGTCATGCTTACACTTTGCTGATTGTATACCACTTTTGTTACATGGATGCCTCGGCATCCGCTAATTTGTTTTTGGTGCGAAGATAAAACTGTGAAAAAAAATCAGAAAAAAAAACTTGAATATATCCCAATTTTTACAGGAATTCAGAAAGCTTATAACCTACTGAAAACCAGCTACTTACCCTTTTAATTTCAAGTTTTCGTATCTTTCTCGAATTATTTATTTCCATTAATACCTTCATTACCAAAGCTAATAACGAACAAGAAACTTATTTACTATATTATGTGTCTATTAATTTATAAGTAACCGTAGGTTATAAATCTTTCTTAAGGATTAAAATACTGCTACTTGAACCTTATATAAGATAAAAAAGCTTTATGACATAAATACGACAAAACGAGTATTTACCAAAACTTACCCAAACAGGCATATAATCCCCTTTTTTAGTCGAAAAACTTACGTCATTTTAAAAAATGGTTGTAAATCATTCTTCAATATAATGATGGCCCGCTGGGCAGGGAGCTCCTCTAGGGTCATCATTTTCTCTATTATTCCCTTTGCCAGAAATATTCCTTCCTCATCTTCATCAAGTCCCTGGGCAGCTTGGTTAATGACAGTTAATATTTCTTCTTTTGCTCTGATAAGTGCCATCCAACCCGTGTTACTGATATAAATTTGCTGGGCCATATTATGCTCAAACTCTTCCCTGATTTCCTGAATCAATTCCATTCTGTATTCACCTACTGATTTACCAGAGGCATTCATCCTAGGGAGTAAATTTTCAGGAGAAATTCTTTCCAGGAATAAAGTGGCTCTTTCATATGCTGTAATCTTTAACGGCAGGTGCTGTTTAAGAATCTCATTTCGGATCATAAGATTCTGTGTAACTCTTTCTCGCTCTACCCCCGTATCACTCATAAATTTTACGGCTAGCAGTACAATGGCAGCTGGTGCCAGGTATTTCAATATTTCGCCTATAATGGTCAGACTTTCCATATCCATATGTGAATATTATTGGAGGTTAGTTCGCTATTAGTTAAACATCTGCGACCTCCTGATTATTTCTAATCAAAATTATTTTTTCTTTTAGGAATCACCAATCCAAATTAAGCTTATCCTAATCCAGCCCACCGAAAGGTGTCCTGAAAGGTTTTTACGTCTATCTGGTGTCCTAAACCTTGACACCTAATTACCTGCTGATAGCCCGATTTTTTATCAAGTTGGGAAAAAAATTGCCAATTCTGATCAGGATCTACCGTATCATCCTCATCTCCCAAGACCACATACCTGCCCGGGCAGCGGTCTTCTTCAGGGACAGGAATCTTTAGCTCTACCGCATCTAGCCACATAGCAGGATTATATAATAAACAGGGTACCGCTAAATGCTGGCTTAGCCAGAACCCCAGAAATCCTCCCAGAGAACTACCTACAATACCCTCAATTCGCTCTTTCCTGGCAAAACTGTCTAATATCCGGTAAGCATCTGGCTGCTCCCTATAATCAAGATGTAGGGCTACCACCTCATGACCCTGTGTTTCCATATATCCTATTCTGTCTGGATTAGGACTACTATCTAGCCCATGGATATAGAGAATTTTCATAAAAAATATATTTTGAACAAAAGAGGAATAGGCCTTGCTCAATAATGGAATATTTTTGAATTTATTCCTAATAACTGCCAAAATGAAACGGCTTGCGATTGCACTATGTATCTTAAGCGTATTAGCTGCCACCTGTAATGGCGAGAAAAATGCCTTTTTAAAGCAGCAGAAAGCAGCCTCTTACTTTATCACTGAAAGTAAAAAGGATTCTATTCTCTGGAAACTCATTCAAATTTATGATCCCTATTCAGGAAAGATAAAGCTGCCGGAAGAAGAGATGAAGTACCTCTCTATCCAAAAAGGGGGTAAATACATCCTACATTCCCTCGGAGGTAAGCAGGAAGGTCAATGGTACCTCAAAAAAGATAAATCTGCTATAGCGCTAATAGCCAAAGAAAATGTGAGTAATCAAGCCGGTATCCTGTTTAGACATCAGATCAGGAAGTTTTCTAAGGATACTATGATTCTAGCCTGGCAAGGCAGGCATGGCTATGTGGAAGAGCTATACGTTAAAGCGGAAAGTATTTACTACCCTACACCCAAGGCTTTACCCTAAGAATTATGTATGTTAGTTTCTATTCGTGAGAAAGCGCAGAAAAAGACCAACGTTAGCATCCCTCCTAAAAGGTATTGAAGAAGGAAACCGCGTTCTGCTTAGTCAGGCCATCACCTTGGTGGAAAGCCAGTTAGAAGAAGATCAAGAACTGGCCTCAACCCTAATGGATGCCTGCATGTCCATGGCAGGAAAATCCTTCCGCATAGGGATATCTGGCGTGCCAGGCGTAGGGAAAAGTACCTTCATAGACAGTTTTGGGACAGCTTTACTGGATAAGGGTTTTAACATAGCCATTCTGGCCATAGATCCTTCCAGCACCCTCACTAGAGGGAGTATTTTAGGAGACAAGACCCGTATGCAGCGTTTATCCATGCATCCCAAGGCGTTTATAAGACCCTCTCCTACCGCAGGTTCCTTAGGAGGGGTAGCCAGAAAGACCAGAGAAGCCATTCTCCTGTGTGAAGCTGCCGGTTATGAAATCATCTTAGTAGAAACAGTAGGCGTGGGACAGTCTGAAACGGCTGTCTCTTCCATGGTAGACTTCTTTCTCTTACTGATGCTCCCACATGCGGGGGATGATCTGCAAGGTATTAAGAAAGGCATCATGGAAATGGCAGACGGAATCCTGATCAACAAAGCTGATGGTGCTCTCCTGCCTAAGGCACGAGCAGCCAAAACTTACTACAGCCAGGCATTAAGGTTATTCTCTACAAAATCTGATTTTCCTGTGGAGATCAAACTAGTCTCTGCCCTAGAGGAGGAAGGTATGGAAGAATGTTGGGATATGCTGAGTAGATATAAGGGACATATGCAAGAGACAGGCAGCTGGCAGGAGAAGCGTAGTGAGCAGGCTCTCTTCTGGATGCAGGACAGCATTAACGCCTACCTACAAGATCTCTTCCATAATCATGCAGTCGTAAAATCTAAAGTAGATATCTTAAGGCAGGAGGTTATCGCGCAGAAGCTCTCCCCCATTCAAGCGGCAAAAAGATTGATAAACATTTGGGAAGAAGAGAATAGAGGCGTAAAGTAGTGATCACTTTTCCTGTCATCATAGTGGACTAATAGTGGATTATTTAAGGGGGGGGCCGCCCGGATCTAGTGATTATTGTTCTGTAGACGGGTAATCAGGCTATGCCAGAAGTTTTATGATCTCTCATTTCCTATCTTTGGCTCATTGTATCTAGCAGGATGGACGCTATATTATCAATTATATCAGCTACTCTCACATGACCCTTTCAGGCCAAATCGTAGACATTATTAAACAGAGAATATATCCTGGAGAAATTCTCATAGAGGAAGGTAACATCATTAAGCTAACGCACTTGGAATCAGCTCCTCCCCATTACCTCCTCCCCGGTTTCATAGATGCTCATGTACATGTAGAAAGTTCCATGCTAACCCCGGCAGCCTTTGGGAGAAAAGCCGTGTGTCATGGAACTATCGCTACCGTATCTGATCCACACGAGATCGCCAATGTATTAGGGGTGGAAGGGGTGGAATATATGATTGAGAATGGGAAAAAAATACCTTTCAAATTTTACTTTGGTGCCCCTTCCTGTGTGCCTGCCACCTCCTTTGAAACAGCAGGTGCGCATTTAGGCCCCAAACAGATAGAAGATCTCTTAGATCGTAAGGAAATTTACTACCTGGCAGAGATGATGAATTATCCCGGTGTCCTCCATAAGGACCCTGAAGTCATGGAGAAGCTCAAACTGGCGAGGGAAGCTAACAAACCCATAGACGGACATGCCCCCGGCCTCAGAGGAGATGCAGCTGCCACCTATACACATGCCGGAATAAGTACAGATCATGAGGCCTTTACCTACCAGGAAGCAAGAGAAAAGCTGGAGCTAGGCATGAAAATCCTGATACGGGAAGGGAGTGCCGCCAAAAACTTTGAAGCACTTATAGACCTACTCCCTATCTACCCGGACCACATTATGTTTTGCTCGGATGATAAGCATCCTGATGATCTGATGGAAGGCCATATTAACCAGCTAGTGAAACGGGCACTGGACAGAGAAATAGATCTTTTCCAGGTATTACGAGCAGCCTCCTTGAACCCTAAGCTTCATTACGGACTGGAGACAGGACTGCTGCAGGAAGGAGATTCTGCTGACTTCATATTGGTAAAAGACCTGAAATCGCTGGAAATCATAGAAACCTACATTGAGGGGCAGTGTGTATTTGAGCATGGCGTTAGTAGAATCCCTATGGTAGAAGCGGATGTTATCAATCAGTTCAAGGCTGACACCTTCTCTCCTGAAGCCTTTACTGTTCAGGATGAAGGAAAACGAATCAGGGTCATTGAAGCTATAGAAGGAGAACTCATCACTAAATCAGGATTCTATCAGCCTAAGGTCTTAGCAGGAAAAATTCTCTCAGATACGGAAAAAGACATCTTGAAGATCACGGTAGTTAACCGCTATGAGAAAGCCCCTCCAGCCGTAGCCTTCATCAAAAACTTTGGACTTCAGAGAGGAGCCATTGCCTCCTCTGTAGCACATGATTCTCACAATGTCATCGCAGTAGGAGTAGAAGATGAGGCCCTGACAGAGGCAGTCAATGCTGTCATTGCCCATCATGGTGGAATAGCCGTTTATGATGGAGAGCATACTGAGGTGCTGCCCCTACCTATTGGCGGCCTGATGTCTCCTGATTCAGCTGAGACTGTCAGTCAACAATACCAGCAACTAAATCAAGTAGTCAAAGAGATAGGTTCTCCCCTGCACGCGCCCTTCATGACACTTAGCTTTATGGCTCTATTAGTGATTCCTTCCCTCAAGTTAAGTGATAAGGGACTGTTTGATGGAGATAAGTTTGAGTTTGTGAGTCTGTTTGAGGAATAAAGAATCTTCTTAGCGGCTTGGCGGCTTGGCGTGAAAATTTAATCACGCAAAGGCGCTAAGTCGCAAAGCCTAAGTGCTACTTCACCATACTGCTTACGCCAAGCTCCTTGGCCATGAGTTTGAAGACCTGATCGGCTTCTATGGGATTTTCTCCGGCACCGCTGCTTTTACTGATGAATACTGGGTAGTCTTCTACTGACTCTGGTCTCCTGCCGTGAGAACCTTTGATGAGCGTAGCATCTAAGGGAGTCACATCCATGAGTACCCGGAAGCCCAGTTTCTTTTTGATGAGCTTCCAAATGATGAGGGGTATAGGGAAAGGGATCTTGGGGTTTAGGTGCATTTCCACTGGATCATAGCCGGGCTTTTTATGGATATCCACCATCCGTGCGAAGTCCGGAGCTTTTGTATCGTCCAGCCAGTAATAGTAGGTGAACCAGGAATCCTTATCTGCGACTACTACAAAATCGCCCGCTCTCTCATGATCCAGTTTTTCACGTTTTTGCTCAGTCTTATCCCAGACATGCTCTACACCCTGGGTATTCTCCAATAAGGCTCTCACCTCTTCCATTTTGCTGGTATCATTCACATACACATGTCCCACCTGATGATCCGCTACGGCAAAGGCCTGACTCATACCAGCATCCAGTAGTTCCAGCCCTCTTTCTACCCGAATGTTCAGCATACCTGCCTTTCTTAACACCCTATTCAGGTGGACAGGCTGTGACACATCCGTGATTCCATATTCTGAAAGAATAATCACTTCTGCCTCCTTCCCTTCATAGTAGGTGATGAGTTGTTTACATACCTCATCTATCTCCTTCAGATCTTTGAAAACGGATGGATGTTGGGTCCCATGACGCTGAAAATTATAATCCAGGTGTGGGAGGTAGATAAGCGTCAGTGTAGGATCATATTTCTCATCTGTTTTAATGGAAGCATCTGCTATCCACTGAGATGATTTAATGGTGGTATTAGGACCCCAGAAGTTGAAGAGGGGGAAAGTGCCTAACTCATCCTGAAGCTCATCTCTTAATTCTCCCGGTACTGAGTAGCAGTCAGGGATCTTTCTCCCATCTGCCAGATAATTAGGCCTTGGCGTTACACAGTAATCCACGGAGGAGTACATATTATACCACCAGAACATATTAGAGCAGGTGAAGGAAGGATCTATGGATTTAGCCAATTCCCAGATCTTAGGCGCTTGAACGAGCCTATTAGACTGACGCCAAAACTTCACCTCACATTCCTCCTCAAAGTACCAGCCGTTTCCCACTATCCCATGCTCATCTGGATACACCCCTGTCAGGTAGGTAGACTGTGCAGAACAGGTTACTGCTGGAATGACAGGGCTTACCGGGGTAATGTCTTTTTCCTGTGTCCACGCTTGCAGAAAAGGAGTATGTTCTCCTATCAGGCCTCTGGTAAGCCCTACAACATTAATGACGACTGTTTTCCTGAATACGCTCATACTGGTTTAAATGAGAAGTTACCCAATCTAGTTCCCTGATGATGGATTGGTCTATGGATAGCTGCATATCTGCGGGTAGGACATCCCATGTGTAGGTTTCTACCTCCCAGTGGGTTTCCACCTCTTCCCGCTGAAACCACTCAAACACCTCTAAGATATCTTTCTGTGTACTTCTTAGTAATCCATAAGTCTCTATAAATAAGGGAACATGAAAATGCGTTCGCCACTCCTCCCAGGATGCAGTCTCTATCTCTTTCAATGCTGGGGGAAGATCTGGATATTGTAGAAAAGTACCATCCTGTTTTTTCCCTATTACTTGGTGCAGATAGGTAGACTCATTAAAAGGAGAAAGTGACGCTACTACTTGCTTGTAGTCATTTTTATCCTTAGGAAAGGAAACGGCTAAAGCGGCACTAATCTGCACCTTTCCTATGGCTATGCCTGCAGCCTTAAAAGTATCTAGGGAAGTATGGTGATCTTCAAACTCCACAGCAAAATGGCAGACATCATAGCAGAGTTGAATATATCTTCTTATCAGCGCTTCTGCTGCCTCAGGAGAAATGGATAATTCTTGCTGGAGAATAGAAGAAGCTACAGGCAGGAGATCGTTCTCATAAAAAGAAACCATCTCTGCTGTATTCTCTAAAATTCCGTCAGGCTCTGGCTCTATGTCCAGGTGCATGAACTTACCGCTTTCTTCTTCTAATTGATACAAATGAAGAATGACCTTAGCCAGGTATTCACTCCCTTTTTTTCGGGCGGTTTCCTTATCTGCCGCCCTTAGATGCCAGGGCTTATAAGATATGGGTGAGGTAGATATGCCTCCCTCCATCCCTTCTGGTAAAAGTTCCGCCAAAATGCTAAACAGGTTACAAGTATAGGTAACCCGCTCTTGCGTCAGCCAGTCTGGCGCATGCACATTTCCTTTCACTACCGTATGGTGGAACCCTCCATAGGGAAATCCATTCATGGTAAATACATAGAAGTCATTTACCGCTAGCCAATCCTTAAATTCAGCCAGGCATTCTCCCATGAGAATATCTCTAGCAGCCTGACCGGAAAGTCGAAGCCCGATACCAAAAGGAGCATCAGGAGACACAGCTTCCTTCACCGGAAGAGCATACCTCTTGAGCGAGGCAAACACCTCCTCCCAGCTTTCTCCCGGATGAATGTTTGTGCAATACGTAAGATGAGCAGGAACTGAATATTGGATTAACATATTTTTCTTTTGAGGAAGCCCGACTGTAAAACGGGGAGTAACACCCTTCAAGTGCTTCATAGCCTGAAGGAGGTCTTCTATATCAACTCTGTACCCTACTTTTTTCATTCGGAAAAAATGGTAGGCTAACATGCTTTGTTCCTCCCATACTAGCCTGTATGCCCCTCATCCCGATCAAATAGGGGGACAAACGGCCCCTCTCTGAGACTAATAATGGTTCCCTTACCATGCTGATCCGAGACATGGGGATAGCTACTTAGGTTATTCTACTTTCCTTTCATTGTGGTATAGGTGTAGTAGCTAACTGCTGCTGGTACTCCCTCAACATGTAGATGGCAGCCAAAATTTTATCGCCCTCCATTTCATGTACTTCTTTTCCTTTCCCTATACCTTCCAACAGCATGATGGTGAGTTGGCCACCAAGGTGTTCTCTGAATTCCTCTAAACCCTTTAACAGCACCGGAACCTCTGCTACTTCTGCCAGTAATTCTTCCGCAAATAGCTCAAACCCTAAAGCCGTGAATAGGGCCAACACCTGATTTTTCTCTTCTTCAGTTATCATTCCTTGCAAGAAAGAATAACATACATCCAAGCTGATGCCTATGGCTACTGCTTCTCCATGCCTGATAGCAAAGTCTGTCAACTGCTCCAGCTTATGGGCTGCCCAATGCCCAAAGTCCAGTGGCCTGGATGACCCCATCTCAAATGGATCTCCACCAGCTATATGTTCCATATGAAGCTCAGCACATCTATGGATAAGGGTTTTCATAGGTGCCATTTCTCGGTTTGCCAGGGCTTCAGCATCTGCTACTAGCTGCTGATAAAACCTCTTATCTTTTAATAGTGCTACTTTGATAGCTTCCGAAATACCAGAACGCCAGTCTCTATCATCAAGGGTCTTCAGAAAACCAAAGTCATTAATAACAGTGAAGGGAGGTGCAAAGTTCCCCACAAAGTTTTTCTTCCCGAAGTAGTTAATTCCATTCTTTACCCCTACCCCTGAGTCATTCTGGGAAAGCACGGTGGTAGGGATTCTGATATGCCTGACCCCTCTGTGTGCAATAGAAGCGGCATAGCCTACAGCATCTAAAACGGCTCCTCCTCCTATGCCTATGATATACGCATGCCTGTCAATCTTGAAGGTATTTACCTCTTCCAGGATTTTCTCCACCCAGCTAATTTCATTCTTTACCCTTTCTCCCCCAGGCACTATTAAGGGGGCTCCCAAAAGAGAAATACCATCTTGTGAAAAGTAAGTAAGAATGTCAGACAGTAGGTGAGGATGAGCAGCTACTACTCCATCATCTATGGCAATGTATGCCTTCACTTGTTCTCTGGTTCCTTCTTCAGTCAGAGAATCTGTTAAAAGAGGGTTACCAAGATCAAATAATCCCTCTGTAAAATGTACGGTATAGCTAAAAGGTACTGTAAATTGCTGTTGAATAGCCTTCATACAAACTCCATTAAGTCACGGCAAATATCCTGCTCAAGGCAAAAGAAATAGGTAATAATACTAATACAATTAAACCAGCTATCCATCCCCCGAAACCGGCTGCAATGCTGGCATCCATTACAATTAAGGCAATAATTCCTGATTTTACGGCCTTCATAATATCCCCGGAGGAGAGACTGTTTCTAGCCTTCCACAAAGGTGGAAATACTATCAGGCAGAAAACCGAAAGAAAGGGGAGACTATTAATGAGCGTAAATTTAGCTGCTAGCCCCAAACAAGCAACTCCCCCTACCACTAAAGCAAACATGAGTAAGGCATAGTTCATGGATTGCTGGTTCCCACCATGTACCTCTCCTCTGCTAATGAGAGTTATAGCGCCTATATATACTATCGGGATCAATCCCAGGAACCATAGCGCCCCTACAGCAGATGGGATAATACTGACGCCTAATAATACATTCAGCCCTCTACACAAACCCATATTGATAGGTCCCCATACATCTTGATGTTTTCCCCATCCATCATAAAGGAGTGCGCATGCTCCGGTGATAATGGCTAGGATGCCTGATAAGGAAGAAACCTGAAAGGCAGCCAGGATCCCTCCCCCGATAAGCACTAACCCAAAAAGGGTAGCTACCTGAACAGAGACTATGCCTGCTGGTAGGGGTCTTTCTGGTCTTTCCACCCTATCCAGCTCCACATCAAACACATCATTCATAACTACTCCTCCTCCATAAAGGCCAGTAGTAGCAGCTATCAGCCACCATAGGTCTGCTGTGCTTCCTAGCGTTAGCAGGGACTCCAGCCCATTTACCCATACTACTGCGGCTACCGCTCCCATAATAATGTTAGAGATGGCAGTAATCACATTAGCAGGTCTCATGAGCCTAAGTAAGGCCAGCAGTGGCTGCATATACGCTTAATTCTGTACTACATTAGCATCTGAGTCTACTACAGGCACCTGCCCTCTCAGCACGGAATTTCCATTGAATAGTTCTCGCTGGTCTACCCCATTAGGCTCTAGCCAGTCAGACTCATTGAATTGTCCGCTTTGCCCGTAGGCGTCTATGGCATTTTGGTAAGAGACCTTAGTTACATCCTCTGGATTAATCCCTCTTCTCAGCATTAGATTGGCTGTTTTAGGAACTGCCAGCGGATCACTGATCCCCCAATCAGCGGAGCTATCTACAATGATTCTCTCTGACCCAAACTTTCTTACTACTTCCACCATTCTCTCATTTCCCATCTTAGTGTAAGGATAAATGGTGAAGGCAGCCCAGAAGCCTCTGTCCAGTACTTCCTGAACTGTTTCCTCATTATTATGGTCTATGACCACCATATGAGGCGCTACTCCATGCTCAAGCACCACATCCATACTACGCTTAGTTCCATTTTTCTTGTCTCTATGAGGAGTATGAATCTGAATGGGTAGATTGGCCTCTTTCGCCAGCTCAATCTGGAGCCTAAAGTATTTATCTTCTAATGCTGTCTGGTCATCATAGCCTATCTCCCCTACGCCTACTACGCCATCTTTATAAATGTACTTAGGTAGTAGGTCCATTACCTGCTCTGCCAAGGCCTCATTATTAGCTTCTTTTGAGTTCAGGCCTATGGTACAGTAGTGTTTGATACCAAACTGACTGGCACGAAATCTTTCCCACCCCACTAGCGTGCTAAAATAATCTTTGAAAGAACCTATGGTAGTCCTTGGCTGCCCTAACCAAAAGGAAGGCTCAATGACGGCTACTATACCTGCTTCTTTCATTCTCTGGTAGTCATCTGTGGTACGAGCGCTCATGTGTATGTGTGAGTCTATCCACCTTTGTACTTCTGCCATGTTCCTAGTTGTTAATGGTTTATGTTTTATCACTTTGTTCCCAGGCTCTTCCGACCCAGTCCCAGTCTAGTTTTTTCGTAAGAATACTATCCGAAAGTCCTTTTTTAGCAGCTAATAGCTGCTTGAAATCATCGACTCCACTATTCATACAAACCAAAGCACCAGCAATCTGTTGTATATGATTTTCATTATTTATGACTTTCTCTATATCAGATAGGTTTTTTTTCCCTAGATAGGGAGCTACTGGTCGCCAAATTTCCGGGGTAACTGTTCTGGAAGCGGCCCATCTTTCATGGGCATAATCTATGATAATGCGGGTAAGCTCTGGATTATTCCTGTCATCTATCCCACTAATATTATAAATGGTTCTATCAGTGAAGATGCATTTCAGAAACATCTGATTCCAGGCATTCTCACTAAAGTACCTTGAGGGATATACATTATGAAGGGCTATAGCTTCCAATACATTTGACATATTGGTTCTCACTCCTTCTTCTCCTATTCTCACAAATGATTCAGGATAGGCTGTTAGTGGTAAGACCTTCATGATAACGGCTAACTCTCGCATATCTGCTGTCTCATATACTTCCATGATACGGGCTATGTATGCTTCTTTGTCTTTAGAAGGAATCTGTAAGATCAGCCAGACACGTAGGACTTCATCCACTTCCCAGGTCCATGGGGTCCAATCTGGGTTAATGGATAAGGCCTGTTGGATGGCCGCTTTATCCATGAGTAGCTGCCCTTTTCCTAATCTTCTGGGGGCACTCCCAAAAGCCATGAAAAATGTCCTATGCTGCTGATCTCCGGCCAGACCCTTTATTAGCTGCTGGAAGTAAGTAGATATCTCTCCACCGACTGTCTTTATCAGCTCCTCTTTAAGAAAAGATGCTTCTGCCTCTGTAGATAGGTATGTAGGTTCTGTTTTCAAATCAATAAATATCCTGTGAATCTGAAATTAATGAGACATTCGGAAATTGAAAAGACATTAGGTCATCTAGCCTGAAAATAGAAGCTAAGCCTGATATTAGGCCAAGCTGAGACCTAGTCGTCCCTTTTGTTACCTGAATGGAAGAAATTTCAGAATGATTGACGCTCATACTATTTATAACACTCTACTTGTACATGCTGTTAGGCAGATGTAGGCAAGTAAGGTAGTTTTCTTCATAAGAAATCCCCTCAGCGGCTGATGAGCTTGAGGGGAATATTTTGTGAGCAGCTTGGGCATCCTGAGATGACTGAAAAGGCTGCTTACTCATTTCTAGTCCGTTTTATCACTTCATGATATGAAGATTAATACTCATCTTCATTGAAAAGAAAGTCTTCTTTGGATGGATAATCAGGCCATATTTCTTCAATGTTCTCGTAAGTCATCCCATCGTCATCCTGCAGGTCCTGCAAGTTCTCCACCACCTCCATAGGGGCACCGGATCTCAAGGCGAAATCAACCAGTTCATCTTTTGTAGCTGGCCAAGGGGCGTCTTCCAAGTATGTGGCCAGTTCTAGCGTCCAGTACATACCTTATTATTAGTTAAGAGTAAAAGTTTCGCAAAAATATCACAAAAAAGAAGAAAGTCAAGAATGTATTTTCTGGTTATTTCTACCCTTTCTGTTCTCAAAAAATAGCCTCATATGAGCCTATTTGCTGTATTTTGCTATTCTCAACGTAATTGTATCAGATTTGTTGCCAGAACTTTTGAGAATAGTAGAATATTCTGCTAAAATCTGTATATCTCCATACTTCTAACATTCATCTATACAACTTTTCTATCCCATGTACTTTCTAGGCCAATTTTATATAAAACCAGCATTTGAACAGCTTTATTTCTTACTAGTTGGTAACTTAGCAGTCTTTATAAATGACATGAAGATACAGGAAGAAGCGTTTATTCCTACTAAATGGGGTGATTTCAGGATGTTAGCGTATGGGGAGGAGCAGGAATATTCTCCACACATAGCTTTTGTGAATGGAGAGTTGGAAGGGCCTGTCTTAACTCGTATTCATTCAGAATGTATAACTGGAGACGTGTTTGGATCCCTCAGATGTGATTGTGGAGAGCAACTAGCCTATTCGTTAGAAAAGATAGGACAAGAAGGGGGAATCCTGATTTATCTCAGACAAGAAGGAAGAGGAATAGGTATCATTAATAAAATGAAGGCGTATAACCTGCAAGACCAGGGCATGGATACAGTGGAGGCCAACCTCTATCTCGGATTTCATGCAGATGACCGCTCCTATGAGCCTGCCCTTAGCATATTACAGGAACTACACATAAGTCAGATTCGCCTATTAACTAATAACCCTGATAAGTTAGCTGCCTTTGATAAGTCGGGGATTCAGGTGGTAAAAAGAGAGCCTATCATTATACCTGCCAGGAGAGAGAATAAATCCTATTTGGAGACCAAACAGTCCTCTATGGGGCATTTACTGGGCTTATAACATTAGCTCTGTAATGATGTAGTCTGCAAAAATAGTGGCTAAGCAAGCATAGACTACAGCTTTAGTACTGGCAATGCCTACTTCTAGGGAGCCTCCTCTGATAAAATATCCCTGATAAGCAGATACTGAAGTAACTAAAAAGCCAAAGATAAATGCCTTTACATACATAACCGTTACCTGGAATGGATCATAATACTGCCTCATTCCCAAGGCAAATTCAATGGCCGTTACTTCCCCAGAGAGCTGTCCTGCCATCATTCCACCTACATGTGCCAGAAATGCTGATACAGTAACCAGCATGGGTAAGGCAAAAATACCTGCTATCACTTTGGGAAAAATCAGGTAAGCCACAGAATTAATACCCATAACTTCTATGGCATCTATCTGCTCGGTAACGCGCATGGTCCCTAACTGAGAGGAGATCTGAGAACCAATTCTCCCTGCTAGTACCAGTGTCATAACGGTAGGAGAAAGTTCCAAAAGGGTAGAGGCGGATACCACTGACCCAATAACGGAATCCGGAAAAAGATCACTATCAAGCTGGTAGGCAGTTTGAAGGCACATAACTGCACCTATGAAAGTAGAAATGATCACTACGATGGTAAGGCTTCCCCCTACCATAGCTGTGACTTCTGTTAACCATAACTGGTAATACACCCTGGGCTTTTCCATGGTCCTAAACATGTCTCCCAGCATGCTTATATACCTTCCTATGTGAAACAGTAGGTTCTTCAAACGTTCTTATAAAAGGAATGAATCAACTATCACAAGACAATAATACTAAAATTACGCTTGACTCAAAGATGCTTATGGGAAAGAGCGTATCTTGTGCGTGAAAATTTCAATTCCAATTACATCTATGTCAAAATCAATCTTAGTTACTGGTGCCTCTAAAGGAATAGGGCTGGCTATTGCCCAGGAATTTTATCAGGAAGGATTTGAAGTGATCATTTGTGCCAGAGGAGAGGAAAGCCTGAAAGCCGCCAAAAGCCAGATGCCAGGCTTGCATACCTATGTGTGTGATTTATCTAATAAAGAAGCCGTAAAGACGCTGGGAAATAGGATAGTAGAAAGGTTTGGGGCCTTAGATATACTGGTAAATAATGGAGGAGTGTTTATGCCAGGGCTCATTCACCAGGAAGAAGATCAAATCTATGAAACCCAAATGCGGACCAATATAGATAGTGCCTATTATCTGTCTAAAATAGTGTTACCTCCCATGATTAAACAGGAGTCAGGGACAGTTTTTAATATGTGTAGTGTGGCCAGTCTACAGGCCTATCCTAATGGAGGTTCCTACTGTATATCAAAATTTGCTCTGTTAGGCTTCTCAAAAATGCTAAGACAGGAACTAAAACCGTATAATATAAGGGTAGTAAGCATTCTTCCTGGCGCAGTCAAAACTGCTTCTTGGGAAGGAACTACCCTGCCAGAGGAAAGATTCATCCCGGCAGAAGATATAGGAAAACTGGTATGGAACACGTATCAATTATCTGAAAGAACCGTAGTAGAAGATATAGTAATACGGCCTGCTTTAGGTGATATTTAGCGTAGACTTTCAACATTATGTAAGATTTCAAGCTAAAGAGAACCAAATTCCAACGTGAACAGTCAAATTTCCAGTTTGTGAAGAGTTGATTCTTTCTGTCTGTATTTTTAACTTAACATAACACTAGCTCATAATTACGCGCATGCACAAATCAACCCGCTGATTATCAATTATATCATTCGTTCAACCTTGATCTAAATTTCTGTATCATGAAGTATCTGGTAAGTCTCATCATGATCCTATGTGTTCTATCTACTGAAATATTGGCTGACGACATAGTCAAGTTCAAAGATATTTTCTTTCAGAGAATAGAAGTCCCCAACTATCAGATTGAACAATTTACGCCCCACGTAAAGCTGGTAATGAACTATGCCCGCCACGAGGTAAAGGAAGAAGGGGAAATAGCATGGGTTAAGCGCTCTCCTTATGTCAAAGCACTGGAAATAGACCTGGTATTCACTAAGTACCCGGCAGACACAGCTAACTGGAGAACCAACTATCACAGACTGCTAAATGATAGAATGGAAACCCTCTTTCAGGTAGACCCCAGCCTAAAAAATGATCCCAACATCAAGTGGAATATGTACCTGCAAACCAGCTGCGCATCTGAAGATCAGGCCAAGGAATACTTCCACGGTTTTGTTATTAAATACAGGCCCAGAAAAGTGCGCACCCTAGATAAGGTAACAGGCACCAAAGATATGAGAGCCGTCTTAAACGGATATGCTCGTATTAAAGATTCTACGGTCTTCAAAGTTATGGAGAGAAACCAGCAGTGGGATAATATGCTGGTAGTGATGGACTGGACTGGAAGTATGTACAGGTATGGCCTCCAAATGCTACTCTGGCACAAGGAACAACTTAAAGAACAGTCTGCCAGTATTAACCATCTGGTCCTATTCAACGATGGGAACAGCAGGAAAAACTGGCAGAAGAAGCCAGGTAAAACAGGGGGGATCTACAAAACCCCATCTCATGATCTGGAATACATCATTAAAACCATGTCTTTTGTGATGAAAAAAGGGGATGGTGGGGATGCGGAAGAAAATGACCTGGAGGCTGTTCTCACAGGCATCAATCATCTGAATGACTTTCGGGATATAGTGCTAATAGCAGATAATAAAAGCGAGGTCAGAGATATGGAATTACTTGCTAAAATCAATAGACCCGTTCATATCATCCTTTGTGATACAGATGAGGAAGCTATTCATCCACATTATAAAGAGATAGCAGAAAAGACAGGAGGAAGTATCCATACGCTACGAGAGGACTTTTATCCAGAAACGGCTTCTTCAGAAACTCCCGTGTTCAGATCAAACGAATAAGTTAAAAAGAGTCGGGTCATCATTGACCACCTGATACTGTACTGTAAAGGTATCCATCCTTTCTATTAGGCTCTTATAATCCTTCCTGGACGCCAGCTCAATCCCTATCAAGGCAGGTGCATTTTCCCTATTATTCTTTTTGATGTACTCAAAACGAGTGATGTCATCATTAGGACCCAGCACATTTTCCAGAAACTCTCTTAGCGCGCCTGCTCTTTGGGGGAAATTGACCAGGAAGTAATGTTTAAGTCCTTCGTAAAGTAGAGAGCGTTCTTTTATCTCTTCTGTGCGGGTAATGTCATTATTACTTCCACTAACCACACAGACAATGTGCTTTCCCTTAATCTCCTCTTTATAAAAATCCAGACAGGAGATACTTAGGGCCCCAGCAGGTTCTACCACTATGGCTTCTTCATTATATAACTGGAGAATGGTGCTACATACTTTCCCCTCGGGGACTAAAATCACATCTTCCACTACTTCCCGGCAAATATTGAAAGGTATTTGGCCCACCTTCCTTACTGCTGCTCCATCAACAAATTTATCTATCTCCGCCAGGGTAATGATTTTTTTCTTCTCCAAAGAAAGCTTCATCGCAGGGGCACCAGCTGGTTCCACCCCTATGATTTTAGTCTCTGGGCTTAGCTGTTTAATATAGCTCCCTACGCCAGCAGCCAGGCCTCCCCCTCCTATACCCATAAAAATATAGTCTATGGTCTGCTTAGCATCTCGTAAGATTTCCATACCCACAGTCCCCTGCCCTGCTATGATGGCCTCATCATCAAAGGGATGGATAAACACACTTCCACTTTTTTCCATTTCTTCCTGAGCGGCCTCATATGCATCATCATAAGTATCCCCTATCAGAAAAACCTCCACCTGCTCCTTCCCAAACATCTTCACCTTATCCACCTTTTGGCGGGGGGTAGTGATAGGCATAAAAATTTTACCCCGTATTCCCAGTTTAAAACAGCTTAAGGCTACTCCCTGGGCGTGGTTTCCCGCACTGGAACAAATTACTCCTTTCTCCCGTTCAGCCTCCGTAAGATGGCTCATACGATTATAAGCTCCCCTGATCTTATAGGATCTCACCACTTGCAGATCTTCCCTTTTTAACCATACGTGGCAGTCAAATTTATGGGACAGATTGTGGTTATACATTAAGGGAGTTGGGTCTATAATTTCAGATAAGCGCTGCTTAGCCTTTACAATCAAGGCTGGAGACAACATCTTAGTTTTAGTAGGTGTCATAAGCTCCTGCATTCTGAATGAGGTTCATGAAGGAATAATAATCCCTAGTAGAGGGAATACGCATTTTCCCCCTGGAAGATAGGGGGAAAATGGATACTTGTAGTCAGTTACCCTATAAGGGTTATTTTGAAGGGCGAAGCTTTCTGACAGCAGCACCTGCTTGCCACATTTCAGAATTATGGATTTCAGACAGCTCTTCTTCCAGCTTCTCACGGTAATCTTCTCTCTGGTTAGCTTCTATGGTGATACGGGCTTCATTTCCGGTAGCCACACTCTCATATAACTCCTCAAAAACAGGAACGGTAGCCTCTCTAAACTTGTGCCTCCAGTCCAATGCGCCTCTCTGTGCAGTAGTAGAACAGTTAGCATACATCCAGTCCATCCCGTTTTCTGCTACCAGCCTAATCAGACTTTGGGTTAGCTCTTCCACAGTCTCATTAAATGCCTCTGAGGGAGAATGACCTTTTTTACGCAGTAGGTTATATTGAGCTTCCATCACCCCTGCCAGGGCCCCCATCAGGATACCTCTTTCTCCAGTGAGGTCACTGAATACTTCTTTCTCAAAGGTAGTTTCAAACAGATAACCGGAACCTATCCCTATTCCAATAGCCATCACTTTTTCCTTAGCCTTTCCTGTAGCATCCTGGAAAATAGCATAGCTTGAGTTCAGCCCTTCTCCAGCTACAAATAATCTTCTCAAGCTAGTACCGGACCCTTTAGGAGCTACTAGCACTACATCTACTCCTTCAGGAGGAATAATCTTTGTTTGGTCTTTATAGGTTACCCCAAATCCATGGGAGAAATACAGGGTTTTTCCTGGGGTAAGGTACTTTTTAACAGTAGGCCACAGCTGAATCTGACCTGCATCTGAGAGTAGATAGAAAATAACAGTTGACTTCTCCAGGGCTTCTTCTATGGAGAATAAGGTCTCACCAGGAATCCAGCCATCACTTTTAGCCTTTTCATAAGACTTAGAAGGCTGCCTCTGGCCTACGATCACATTAAAACCATTATCGCGCAGGTTAAGTGCCTGCCCAGGCCCTTGAACCCCGTACCCTATGACGGCGATGGTTTCATTTTTTAAAACTTCTCGGGCTTTTTCTAGGGGAAATTCTTCACGTGTCACCACATCTTCTACTACCCCTCCAAAATTAATTTTTGCCATGTTCCTTAGAGTGCTTAGGTTGAATTTGTAAGATGAATAATAGGTCATCCATCAGACCGAAAGAATTAGGCGCTAGCTTCCGCCTGTTCTTCAGGATCTTTCTGAATATATTTTTCCAAACTATAATTTCTTTTCATAACTGCCACTAAACCAGAGCGTGCAAATTCTAATACGCCATACGGCTGTAGCTTTTCAAGGAAGTCCTGGGTCTCATTATGCCTTCCTGTTTTCTCAATCACGAGATAGTCAGGCTCTACCGAGAGAATTCTCCCTCCATTCTGCCGCATCATTTCTTCTATCTTCCCATTTACCAGGGTGTGAGTAGGAAGTTTATACAAAGCTACCTCCTGGTGTACCACGTCTTCCTCCTCATGAAGAAATGCATTAAATACCCCAATAATCTTATCTAGCTGTTTGACAATTTTGATCACGCGCTCATAAGACATTTTTACCACAATGGTAAACCGATAAACTCTTTCAATCTCTGAGCTGGAAGCCGTAAAGCTTTCCAGGTTTACATGTCTTCTGGTAAATACTGTGGTAATTCTGTGGAGCAAGCCTGGCTCATTCTCTGTAAATATGGAGATGGTATATAACTTTTCCATGGTTTTTTACTTGGCAGGTTCTAGTAAGATATCTGAAATACTGGCACCTGAAGGAACCATTGGGAAAATATTAGCTTCTTTAGCTACCCTTATGTCTAGTAGATAGGGCCCTTCATAGGCTAACATGGCTTCAAGAGACTGTTTCAACTGTTCTCTTTCCAGTACCTGCTGACCTGCGACGCCAAATCCTTCTGCTATCTTCACAAAATCAGGATTAGACAGCTCCGTGAAGGAGTACCTTCTATCGAAGAAAAGCTGCTGCCACTGCCTGACCATTCCCAGGAAGTGATTATTCAAGATGACTACTTTTACGCGCACATCATTCTGAGATAAACAGCCAAGCTCCTGAAGGGTCATTTGAAACGCACCATCTCCTATGATAGCTACTACTTCTCTTTCTGGCCTTGCCAGTTTAGCCCCAAATGCCGCTGGAAGGGCAAATCCCATGGTTCCCAGCCCGCCGGAAGATATCCAGCTATCCGTTTCCAGGTAGTCATAGTACCGGGCCGCAGCCATCTGGTGCTGGCCTACATCTGCCACTATAATGGCCTTCCCCTCCGTCATTTTAGAGATCATATGTACCACCTCTCCCATTTGGATCATTTCTGAATCCGGCTCTATATCTTTCTGAATAACCTTCTCCATTTCTTTCTCCTCACAAATAGCGAACTCTGCCAACCAATCAGGATAGGTTTTCTTCTCTACCTTTGGGGTGAGTAGCTCCAGGACTGCTTTGGCGTCTCCCAGGAGTGGCACATCTGCATGTACATTCTTGTTGATCTCAGCCTTATCAATTTCTATATGGATGACCTTGGCTTGTTTTGCATATCTATTGACATCTCCTGTTACCCGGTCATCAAACCGCATCCCTATAGCTATTAGCACATCGCACTCATTAGTTTTAATGTTGGGACCATAATTACCATGCATTCCCAGCATGCCTTTATAAAGTGGATGATCCGTGGGAATACAGGACAGTCCCTGTAGGGTACAACCTACTGGAATCCCTGTTTTTTCCACAAAGGCGAGAAACTCCTTTTGGGCCTCCGAAATGAGAATGCCATGCCCTGCTAAGATGAAAGGCTTGTTAGCTCCATTTATAAGAGCAGCCGCTTCTTCCAGCATGGTAGGATCTGTTTCAGGCACAGGGATATAGCTCCTGATATTTTTACATTTTTTGTAATTAAACTCCAGGCTCCCTATTTCCGCGTCTTTACAAATATCTACTACCACAGGCCCGGGTCTTCCTGAATTAGCAATATAAAATGCCTTAGCCATGACTTCCGGTATTTCTTCAGCTCTGGTGATCTGGAAGTTAGCCTTAGTGACGGCCATGGTCATACTGATTACATCCGTTTCCTGGAAAGCATCTGTTCCCAGCAGATGGCTAGGTACCTGCCCTGTAATACAGACCATGGGGGTAGAATCTATCTGGGCATCTGCTATTCCGGTTACCAGATTAGTAGCCCCAGGACCTGAGGTAGCTATGCAAACCCCGGTTCTGTTGGTGGCTCTGGCATAGCCCTGAGCCGCATGAGTGGCTCCCTGCTCATGCCTCACCAGGATATGATTAATCCTGTCTCTATAGTCATAGAGCGCATCATATACCGGCATAATTGCCCCACCTGGATAGCCAAAAACGGTATCTACCCCTTCTTCCAGCAGTGCCATAATGACTGCTTCCGCTCCAGCAACCACTTTCTTTTGATCTTGGGATACTCCTTCCCCGGCGTTTTCTCTCGTTTTGGTGAACGTAGACATGAGATTGATAATTAAAAAGTAAACAATTCCTTTTCTTTCCCTTGTTACTCTAGCCCTTCATCAGTTACACAACCCTCTGAAGCCGTGGATACTGTTTTGGCATACTTGTATAAAATCCCTCGTGTAAACTTTAGTGCTGGTTTTTTCCAGTTGACTTTTCTTTTCTGTACTTCTTCTTCTTCTAACAGTACATCTATGGCGTTGTTACTGGCATCTATGATTATCTTGTCTCCGTCTTCTAACAAGCCTATCATTCCTCCCTCTTGGGCTTCCGGCGTAATATGCCCTACCACAAATCCATGGGTCCCGCCTGAAAACCTTCCATCTGTAATTAATGCTACCTCATCTCCCAGCCCTGCTCCCATGATAGCAGAGGTAGGCTTCAGCATCTCTGGCATCCCAGGACCTCCTTTGGGTCCTTCATATCTGATCACTATGACATCTCCTGCCTGTATTTCACCATTCCCTATGGCTTCATTGGCAGCTACCTCACTGTCGTAAACCTTGGCTGAGCCTTCAAAACGCTCTCCCTCTTTCCCGGTGATTTTAGCTACACTCCCCTTCTCTGCCAGGTTACCGAAGAGGATCTG